>CAZIMF010000034.1:0-9045 GCA_964540445.1 uncultured Candidatus Saccharibacteria bacterium
TCTGTGGGATTATTAAAAAGTAAAAGACTATTTGTTTTGAATGTGCTTTACGGTTAACTCGGTGCGGGCACGGGCATACGCACAAAATTCACAATCGCCACCCATAATGCTATCACCGACGGCAGGCATCTTCTCGCTTTCCATACAGGCTTTCATTTCTTTAAGCGTTGATTCAATCCAATCGTCACTGCCGGTATATGGAATGACTTTGGTACGAAACTCTACCCGATCGTTAAAGCCATCAAGATCAAGCCGGCCGTTGGTATATACAAAATAACCAGTATCGCTAACGTCAAAGCCATTTTGGCGAAGCAGCCATTGATACACTTCCATTTGTCGCTTATAGGTGACTTGCCATTCAGCATCAAGATTCACTTCGGTAGCTTTAGCAGTAGCCTTATAGTCAACCACAATCAATTCATTATTTGGGTTAATCCAAATATCATCAACTGCACCAAAAATATGTAGATTTGTCGGTTTATGCAGTGTTGTTACACCGGTAAAGTTGTGCCGCCAATCATCAAGATTTTTGTGAGCAAACGGGATAGCTTCAACATTATTAGAGGTCATTAACGGATGCGGTTCGGCCTTAACACGGTAGCTATCAAACTCTTTTTTAAAGAGTTCATCGATGGCCTTATTAATTTGGAATGGTGGCCCGTTTGGACGAGTAATCTTACAGCGAACATCGAGCCAAAAACAGCGTTTACACTGCATAAACAGCTCAATCTTGCTGCGACTAAGCTTGAATGCAGATTTTTGTCCTGGTTTGTATGGCTGCGATCGCTCGCGCCAATAATTATTTGTTGCCATGTGTGCTATCTATTGTAGCAAGGCGTCAAGATATCTAGGCAGCAATCCCGAATATCGCCCGCCCTTCATCTTGTTCGGTTTCTTTTAGCCGTTCCCTTTCAACAAACTGATCTATGACGGGGAAAAGTTCTTCTTGCCTGTCTTGAAGTCGCCTAGTAATTTTCTTGAAAGCGGCATCAGCCACTGGCAAAGAAACCGTACTGTCTTGCATCTCGATAAGTACTGCAGGTGGCTGCTGTCCGATAATGCCATACATATGCATCAGTTCGGCAAGCATTAGCTGTACTGTTTCGTATTTTTTTGCTAAATCAGCTTTTACGACGATAGACTCAAACAGGGGCGCCAAATCAGCAACAGCGCGTTGTCCGGTTTCTGTTAACCGAACATTATTCGCAGGCTTACCTTTTTTTAAATCAGGATTTTTATCTGGGTAGCTCACCTCGATAAGGCCTTGCTCTTCGCATAGCTCTAGGGCTGTTTTTGCAGCATGGCTGCTACCATCGACTGGCACCACCAAACTTGAAGCAACACCTTGAGTAGCATCCTCTTCTGGCCTGAGCCAGCCATCCTTGCCGGCTGCATTATTATGAACAAAGTACAGGGCGCAGTAAGCGGTAATACTCATTCTAATGGGTGTGCCGTCATGAAGCTCTTGTTTAGTGATGGTAGTAAAGTTTGTTTCGTCTGGCTTAACTTCGCCGCCAGGAATATAGGTATAAAAACCGCGCGTAACCTCTTCGTTATCCGGCTGGGCTGGCTGGGCTAGCTCTTCTGCACTCTCTTGAATTACTGCTTCCGCTGCAGGCGCAGCAGGGTCTAATTGTTCCATGCTCATTTACACTATTATAGCGTAGTTTTTTATTTTCACAGAGGTAATTTAATCATTTAGCCAAGCTAAAGTAGTTTTGTGCTGGCAATAATTGCCGCTGTTTCGGCGCGGAGCGTGAAGTCATTGATGTGCAAATGTGCTAGTTTACGGTCTTTAAATAATTGCTTTTCGGCATCGCTCCAGCCGCCTTCGGGACCAATAAAGACACCACGGCGATCATTGGGTTTCTGTCTTTTGGGAGGTTCTGAGCCCTTTTCGGCAATAAACAATGTAACCTTAGGCTGGTATTCATCAAGGGCGGTTAGTACGTGCATGGGCTCACGGACAACCGGTATATTCGATCGGCCGCATTGCTCGCTGGCTTCGAGCGCAATTTTGCGGGCACGCTCGATGTTAAAATTATCCCGGATTGAACGTTCGGTTAAAAGCGGCACAAAAGTAGATACGCCTAATTCTGTACATTTTTGGATGATTACATCATTATTGTCTTTTTTGAGCAGACTAAAAAACAGATACAAATGTGTCGTTGGTACATTTCTTGCAAGTTCTGTTACCAGTTCGAGGTGAGCCTCCGTTTTATCGATTTTAGCAATCCGGTACAGACGATCGGTTTGTATGCCGTCAAACAAAATAACTTCTTGCCCATCGCGGAAACGCAGCACTTTATTCCACTGCCAGAGCAACGCTTCGTCGTGCAGCCAAAAATCTTTTTTGAGCTGTACCTTATCTCCTACATAAAACCGGTGTACGCGCATATGCTTTTACTATACGGCACTCTGACTTACTTTGCCTCTAAAATGGCTAGAGCTTCGGTATGTGGCGTACGCGGGAAGAAATTGTAGCCACTGACCGAACGTATAACGTAACTTTGCTGCAACAGTTCTAAGTCGCGAGCAAATGTGCTGGGGTTACAGCTTAAATAAACAATTTTCGGTGGTTTGACATTGATAATCCGGTCAACAAGATCGTGGTGTAACCCAGCCCGGGGCGGGTCTACCACAAGCGTGTGCGTTTCATCGATATATTCAAGGGCACGTTCGCTGGTGGAGTGTATTACCGTTGCAGTCCGTGGATTTCCGGTGTTTTTCTTGGCCCAAACAACATTGGCTGCTTCGCTTTCAATTAATAGGTCTGTTTGCGGCAACGATAGGCCGATCGAGCCAACACCACTGTATAAGTCAATTACAGCACTATCGCCCACACTCGATCGTATTTCTTCCAGCGCTGTTCTGAATATCCCCAAGTTACCCTGAAAAAACGAGAATACGTCATACCGAATAGTTGCGTCCAGTAGTGTATCCCCCAGTGAGATATCGCCAAACTTATATAAATCCTGAGTCCGTACGCTAGCGGGGCTTTTTGGGTTTGAGTAACAAACAACCACACCTTGACACAAAGTTTCAAGTGTTGGTAACACCGGAAACTTTTGGTCCCGCGTAAATATGGCAATAACCGTATTTCCCTTCTCATCGCAGCGGATAATGGCACTTTTGATATCTCCGGCCCGAACGTTTGCCTCATTAAGCAAGGCTGCTAATTTAGTAGCTGCAGCATCTATTTCTGGCCGAGCGATGCTACTGCCGGAAACTATCTGTTTTAGGTGAGTACCCCGATTAAATAAGGCTAGGTGCAACCCGTCGTCATCACCATAAAACGAGTACTCCATCTTATTACGATAGTGCCATGGTTCATCGGGCGCAGTACAGGTAATGCCACCCGCATAATCGACGTGAGCGCGCTGTAATGTCTCGGTTAAAATTTCTTGTTTGTACTTGTTCTCTGCCTCATAGGTCATCATTTGCCATGGGCTGGTGCTCAGATAGAGCTCGTCGCGCGGAGTCTCACGTTCTGGCGACGGGACTAAGATCTCTTCTGCTATACCTTCTACAAGAGATGATCGACTTTTACGGGTTACAAAAGTAACTTGTTCACCGGGCAGCACATTCCAAACCAAGGCTTTTTTACCGTCGGAAAGCGTACCAATACCCTGCCCGCCGTGGACAAGTTTATCTATGGTAATTTCAAGTGTTTGCGGCTGGAATCGAGACATTAAATCTGTAGCAACTACTTACTTCAGCGCAAGGATAACAATGATAACGAAGGCAAATTTTGTGAGCATATCAATGCGAAGATACTTTTCTTCGAGATTCAGGTATGAGCCGAGGCCTCTTGCAATAGATTTGTAGCGTATAACTACGTATACGAGTGAGCTTAGTAAACCAGCAGCTGCCAATGCGTATACATGCCAACCGTAGCGTTCCATTCCATAGACACTAGTGCCGATAAGTGCTGCAAGGGCTGGCAACCAAGCTACTACCCCAGTACCAACACTTAACCAGTATGCTAGCCACTTTGGTTTAGCTGAATTTGTGTTTTCGCGTTCTGAGATAAAGGCGAACGCAGCCGAAACGATTATCATAAAACCAGAGAGCTTGAGTAGCTCAATATCATCAATAACTGCTAGTAAGTTTACGAAGGTGAGCATTAAGGCAGCTGAAATCCCGACGGCAAGCCAACGAAAACCAGAGGTGCCATTAGCAATAGTTGCTTCGTAGCGACTACGCAACTTGGTTGCAACTAATACAGAAAATAGTGCACTAACTAATAACGCTGTTGCCAGTATATATTTAGGCTGAATGTTAAATAATACCTCTGTTGCAGGAGCAAGTACTACATCGGTGCTGCTAACAAATTGATCGCGTGCTGCAAGACCCAGCCGCATAGCAACTGCATTGGTGGTAACAAAACCAATTACCAGTCCGGCAAAAAGTAGATATACCAGGGCTGCGCTCAGGTGTAAACTGCGTAAGCGCTCAAGGGGGCTTAAGGCCTTTCTTACTGTTTTTTTAGTTGCTGTAGAGGTTTTAACTGCTGCGCTTTTCGTCACAGTTGTTTTAGCTGATTTAGTAACTGTTGTTTTTGCTGCCGATACGGCTTTTTTATTTTTAGGGGTCGATTTAGATTTAGTTGTAGCCATAAAACCCACTATATCATATCCCGGCCCAAAGTGTTTGTTCCCGAGACAGACTTTCTGCTTAGTAAAAAGTTGTCTAATAATTCAGACAACTAGCTGGTATACTTTCCCCATGGCTGTGCACAACGTAACAAATAAAAAACTTGTCGAATATCTACGACAACTGCCGCTTTTAACAGATGAGATTACTGTATTTTTGTATCTGCTCCAAGCCGGGCCACAGACAGTCTTAGAGATTAGCAGAGGCTTGCAGACCGGCCGAACAAAATTGTATCCATTACTTGAACGGTTAGCGGATAAGCAACTCATTAGCGTTCAGGAGCGGCATTACGGCACGGTATACCACCCCGCTGACCCGGCAGCCCTCGGTTTTCTGGTGGATCAACAAGAAAAACTGAGTCAAAGTTTACGAAGCGACCTGCCAGGCACTCTTCATTTACTCAAAGAGTTGCAGCAATTATCCCCTACCACCTCAAAGCTTGTTGAATACCACGATATAGAAGGCATTAAGCAAATGTACTGGAACCTGAACCAGGTAGAAACTGATTACTATATCCTGGAGCTACCCGCCGTTACCAAGCAGATTGGCAGGCATCTCCACGAGAAATTACGTCCATTACTTCTTAAAAAAGCGGGTACCGGCCACGTGTTTACCAATCAAAAGAAACCTACAGAACCAGCCCATTTTATAAGTCCAAACACCTTTATTATCGATTTTGAAACGTATGTCTACAATAATGTCGTCAGCTTAATAAGCATCGATGGCAAAGAGTTATACGGTGTCGAAATTCACAATCAGCAACTTGCTAAACAGTATAAGCAGCTGCTCTCTTTGTTGGAACATTAACTCGTTCGCTAACATCGCTACATGTTAGTATGGCCGAAGGAGTTCAGAATACCTCTTATGCCAAATACTTGACAAAACTGTATTTTTTTGCTATCATATATGCATACATTAATAAAAACAAACGTTATTAAATAGGAATTAAATTATGGCCACAATCGACGTAAGCACCCCTGAATCAGCCCCAACCCCTATACCTGTACACGAAGGCGAGTTGTTTGCTGGCCCAAACCAATTCCAGGTTAGCGATCCTTCTACCCCTGCCGACCTACGAAGAGCCGAAGACACCTTTCGACCGCCAGAACCAGGTGAGGCTCCTGGGGTTGATGCCCCCACTTCTACCGGTAAGAAAATTCTTAGGGTTGGCGGCGGCGCCTTAGCAGCTGTTGCAGTAACTGTTGCCCTTGGTTTAGCTGGTAACAGTGATAGAAAAGATGCTGAGCGTAGTGCTGCTGGCTCGAATGTACCGGCTCAATCAGGCACCTCCAACTCTGATATTACCCATCACTAGAGGTTTAGTTCGGGGTAGATTTTACGGGTGGTTTCGTCGGTTTCAGCACGGAGTTGCGGAAACGGGACGCCTTCACGCGCAGTAACACCTTCGAGCATCCAAAACAGACGCTCAGAGTGGCCGTAGCCACAGGCGGGCGGCATGCCATATTCGAGCATTTCTACAAAATCAATGTCAAGCATCATAGCTTCGTCGTCACCGGCATCGCGCATTTTCTGCTGTTCAACAAAACGACTGAGCTGATCGAGAGGATCGTTGAGTTCGCTGTAGGCCTTACAAACTTCCGTGCCGCCGAGCAACAAGTTAAACTGCTCACTTAGTCGGGGGTCGGCGGCCTGCGGCTTAGCCAATGGCTGCAAAAATGTCGGCACATCAACCAAAAAGGCCGGTCCGACTATCTCGACACGCAGTTTTTTCCATAGTTTATCGATACAGCGACTAATATTGTCAGCCTTTTCTACTTCTATGCCGTTTACACGGACGGCCGCCTGCACCTCTTCGAGGGTAGTATTGAAAACATCGATGTTGTAGCGTTCTTTAACCGTACCGACAAAGCTGACTTCCGGCCAACCTTGCCCATCGTTGCCCAGATCAACTGTTTGCCCGTTTAATAAAGTAAATGTACGTGTTCCCCAGGTATTATCAGCAATATAACGAATAAAACGCTGGGTTAATTCCATACCCATCCGCCAGTCAGCGTACGCCCAGTACCATTCCATAGCAATATGTTCGGGCAAATGCTCGTCTGAGTAATTCTCGTTACGAAAACGCGGCCCAATATCGAATACTTTTTCGTAGCCCCCGCCCAACAAGCGCTTTAGTGGTAGTTCGTGGCTAATGCGAAGGTAGAAATCTTGGTCAAGCGCATCCATATGCGTTACAAACGGATTAGCATCGGCTCCTCCGGCAATTCCCTCTAAAACAGGGATGTTCATCTCAGTAAAGCCTTCTGCTAACATGAATTCGCGGGTAGACTGCCAAAATTTGCTGCGGCGCAAATATCGCTCGTACACATTCTTATTCACGTTAGTATCGACGTAGCGGCGCCTTAGACGCTCTTCTTTGTTTGTGAAGCCATCTTGTTCGGTTGGCAACGGGCGAAGCGATTTAACGAGCAATCTGAGCGACTGAACCTCAATTGAAATTTCGTCGGTCTGAGTTTTTATTACGGGCCCGGTAGCTTCGATGAAATCGCCACTATCAAGTAACGTGATGTGTTCGAGCCCTATTTGATTACTTGAACCATTTGTTTCGTCTATCACCCCAGCTTTTAGGAATAATTGGATACTGCCGCTTGCATCTTTGAGGACAATAAAAGCAATTTTACCGAATTTACGGATGCCAACAATGCGCCCAGCCAGCGTGACATCGTGCCCTTCCATCTCCTCAAAGTTCTGTAAAATTTGTTCGGTTCGATGGGTGCGATTCGCTTTTGCCGGATACGGGTTAACGCCAAGTGCTTTTAAATCCTCTAATTTACGCAGTCGTTCGCTGCGAAGTTCCTGTAAGGTTGCCATATCGATAGATTATAGCTGATCTGCCCAGATTATCAGAGTAGTTTAAGCTGGTGGTTAGCTATTCGTTATTATACCTGCGATTCATTAACGCTTAATGAAGTTGCACTATAGCACTTGATTGCACTGTTTGTTACACAATTTATTTAGCTTTATCTATGATGACAAAGTTGCAACACTAATTTTCTGCGTGTGCCGTTTTTTTTGCCATCTTTTTTACGAAATACTAACTATTTTTTATACTTAACAGGGGTAGAAACTAACCAAAATAGCAACCAAAAATATTTAAAAGTGCCTTTCGTTGCTGTGCTTCACTAAATTTTAATGAATGTCGAATAACGAAAGCTGTTTTTCAAAAATGCGACCATCAGTCGAGAGGCATTCTGAAAGCAAAAAGACATACCTAGCCATGGGAATAGCTGAGCTATTTTTTTGATGGGTAGAGCTAGAGCTAGCTAAGCTAGCTACGTTAGCTGATGCTGGCGACTTTATAGATGGCGGTTTCGGCGGGAGTGATGATTTCGACCTCTTCGTCGATTTTTTTGCCCATAAGTGCTTTGCCGATTGGAGATTCATCGGAGATTTTGCCATTAAGCGGATCGGCTTCGACAGTGCCGACTACCTGGAATTGCTTGGCTTTGCCACCAGTACCTTTGAGCCCAACATGAGAACCAAGCTGAACAGCACCATCACCTTTGGGTTTAGCGATTACTTCGACATTGGCAAGAATGTATTCGATTTCGGAGATACGGGCTTCCATGGCTTGCTGCTCGTCTTTTGCAGCATGGTATTCGGCATTTTCGCTTAGATCACCTTGTTCACGGGCAGTTTTAATGGAATCTGCTACTTCGGCACGGCGTGAAATAAGAGCATCGAGTTCGGATTTGAACTCGTCGATACCTGATTGGGTTAAGCGGAATTGTTTTTTCATGATAGTTTCTTTCCTTCCCCCTTCTGTTTGATTTCACTAATTATATTGTCTATAGGGATGAGTGTTGATTCGTCGGAGCTGCGAGCTTTTAGCTCAACAGAACCGGTTTCGAGAGTCTTCTTACTAACCACTACACGGAATGGAGTTCCAAGTAAGTCAGCGTCGGCGAATTTTTCGCCTGCTCGCATATCTCGGTCGTCATAGATTACACCAATTTGTGCTTCAGTAAAAGCCTTATTTATATTATCTGCCGCTTCTAAGATGTTCGGATCGGTACCAAGCGGGACAAGTTGGACTAATGCCGGGGCAACTGACACTGGCCAGACTAATCCCTTATCGTCAGCGAATTTTTCGGCAATAACACCGATCAGTCGGGTGATGCCGATACCGTAAGAACCAAGATGGACATATTGCTTTTCGCCTGCTTCGTTTGTAAACGCAAAGTCCATTTGTTCACTCTTATGGGTACCGAAATTGAAAATATTCCCGACTTCGGCACTTTTTACCTGTTCTAGCTCATCACGCGTGATACCAAGGCTGGCTAGACTCTCATCGGTCATGACTTCTTCGTTAATAGCAATATTCTTACCTTTGTGCAGATAGATTATATCCTCACCGGCTTCGCAAAC
>CAZIMF010000035.1:0-9037 GCA_964540445.1 uncultured Candidatus Saccharibacteria bacterium
TCAGGCAATGGATCGGCTCATAAAAGCAGCGGCCGGCGAGCAGGTTTCCTTGCGAGTCATCAGCGGCTACCGTTCGTATGCAACTCAAAAAAGCGTCTACGATTCGTATGTTAAAAAGGATGGGCAAGCGGCAGCCGACACCTACAGCGCGCGACCTGGTCACAGCGAGCACCAAACCGGACTAGCAGCCGACCTGGGTAATGGCGGCGGCAAATGCGACCTTGATATCTGTTTTGCAACCACCGCTGGTGGTACCTGGCTGGCAGCTAATGCCCACACCTACGGTTTTGTTATTCGATACACTGCCGATAAAGTTGGGGTAACTGGTTATCAATATGAACCATGGCACATCCGTTATGTTGGTGTCGATTTAGCGAATGAGCTACGTGCCAAAAACGAAACCATGGAAGAGTTCTTTGGCTTTCCGGCCGCACCCAACTACTAAGTTTTTTTAACTGGTTTGAAGTTAAGACTGCACGAATTGATGCAATAGCGCTTGCCGCCCGGTTGGTCGTAGGCATCATCAAAAACGTGACCAAGGTGGCCTCCACAGGTGGCACACTCTACTTCAACCCGGTGCATGCCAAGAGTAGTGTCGTCGATTAGTCTAACCTTATTAGAGGCTGCAACGTCATAGAAACTCGGCCAGCCAGAACCAGAATCAAACTTGTGATCACTCTTGAAGAGTACGGCACCACAGGCGGCACAGGTGTAGTTCCCGCTATCTTTGTTAGCTAGTAGTTCCCCGGTAAAAGGAGCTTCAGTGCCTTTTTGGCGGAGAATAGTGTACTGTTGGTCGGTTAAACGAGCTTTCCATTCATCATCGGTTAGTTTCATAGGGTTAGTCCTTCTTTTTATCTATTTTATCAAGTTTTAAAAGATGGATAATATAGTAAATAATTACCGCTACCACTATAAAGCTAAGCAATATGTACGCAAACTGGCCCCAGGCAAAAACGGCAGTTTTATCTAAGCTCGACATGGTTAAGGTGACTTTTTTCTGACTTAAATCTCCCTGCCCCGGCAACAACAAACCAAGAAGCGGGTTAATAAAACTGGCGATGAATTGATCTACGACCAATTTTACTTGCGTACCAATAACCAAACCGATTGCTAGCCCCACCACTCCTTGTTGACGGAAAAAATACATAAATCCATCAAGCTTTGTTGGTTTACTTGTTTTTTCGCTGGCGTTTCGGGCTTTCGCGCGAACGGTAGCAGCAGCTTTTGCGCCGGCAGACTTAGCTTTTCGAGTAGCCTCTGAGTCTGTGGTTGATTTATTCGCTTGGGTCATAAGGTATCCTCTTTTTTTAATTTATCTTCTAATGATTTATGCAGTTCTCTAACAGACGAAACAAGTTCAGTAGGATTGTGCAGTTTAAGAACTGAAACATCCTGAAACCCCCAGGCTACAGCGATGCTGTTTACGCCAGCTTTTTTAGCTGCCTTAACATCACGTACTTCATCCCCTATCATCCAGACTTGTTTTTTGTCATAATGTTCTTTTTTAACCAGACCGTTAATGACAGCCGCCTTACTACCAAATGAGCGTTTGTGACGGCGGAGTATTAAAAAGTCATCCTGCAAACCATGACGGGTAAGCACCCTGGCAATTGTTTCAGTTTTATTGAGGCTGAGAACATAGAGAGCAACGTCATGTTTTCGTAGTTCACGAATCATCGCGATAACACCCGGGAACAGATTAACTTTCTCTGATTCTAACTTCATTAACCGGCGGGCACTGTTCACCAATAATGGAAACTGCCAAAAACGAACTCCCGACCACTTTCGAGCGGCACTTAGGCTACCACGCCGCAGCATTTCATAATCTTCATCGGTCATTACTGTAAGATGATGCTTTAGGGCAATTTGAGTATAAATCGCTCGAATAATGGGGGCACTATCAGCAATCGTGCCATCAAAATCAAAAATGATGGCCGTTTTTGCACCCGACACTACATTTGCTCCGGTTTAGGCATACCAAGTACAGACAAGCCATGACTTAAGGTTGCTTCGTATGCTTTGGTAAGCGCTACTCGTTCAGCCGACCGTTCATGATCGATAACCCGGCTCTGCTCGTAAAAACGATTAAAGGTAACCGCCAACTCATAGAGATAGTTACAAATATGGTGAGGAGAGTAGTCGCTGAGCGCCAATAAAAATGCCTCTGGATACATACCAATTTTGCGGGCAAGACTTCGCTCATGCTCATCAAGAGACGTAACTTCGGGGGCAGCTGTAACTGCTTCGGTTTTACGCAAGATGCTGCGAGCCCGTACGAGTGCGTACTGTACGTATGGGCCACTGTTACCTTCGAGCGTAACCGACTCAGTAGGACTATATACGATGTCTCCACCAATCCTGCTTCTTAGAAATGAATAACGAATTGCTCCCAGTACAATTGCCGGATCGTCTGTGCCGTTAGCCCCTCTGCTAGCTTCGAATGAAGCATTAATAATATCGTCAGCCCGCAAAATATTACCCTTACGGCTACTCATCTTTTCACCACCGGCCAGCTTAATACGGCCGTGCGTATAATGAACCGTTTTTTGCGCCAACTCCGATTCGAATTGCTCAATACTCTTAAGAACGACCGCAATATGATCTTTTTGGGAAATATCGGTAATCATAAATGAAATATCAAAAGCATAGTCCTTGTATTTAGCCTGGATCAACCCTACATCCTTGCCTGCATAGGTGGGTAAACCTTCGCTATTGATAAATACCTGGGTAAATAGACCGTACGGTTCACCTCGGAATACGATTGCACCATCTGACTCTTCGTACACAGAACCGATATGCTGTTTGACTGTTTGCAAACCAATATCAAAAACTGAACTCTCCGGATAATATTTCTCAAATGGATGCATACCAAGACGCTCATACAGGGCATCAAATCCATCGTAACTCCACTGACGACAGAGCCAGTAGATTTGGGCAAACGGTGAGTCTTTATCATTCTCCGAATGAATTGCGTAGACTCGCTTGTTATACTCCGTGATTTTAGCTTTGGCCACTTCATCTTCTTCGTAGGCAGTATTGCCTATTACGTAGCGTTCACTCACCCAATCAAGCTTTTGATCGTTTGGGATGTCAGTAAGTTTTTGTGGGAATTCTCCCCCAAGTTCTTCGATGATGGCCCACATTGTTTTAGCAACATGCAACCCAACATCGCCACCAAAATTAACCCGGTGAACGGTTGCGCCAGCCGTAGCAACAATATTTGCAATAGCATCACCGACTAAGCTGGTATACAGGTGACCACCGTGCAACACCTTAAAGGCGTTTGGGTCGGAGTACTCAGCAACTACGATCTTATCCTCGAGCGGCTTTGGCAGCACGGTAGATTGCATGGCCGCAGCAAATATTTCGGCGTCACTAAGGCGGATATTAAGAAAACCAGGCCCGGCGATACTAATTTCGAAGTCACCACGTGTTTTTAGCACGCCCATAATCTCTTCGGCAATTTGACGAGGTGGCTTTTGCAGCTGACCAGCCAGCTGCA
Source organism: uncultured Candidatus Saccharibacteria bacterium (assembly GCA_964540445.1). Lineage (GTDB taxonomy): Bacteria > Patescibacteriota > Saccharimonadia > Saccharimonadales > 2-12-FULL-41-12 > JALQXV01. The sequence continues at coordinate 3,506 of CAZIMF010000035.1, forward strand.
TTGCAACATTTGTAGTATAGTCGCCGTGCTGGGGTTCGGGCCGCGTAAACACCGGTGTTACATCGACACCATACAGCTCGGTGATTACTACACCCGTTAGCTCACGCAGATCATATGTCATATTGCTCAATTATAACAGAGATGGGTACTGTTACTTATTTGCGAAGCTGACGAGCTGCTTCATACACGACGGTGTACCCACTAAATAAGACCAGCGACAGAATCAACGTTGTTTGATACGTTTGCAAATGACTATCGGCATTGATGACGCGATCTGAAATGTCAAAAAGCAAACCGGCGGGACGGAGTACGATATCCCAGGTATTCCATCGTAAATATCGCCCCAGGCAAACTGCAAAGCTAACAATTAAGAATAAAAATGCTATCAAACCATAGGCTGAGCGTTCGCGAAACCGTTGTAGTATCTGTTGGTGTACAAGATACACACTGGTATAGCCAAGCAGTAACCCGGTAATAATGAAACTTATTAGCAAAGTAACGTCAAACAATATGTCTGCTTCATAATTTGCCCGCAGATGTATTAAATCGGTAATAATATAAAAACTATTTGGTAGGAATATGACCCAGAGTACACTCAGTAAAATCTGCTGCCACTTCAGCCAACCGAATTGTTTAATTCGTCTAACAAGCCACCAGGCGAGTAGCACCGGCACGACTGCCAAGGCTAGGTTCCAAAATAGAAATGTGTAGCGCAAGCTGCTACTAAAAGCGATACGACTTATCATAAGCCCAACAGAAACGAGTGATATAAAGGCAAAGCTGGCGATCAGCCGGAGCGGCAGTGCTGAAATAAGCTGCTCCCAATTATTTTTCTTTGCTTTCATGCTTATCTTATTATAACCGAGAAATAGTTAAGTAGCCTTTCTGCAGTAAAACGTTTATGCTATATACTGAATATTAGAAATAAAATATAACTTTAAATAGGGGGTGGAGATGTTTGACGATCACCAAGCAGATCAAACACACGATTTAGATAATGACACAGCGGGTACAGCAACATCGGGCGTACCGGCGATGGGTATTGGCATGAACCCCAATCCTACCTATATTGCACCCTCAAGCGACGCAACAGCCCCTGTTGTAGTGCCGTCTCAAAGCTCCTCAGGTTCGGTTTCTGGCCCCGCAACGGTCACGCCTACAACGCCCCCTCTTGTAGCTCCTTCCGGGGTTTCAAGCGACCTCGAAGAAATTAAGCGTAATGCGTTGGCGCAACTTTCGCCACTTGTAAACAAACTCGAGCAAACACCCGAAGAGAAATATAAAACTATAATGATGATGATTCAGGCTTCTGATAACCAAGACTTAATCAATGAAGCCTATGAAAACGCTCAAAAAATTACCGACGAAAAAGCAAAAGCCGAAGCCTTACTTAATATAGTTAACGAAATTAACTACTTCGCCCAAAAGAGCCAGAGTTAGTATCGCCAAGCTCGGTGGTGCGCATGCGGTTTGCCTGTTGCGCCTGAAATTCGTATAAACGATTAATCGCTTGTGTTAGTGAGCGTATTTCTTGGCGCGCTGTACCAACTTGTGATTCTACGGAAGCTATACGCCGCCACATTTGATCGCTTTGACTGTTTGCCTGTCTAATCAGCGTCTGCGTTTCGACGTGGAACGCATTAATGGTATTTAAAATGCGATCGCGTGCATTATCGGTGGCTCCTTGTATGTCATATCGGGTAACCAATCGTTCCATAATTTTATTTTTTGCTCCGTCGGTAATCGCCATTAAATCCTGTCGGGTTAGTGGTGTTGCCATCTGTTTCTTCTCCTTAATTCTTACTGTTTCTTTACGTGCCTGCCTTCTGTCTTAAAATTTATATTCGGTTTGTTAGTTATGAAGTCGTGTTATTGTTTGTACCCTCACCTCCTTTTTACTTTTACTAGTTATTAAGTATGTACAAAGGTATTTCGTCGTTTATCTTAGGGTAAGAAAAAAGACTTGGCACCCATAAAACTGGATAAGCCAAGCCTTCTGCTGTGGATTCTATTATTGTGTTGTACGATGCAACCGCCAATAAGCGTACTGCTTGGCTTTCTGCGTCCCCAAAAGTTGTCTCTAAGACAGTTACTTTTGTAGATTTATTATAAGTTACCTAGGATAGTACGTGTCAATATTGATTAAGTCTAAAAGCGTTGTCTAGTTGTATTTTTTACTCTGCTGGCCCTGTTAGAGACCTTCGTCACCGGTGTGGGGCAATGGAGCCGGGGTGTCACCAAGGGCGGGCGTTGTCGGTGATGGTGTTTGCGGCTCAGGGTTAGAAGGCGTAGAGGTAGCCGGTGCACTCCCCGAACCTGCTGCAGGAGTGGAACTTGGCGTTTGAGCCTGATTATTATCGTTATTCACTTGGCCAAAGTCTTTGTTGCCGTTTTCGTCTTTAATTTGGCTAGCAGGCTGAGCAGTTTTTTTATCATCACCCTGAATCTTGTTATAGATAAAACGGCCGCCAAAGAAAAGGCCGGCTGCTACTGCAACCGTAGCAATTAAAGCTCCGATAGCTAAAATTAATGCCATACCTCGGCGTTGGCGGGTTTCTGCCTGATAATACTGTTTAACTTCGTCAGGGAGTACACTTTGCTGACGATTGCGACGAAAACGGTCAAATATAGCCATCGGTCTCTAACTCCTTAGAATTTTAAGCTAATCATACTACAAAATAGCCTATTAAGCAATAGTATTTATTTAAAGCTTATGCTTGTTTGACCTCAGCTTCACGTACCTCTCTTTCAATAATTAATAAAATTGTTTCTTGGAGAGTGGGGTCGGAAAGTGCCCGAGGATCAAGCCCATTCTCTAGTAGCAATGCGGCAATAACCCCCTCAGATCTAGCCCTACCTCGTTCCACTAACGCAGGATTTGTACCCACCCCATTTCTTTCGAGAAGAGGCATAATGCTTAACGGCATTCGAAGTGGCGCTCCTTCAAGCTCTATATTGCTAATTCTTTTGCCTCTTGCCAGAGCCTTTGCAAGCATAGTGATTACCGGCTTGAGTGTTTCTTCGATGTGCTCTCTTAATTCTTCTAGGCTAATTACTCTATGCGATTCATCCTGCAATACATGAGTATCCTCACTTTCCCTAGCTACATCTTCTCCCGCTACAGGCAGTGAAATTGCCTCGGGTGATTCTAATTCTGGTGGCGATTCTAACAGTTTTTGTAACTCCTCGACGTTAGTTACCTTTAATTTCTTTTGCCCTGATTTCATATGATTATATGCTCCTGAAAGACTAAGATTCATAGCTGCAGCAATATCCTTTTTGGTACTACCCTGTAGCATCAACTGGATGGCCTGAATTTCTAAAAAAGTAACCCGAGCCTGATGGTAGATAGAGTCTTCGGCCGCTTGTATTACATCTCTGTTAGCGTCAATGGTTAGCTTAAAAATTGATGCTGTCTTTATCCCTAGTCTTCTTTTTAGTCTTGCGCGAGTCATGCTCAGCCCGCCCGCACTTTTTAACTCCAATTCCCTCGATATGTCATCTAAAGATAGACCACGGGCAAGCCCTGCGAGAAGATCTCGTTCTCTAAGGGATAGTCCATAAGAATCATTGTGGCCAGCCTGTTAAGCTTAAGTGGTTGGACGCGTATAGCTTCTACCCGATGAGTAACGGCCAGGTTAGCTTTTATGCTACTCCAGCACTTATAAAATATAGACTCGCCAATGTTCATAATTTCCTGAATTTTTTTCGGAGGTGTGTCGTGTGCTGCTAATAAAAGTACTTCTCTTTCCTTTTCGTCTAATTTAGACAACTTTAGAAGATTTTGTTCCGCAATACTTTTTAAAATACTACCCAATTCTACCGCCTGCCCCACGCCGATATGCCCCAACTCTTTATATGTTTTAGTTAAAACGTCATCCTGCGGTTCCTCCTCTGCATCTTCAACCCCCTGGATTAACTCCTTGCGTACTAAGCGACCTAGGGTTTTTGCTTGCGGTACCGTAAAGCGATTCAAGGTGGCCATCGATACGGAATGCTCTGGAGCTTCATTGTCGGAGGTGGGTTCAGGCGATTGAATCGCTAAAGGAGTTAGATAATCCCAAGTAGCCATCCTAGATTCGCCAATATGGGCAGAGTCAGGCATATCATACACTGCACCTAAGAATTGAAGCGCTTGCTTCCCCAAAAGTTGTTCAAGCTCTCCATTACTAATAGGATTAAGCTGCTCTAAACTTGTCATAATTAATATATTATACAATTTTATTTATATTGTACAAAATTATGTTTTAAACTAATTTATGGATTGGAGATAGGCAGTTAAATATAATACAGTCTCCTAAAATTAAAGCGTATACACTTTAGTCACTATTTGTGTCTGATCGCCCTGAAGCTTTGGAATGCATGTAATAACGAGGAGAATGTATGGGTATATTGAGTAGAGTGCAGCAAGGTGAAGTACTCGGGGCGTTCCATGATGAACTATTTACTACCCGCGAAGTGTATGTTCGGGACTTTTTCCCGCCTGATGACGATGATGATGGGATGCCTCGTGTGCCTCCCCCGACCGAGCCTCCGATGCCAGAGATGAAGTCCTTTGGTCATGATGATCCGACTGAAACAGGTGAGGTAGATCCAGTTCTTGAAGAATTCGGTGCTTTTGCATTAGCTGCAATGGGAAGTTCAGACCGAGATACTGCATTAGCTTAGGCTGCACGTATGAGATAACTCAGCTTTTTGCGCTTACCCATATCTGTTCAAAAATTACTCGAAATGTGTCAGCAATAATGTCATTTGTAATAACCGTAGCAATCACCGTTGGCTGATATGCGGTGATGGCCACTTTGTTGCCATAAATCGCAACCTCCCCCGATAGCGGCGTTTCGCCCCAGAATCTCACCTCGTAACCCTTAGATTCAAAGTCTGCAACATTTAGCCATTTCTTTGCATCCATATGAAAAACTATGCGTGCTTTTGCCCCTCGTGCATTACGCTGGCGGACGGCTTCCTCTAAGATCATTAGAGCTTCTTTATTCTCGGGGATAACGTTACTAGCGAGTACATCTATAGATAAACCTGACCGAGAAATGTACTCCTGGAACGTTTTATATCCTGATAAGCCCTCAAAGTGCACAACTCCTGGTTTGTGTTGCCCCAAGTTGTAAATAGAAGCTAATTCTGGCAAGACGGAGGTAAGTGATGTATGTGCCTGCTTAACTTCTCGCTGCTTAACTACGATTAGAGACTTGAGTTTCTCGGGATTTGCTGCACAATATTTTTTAACCGCTGACGTGCTATCTACTTCAATAAGCTCTTCGCCAATTAGCTTATTTAATACCATATATGTATTTGTCCGACTTTCTAACATTTCTTTGGCTAGCTGCGCACCAGTTTTTGGGCCTTCGTTTAGTAAAAATAGGTAGAACTTGGATTCTTTTACGTTAAGCCCTAGCTGCTGTAATACATGTTCCATACATATAAGTATAACGTGTTTGATTTAATTTGTCAATAAATATTTGACAAGTATTACAGAGATGCAGATGATATTTTCATAAGTTAAATTGACAATATCTA
>CAZIMF010000036.1:0-8886 GCA_964540445.1 uncultured Candidatus Saccharibacteria bacterium
TTTCGTTCAAATGGCATTACTGATGTTCGGCAAGCGATGCTCAAACAGTACGGTCCGGAATGGCATAACGAAACAGTTAAAGAACTAGGGGATGTTTCGTTGGGCAAATTAGTTCAACGACCATCAACAATATATAGTCGGCTGATGACCGATCTGACCGGTGGTTTTGACATACACAGAGAGCCGAAAGCCAAAATCAGCGGAGCAGCCCACATAACTGGGGGTGGACAGCCAGAAAAACTGCGACGAATGTTAGAACCAAGCGGCTGTGGTGTAATAATAGATACTCCAATTAGACCGCCTGAGATCATGCTTCACGTACAAGATATTGCGAGATTTTCTGACAGGAAAGCCTACGGGAGATGGCATATGGGCCCTGGTATGGTTGTTGCAACTTCGACGCCTGCTGCAGTTTTACGCACTGTGGAAGAATTTAACCGTATTAATGGCACTAATATTGAAGCTCAAAAAATAGGAGCCATTGAAGAAGCCCCAATTATATGCATAAAAAATCAAGGGAATGATCAACAATCGGAATACCTGGTTTTTTAAATTGGCGCGAGAGAGTACAATAAGTTTCTGTGGCAATACTAGCAACCAACTATTCATTTGATGGCCAGGACAACGATGTGTATCGCGGCGAAACGCGTGACGTGTACACGGTTGATCGTAAATTGCTGTCGATCGCAACCGATCGACTGTCGGTATTCGGACATCTCTTTCCGGAACCTATCCCGCATAAAGGCCAAGTCTTAAATCAACTTACCTATCATTTTGCGAAGGCAGTTGAAGACATCATCCCGCACTGGATAGAATCGGTACCCGATCCTAATGTGTCAATAGGTAAACGGTGCAACCCTTTCCAAGTCAATATAGTGATACGAGGGGCCTTGATTGGCCACGCGTGGCGTGTGTATGAGTCGGGTGTACGAACGGTCTCTGGTGTGAAGATACCCGCGGGGATGCAAGCTTATGACTTGCTTGAAGAGCCAATTATCACGCCGTCAACAAAGGAGCAACGAGGCTTCGAAGAAGACATCTCTGCTACCGATATTATCGAGCGCGGGATAATGACTGAGGATCAGTTTGAACGTTTGAGTATTATCGCGCGTCAACTCTTTATCCGTGGTAAGCAAATGGCGCGCAAAAAAGGTTTGCTTTTGGCTGACACAAAATATGAGTTTGGCTTGTTTGATGATGAAATATATCTTATTGACGAGATCCACACGCCAGACTCATCTCGTTATTTTGATATAGCTGAATACGAAGCATACCTAAAAGATAGAACTGCTAAACTACCACGCCAGTTATCAAAGGAACTAATCAGGCAATGGTTGTTAAATCAAGGCTATAGTGGGCTTGATGATCAAGTGGCACCAAAAATGACACCTCAGTACATCAAAATACTGTCCAAGTCTTACATTGAAGTTTATGAACGGCTTACAGGTCAGCAGTTTATATTACCGAGCTCAGACATTGATCCTCTTGAGCGAATTAAAAAGAATATCGATTCTGCACTTAAAATAACAAAATAAAAAGCGTAGATTATCTGCCAGATCCTAACATTAATTCGTGATAGGCGGATTATGAGCACAGTGTCTGCAGTTCGCTACGAGAGATCGGCTGCAATTTAAAAGAGTTTGATTTGTTAGCTAAATATCCTCGAATAATTTTATATGTATCGAGATCAAACACCGAAGACCACGGCCTATAATAGGTTTCACAGCCTTCGTCGCTGTGTATCTCACCGATTACGTTCCAATTATCTAACACTAGGTTCTTATGCTGAGGTGTACTTTGTAGATGCGACAGTACTACTGGATTTTTATAAGGCCATTCATCGATTTTGTTTCGTGAAAACGCTGTTTCGAAACGCATGTTATATTTGACTGCCGACTCAATGCCGCCACATGCACCGGAACACTTTTTTAGTTGAGATTTAAAACAGGCACCACTTGTCTTTTCTAAGCCAAGTAACTTTGGGCACAGATCGTATGTTTTTTGAATCTCTTCAAGGCTACGCTTAGCCTTTATCTTTGAAGAATATACACCGTAAATAGCTTGGCTTGGAACGATATCTTTGGTATGCACAAAATCTATAACGATGGTCTTATAGCCATGATCATTGAGAGTAGCTTTGAGCAGATACATTTTTTTAACTCTTCGAAGCTGGCGATTGTAGATAGGCAAATGCTCTTTCACCATTTGGGATTCAAGCAACAAAGCCTCGAGCTCATTTGCTGTTTCTACAAAAGATATTTTATGGGTGTTCAGCGATAACTTCATTTCCTTATCAATGGCTGTGTCTTGGGCAAAATGGGACATGACCCGTTTGCGTAGAGTTATGCTTTTGCCGATGTAGATTGGTATGTCATTAGCGTCTGAAAACGTATACACACCGGGGGTGTTGGGGATGGTGTCGAAAATACCACTTGCAACATGAGGCGGAGCACTGCGGTGCTTTAGTTGTTTATGTGCAGCCGCCGAAAATGTTTCGGCACCCAGTTGTTGGTAAGCTATTGTTAAAAATTGCAAAACTGCTTTTGCATCGTCATATGCTCGGTGGCGCGCCACAGTTTCAATACCAAAGCGATTGATGATTGCTTCTAGCCCGTGCCCTCTAGCCTTGGGGTATAGGGCGCGGGACATACGGACACTGCACAGCATCTTGGGGCTATAGTGAATATTACACATCTCGAGCTGTTTTTTAATAAATGAATAATCAAATCGCACATGGTGGGCAATAAAAATAGCTCCATCTAGTATTGTATGAATTTGTTCGGCAACCGTTTCAAAAAAAGGTGCATCGGCAACATCATTCGTACTAATCCCCGTTAGGTTCGTAATATGATAGGGAACTGGGCCCCCAGGATTGATAAGCGTAGTAAACGAATCGACAATAACATCATTTTCAACACGAATAGCCGCAAACTCAAGAATACGACTGGTCCGATAACTCCCTCCAGTTGTTTCAATGTCAACGTATACTACCGGTTCATTAAACATAAATGGAATATTATTGTACCTTGTCCATGATTTAGAGGCTAGCCCCGCAGAGATTTTTGCTTTATATGTCATATTAATGTATAATAATTTATTAATTATGGCTGATAATAGATTTAATATGACACCAGATACAAACACAGCTGAACTCATGGCCGAAGGTGAGGAGATTTTAAGAAGTATCACAGCTGAGCTAGTAGAAGAGGGTGTTTATGCGTCCCCCGCCACCGCTATAGATGCAGTTCAAGCGCAGAGAGTAATTAATACAGATCAACCACTATCAAAAAGAGAGCTGAAAAGAGAAAAAAAGGTGCAGAAACGGGTCAGAACCTATATGGCTGATCCTGAAAATAAAGCAAACTTTGAGCTGGAACAGGGTTTAGGGGTACTCTTGACTCAAGAGGGGGACGCTGCCTTTTTAAGTGTAGCTCGCACAGCCGCGGAAATGGATATCGCACAAGCCAATACTCGGCGTCTGATAGGTATAGCAAACTCTCTTCTGGTAGCAACTTGCGCTACCGTAGTAATAATATATGCCTTATCATCTGACAACGATGAGACGTATCCACTTACCCCAGGTAATCCGGGTGAGTTAGTTTATGATGATTATCGACCATATAACGAAACTGATGCAACAAAAGCAAACATAGGAAAGATTTCCGTTGGCCAAGAAGTCTGTACTGTCCCAAGGGCAGTTTCAAAGATTAGGGGCTACGGCACTGTTATGGACGGAAGCTACGACTACAATAAAAAAGGCGGCGGTACTATGCAGATGAGAGTTAAAAGAACCAAAAAAGGATTTAAAATAGTAACTCCTGAAGCGGTGTCAAAAGATAACTCTGTTCCCGGGGATAAGGCAACAATAAGTAATCTAGTCCCTATTATTAATGTTAAACACGCATCTAAGACAGGGTGTCCACGGTAATTCTAAGTTGAAAGTTGGTTAGAAGTGTTCGCGCAGATGGGCCATACTATATTCCCAGTCAGCATCGGTTTTTTTATGCGGATTAAAAATATTCTCAGGGTCAAAAATGTATTTTGCCGTTCGGAAGTGGGCCATTATCTCTGGCTTGTATTGTTGTTTGAGCCACGGGCCGCGTGACATACCATCGTTGTGCTCACCGCTCATGGAGCCTTCGTATTTAAGTACTAAGGTGTTTACTTCGCGCATGCACGGTTCGATTTTGGCACGCTCGTCCTCTTCTTCAAATCGCATAAGAGGGATAACATGGAAATTACCATCACCCATGTGACCAGCAATAGTAGCAATTAATTTGTATCGATTAATGATAACTCGAAGTTCGGGTAAAAACGAAGGCAGATGTTCGGGCGGGACCACGAGGTCATCGATAAAAGGTGCGGTGTGCTTATCTTTGACTTTGTTGCGCAGCAAATTAAAGCTTTCTCGGCGCATAATCTGGAATTTCTTTTCTTTAATTTCGTTTTCGTCTTCCTCGAAGAGCGCATCATGACCAAATTTCTTCATGTCGAGTCGCAATTGGTGAACGCGCCGAGCTACCTCTTCATCGGTATCGGCTGTAAACTCGACTATCAAGACCATTTTTGGTATGCCGCGCCGGAAGTTAACAAGTGACGGTAATAGCTGCAAGCCGAGCTTAATCATGCCCGCCCAACCTAATGTTTTATGAAAGAAAAAGAATAGCTTAAAGCTGAGCATAAGCGTGTAATTATCAAATCCTTCGAACGTAGCCGGTTTATGAGTCATTACGTTATTAATTACCTCACCAAGATTATCCAGATCATCTAAGAAGATAATTAAACTACCCGAATTTTTTGGATTCTTAATTAATCGAAAATCTATTTCTGTTACCATGCCAAGAGTGCCCTGTGATCCCACAATTAACTGTGTTAAATCAAAAATGCCTGTTTCACGGTCCCATACATTCCATAGATGATAACCGGTAGAATCTTTCGAAACGTGAGGCTTGGCATTTTTAATAACTTCATAATGTTCGTCAACAAGCTCAAACACTTCACGGTACACGCGTCCTTCAAAATCTTTTTGAGCCATTTTTTTATCGAGCTGCTTTTTACTTAGTGGTTTAACGGTATATTCATTGCCATCAGTAAAAATAACCTTTAGTGATTGAATGAATTTTTCGGTTTTACCAAACTCAAGGGATTTTTCTCCGCCTGAATTATTAGCAACCATGCCGCCAACCGTACACAGTTCGCGGCTGGCAGGAAATGATGGCATTAATGCATCGTGCTTTAGTGTGTCTGCTTCGAAGTCACGATAATGACGACCTGGCAATACCCGAGCATGTTCGCCAGTTACTTCGATCGTCTCGTCAAAGTGTCTCGTCATATCCATAATGATCGAATCGTTAATTGCGCCACCTGTCATGTCGGTCCCGGCGCTGCGGGCTGTGAGCGAAAGATGGGGGTGCGACTTTTTGTTTTTGGCAACAAATGTAACGAGTTTTTGTACGTCTTTGCTATTTTTAGGAAAAACAACAGCCCTTGGGAGTAGTTCAAACATACTAGCGTCGTGGCTATAAAAGTCTCGTGATTCAACAGTTCGGTCGACTTCACCCTCGATTAGTTTTTCTAACTTTTGATAAATGTCACTACTGATCTTGGTGTTTTTCATTCTTGATTAGTTTATCACAACCATAAGCGTTAATTTGCATCAATCCGCTATCGACGAATTAACGCTTAAGAGGTTTACAGATGTTTTTATATTCAATACAATACATTGTATAAAACTATGAAAACAAACAAACAAAGAGTAGTAATTGTGGGCGGTGGCTTTGGCGGCGTAAAGACGGCACTTGATCTAGCAAAAGCCGGTGGTTTTGAAATTACTTTGATTAGCGACACTCCAGATTTTCGTTATTACCCCTCGCTTTACCATACTGCTACCGGCGGTAGCCATAGCACTTCCAGTATCCATCTCGATGAGTTACTTGATGCAAAGTTGGTGCATCGTGTGCAAGACAAAGTAACCGGTCTTGATAGAGCGCAAAAGCACGTAATAACCGCTACCGGACAAGAAATCGGCTATGATTATCTAGTTTTATCACTTGGCGTAATCACTAATTACTTTCATATTGAAGGATTACCTGAGTTTGCTTATGGCATTAAAACCCTTGAAGATGCCGAAAAGTTAAAAATTCATCTGCATCAGCAAATTATTGATGATCGCAAACCCGATATTAACTATGTGGTGGTAGGTGGTGGACCGAGTGGAATTGAACTGGCTGGCGTACTTGGTGATTATGTACAGTATATTTGCGATAAGCACGGCATAAAACATCGAGCAATACATATTGATTTAGTCGAAGCCGCGCCTCGACTGGTACCGCGTATGCCTGCCCGAATGTCACGCAAGATTGCCAAACAGCTTCGAGCGCGTGGGGTAAAATTATATTTTAACGCTGCGGTGGAGGGTCAGACTACTGACGAATTGCTGGTTAATGGTAAGCCAATTCGTAGCCATACGGTTATCTGGACGGCCGGTATGTCAAACAATCCTTTTTTTGCCGAACAAGGCTTTCAACTAGTAAAAAATGGTAAAGTTCGGGTTGATCAATACCTGCAGGCCGAACCCAGTATTTTTGTAATTGGCGACAATGCGGATACGCCTTACAGTGGAATGGCTCAAACAGCTATCTATGACGGTTCATACGTTGCTCGCTCGCTCGAAGCAATTGTTACACATGTCAAAACACCCAAACCATATGTTGCAAAACAGCCAGTGTATGTAATGCCGGCTGGTCCTAATTGGGCAGCAGTACAATGGGGTGGCATAAAATTATATGGCCGCACTGGTTGGCTATTGCGCCGCGCCGCAGATTTTATCGCGTATCGTGATTACGAGCCCTTTTTTAAGGCAACGAAACACTGGTTCTCTGAGTATGAGCGCGAGGATTTGTGCTCACAATGTACCCCAGACGAAACAAGCAATGGCCGTAGAGTAGCTTTCTAGCTGTATTACCTCTGCTAAGTATTTGTTACGGTTATGCTACAATAATCAAAAATAAGTGTAACCATTGTGAGGATTATTATGGACCCTAAACAAGACCCCCAGACGCCCGTTCCCAAAGATCCCTTTACTAACGATTCTCAAAATACCACTGGGCCATATGGTCAGCCGTCGTCTCAGACGCCCGCTACTCCTTCGCAACCAGAACCAGTTACTCCTCAGGCTACCCCAAGCGAACCGGTTAATGAGCCATCAAGTTCAACCCAGCCACAACCTACCTATTCATCTGAAACTAGTCGTTGGCCAGAGATACAACCGAGCCAGCCGCAATCCCCACAACCTCAACAACAGAATCCATATGCTTCTCCAAGCTCAACTCTACCCACGAGTTCAGGTACCAATTTGTCACAAGGCCAAGTCTATACTGGGACACCAGTTAATCCTGTTTTGCCTAAGAATCCTCGTAAAAAACTTCTACTTGCAGGTGCAGGTGGTTTAGCCGCACTGGTTATTCTTAGCTTAGGCGGTGTCTTTGCTGTTTACTTGCCTAATAAACCCGAGAACGTATGGAGCGCTGGAATTTCAAGAACTGGTAAAACTGTCGACAAGATAGTAACCAGCGCCACCAATGAAAAAGCGCTAGCCAGCTATAAAAGCAGTGAGCTGTCGGGTTCTGCAGAAGCTACTGTTGAAGGAAAGACATACAAAGGTTCATTTAACTCCAAGTATGATTCCAAGCAAACCGACAATAGCTTTACCTATAACGGTGATGGCCAGCCAAAAGACTTTAATTTAAAGTTACTAACAGATTTAGCTGACGGCAAGGATTTCCCAGATGTTTATTTTCAAATCACTGGCCTAAGTGCGCTTGGTGTTGATCAATTTGTTCCAGGTGCTGATAAGTATGATGGAAAATGGATATCCGTTTCATCTGATTATCTAAAATCTGTACTCCCAGTCGAAGAAAAAGAGGCAAAGAATTCTCAGTTTACTTCACAGGACGCAGCCGAGTTATCACGAGCTGTTTCTAACACTACCCGCGACTATGTCTTTTCTAATGACCCGGCTAAAGCCGTGCTGGTTCGAAAGAATTTTGTCGGTACAGAAAAAATAGAAGATGGCATTACTGCTAACCATTACACAGTTGGTATCAACAAAGACAATGCCAAAAAATACTGCCAGGCATTAATTGAGTCAGTTGTTTCGACAAATGGCTATAAGCACATTCCGGGGATTAATCCTGATAGCATCGATAAAGACAAACAAGATTCTATAAAAAGTTGTCAGTCAGACATAGATACTAGCTTTAAAGATACGGATGAGTTTGATGTCTGGATTGATAAAAGCAAGAAGTTAATCAATAAAATTCGATTTACCGACGAAGCAAACAAGGGTACCTATGTTGAAGTTGGACAAACCTATAAAAAAGGCGATGTTGTTCCGCTATTCTTAAAAGCACATAGCGACGAAGATAAGTACGAGTACACCATGACACTAGAGACAGACATGAAAAAGAGCACAACAAAAGGAGCCTTTAACCTAAGCTATACCGCAGGCACAAATATTACGGCCAAAGCAGCATTCGAATTCAAACCGTTTGATGGAGACGTTACAATAACTAAACCAACCGATTCAATCTCAATCGAAAAACTACTCCAAGATCTAGATCAAGGATCCTCTGGGCGCAACGCACCAAGTGTGCAACGTAGTAATAACGGGATTAATAATACCTCAATAGATCTTTAGATAAATGATTCAATCGAAATTGTTACACACAGCAGCGTGATAACAATAAGGGAAAAGAGAAACATTGTCCGTGCCCAGTGGGTATTGTTATTGGTTCGATAGCCTTTAAGGGAAAGCAAAAACCAGGTAACACCTAATAAAGTAACGACTGCTGCATACAAAGAGCCTGCGTATCCGAATACCGAAAG
>CAZIMF010000037.1:0-8241 GCA_964540445.1 uncultured Candidatus Saccharibacteria bacterium
ATCGTGGCCACCTTTAGCTTGTTTGATGCTCCTGGCAAAAACGGCTTTAAATACACTCCTGCACACGACATAGAGAGCTTTACGACTGCTTATATAATGCGATTCTTCCCACAGCACCACGACAAGAACATTTTAAACTCTGTTGAGCTAGCTAGTTTGTTTCACTTTCCGCAGCAAGAAGATATTCCAACCTCTCAGGTAACTCGCCAAGACTCCAAACAAGTTGATGGGCCACGCAATGTGCCCGACCACGGATTATTATTGGGCTATAACATCTTTCGCGGTATTAAAAAGCCGGTTCGGTTGGCGCTCGAAGACCGGCAACGGCATATTTATGCCGTTGGACAAACTGGTACTGGTAAGTCAACGTTCCTCGAGAACCTGGCGCTCCAAGACATGCTAATGGGCAATGGCTTTGCGTTTATCGATCCGCACGGTGATACTGCCGAACGCTTGCTGGCCATGGTACCCAAGGGGCGTACCGAAGACGTAATCTACTTCTGCCCGGCCGACACCGACTATCCACTTGGTTTAAACGTGTTTGAGGCCGACACCGACGACCAAAAAGACTTTGTGATTCAAGAAGTTATTAACGTCTTATACAAGTTGTACGATCCGCAGCACCAGGGAATTATTGGCCCGCGCTATGAATCCTTGTTTCGCAATGCGGCACTTACGGTTATGGCTGGCCCAGACGGCGGTAGCTTCATTGATATCCCCAAGCTTTTCCGTGATAAAGACTATGTAAATGAAAAACTCAAGTATGTAACCGACCAGAACGTCCTCGACTTTTGGCAAAAAGAGATGGTTCAGGCCCAAAAATCGAATGAGTTTGGTGACGTGGTTAGTTGGTTCGTGAGTAAGTTTGGAGCCTTCTTATCGAATGGTATGATGCGGAATATCATCGGTCAGACCAAGAGTTCGTTCGACCTGCGCGATATCATGGATAACAAGAAAATCTTATTGGTTAATCTTTCTAAAGGTCGTACTGGCGACATGAACTCCAACTTGCTGGGCATGATTTTTGTTATGAAGTTCCAATCGGCTGCTATGTCTCGGGCCAACATTCCCGAGAAGGACCGTCAGGACTTTTGTTTATACGTCGACGAGTTTCAGAACTTCTCAACCGACTCGTTTGCGACTATTCTGTCTGAAGCCCGAAAATACCGCCTGAACTTAGTGGTTGCCAATCAGTTTACTACCCAGCTAACCGAAGAAATTCGTGATGCCGTGTTTGGTAACGTCGGTACTACGGTTGCGTTCCGCGTCGGACAAAACGATGTTGACGGTTTGTCTCGTTACTTTCAGCCACTGTTTGACGCCGACGACTTGCTGCGTGTACCAAACTACAATGCCATAGTTCGTACGCTTATCGGTGGTGTTCCGACGCAACCATTTAGTATGGCTGGTGCGCCGCCGCTCGGCGAACCGCATCCTGAGCTTGGTGAGGCGCTGAAACAGCTGTCGGCTGCTAAACACGGTCGTCCACGCCAAGTAGTAGAGAAAGAGATTTTTGAACGTATGCACGGCTCCTCAGGCCCTCCTAAGCGAGTACCCGGGCAGCGTTTGTACGGAGAAGATACCTCAGCTGCTGCAAAACCTGCCGGCGCAGCTCATCCGTTTGGTGGAACTGCCCAACCAAATCCTTATGCTGGCGGCACACAACCAGCTAAGGCTACTCCAGCTCCAGCTGCAACCTCCACCAGCGGCTCATCTTTCCTCGATCAATGGCTTGAAAAGCGGCGCACCAGCCAATCGGCAAACGGTGGTGCTACGGCCAGCGGTAATGGCACGGCCAGTCCTGCTTTTGGTGCTTCGTCGCAACAAACAACCACGCAACCACGTCCATCTCAGAACAGTACGACTGCGCCACTGGCTCAAAGTTCAGCAACAACTCAACCACCACTTCAAGAAGAATCAACTCAAGAACCAACGGCGTTTACAACTCCCGATCCATCTAATGACACTATTGTAGAATCTACCTCTGTTATAGAGGATGAGCCGGCAGCCACAGAGCCCGAGTCGCCGCAAAAACCGCCGCAAAAAAAGACAGACAAGACGCATCCGACTGGCGAACTGCACGTTCGGAAGTCGCATCATACTGATGATGATTCACCGGCGTCAGGCACCAAGCATCACGACACCACGCTGCACATCCAGCGCTAGCTTGCCAATTGGGTTCAGTTTTGGCTCAACCTATAGCTTTAGTTGGTGCTATACCTTGGTTTCATTAGAAAATCATGAAGTGCAGCTATAGTACTGATACTCATATTCCACGACAGAATTCATAGTTCACGGCAGAGTTCTTAGCGGCGGCGAGGTTTGAAGAGGCGGTAAATACCTTCGATGAGTATGCCGAGAACGAAACCGCCGGCGAAACCGACCAGGCCAACCATGAAGTTATACTCGTAGCCATAATGACGAGAAATATAGAGGATAACAAGGCTGCTAATAACCGAGCAGATTCCTCCAAACAAGAGTCCGGAAGGACGGGCAACGGTGCCTTCAGCAAGGTTGCTGAGCTCTTCGACCACCGGCTGGTGGATTACCTTACTAAATGTGCGAGTAGCAGGAGATTCTTTTCGCTGTACCTCCTGTAATCGTTTCTTATACGCCAGCCCTTTAAGATGTGCGGTGGCGCGCAGAACAGATTCACCAGCACCATTTTCGAGACGATCAGCTTCTATTTGTTCTTTGGTTGCTGCGGCCTTCTCGATATTTTTGCGAATTTGCTCGAGAGATTCTTTATTGGCTTCGGCTTTTTCGGCAGCTTCGCGGCGTCGCTCGGCAGCAGTGTCATTAATTTTTTCAAAGGCAGTTGGATCATACTCTTCTGACTTACCTGCTTCATAGTGGGGTTGTCGTTCGCTCATCTTAATATCCTGCTGACTGATGTATTCGTTTAATGACAGTTAACTCTTTGGCCAGTAGTCGGCTGCGCATAAAGAAGTACCCGCTGGCTACCACGACTGCAAATGATATACCAACAGTAGTGCCAGGGCCAGTATTAGGAAGCTTCTCAACTGTTTTTAGAACTGAGCAATTAACCGGGATTATAATCTCGTTACCGTAGCCGTTTTGCATCTTACAATCGAAATCAGTTGAGGTGGCATTTGGGCTGTTAGTGCTTGGAATAACACTTTTAAGGGTCATACGGAATGATTTTTTGAGTTCACCGTTAGCCGGTAGAGTCTGATTACTCCAAACAATCATTTTTTTATCAGGCACAAACGTGCCGCCGTGTTGCATCAGGTAGGCAATGTCTACGTCGGCATAGTCAAGAATGTCACCGACATAATCTTCTATGGTGTAGTTTTTCTTGTCGACAATGTTAGTGTTTTTGGTGGTGAGCGTGTACTCAATAACATCACCGGCTTTAGCAGGAATAGTCACCGTTTGCTGCGGGGTGAGCTTTTGGGTTATGTTTTGGGCTGTTTTTGAGCGCTGCGGAGTAGTACATTTTTCATCGTTTGCGGTAATCTTTGGATTATCAATACACTTACATAACTTATCGTCTGGTTTTAGCTTTGGATTATTTTCACATACCGGCTCTACTTTTGGTGGTGGTGTGACGGGAGTTGGCGTCGGAGTAGTAACGGTTGTCGTTGGGGTAGTGGTGGGCGGAGTCACGGGAGTCGGTTTAGGAGTTGGGGTAGGCGTTGGTTTAGGAGTTGGCTTAGGTGCTGGTGTGGGCGGTGCAGGGGCTGGACGATACGCGATGTTGCCGCAGTCTTTTAAGACCCAAACGTACCACCAGTTTCCATCGGTGCCTCGTTGTTTGCCAAAGTAGTAGGCGGGTGCAGTGCCTTGCCATTCAGCTGCACTCCGGCTGTAGAAATTGCTTCCAGCAAACGAACCAAGATAATTATCGTTTGTGCTTGCAAAGTTAGTACGACCCACGGTACGCGTACCAAGCGCACCTTGTTGCTGGAAGTTAAACGTGGTGTTTTGAGCGCTACCAGTGGCATTCATGCTGTTGGACTGCAGCCCAAAACGGTTATAGAGGGCTTGAACGTCAGGCTTCGTATCGTAGGCAGCCTTAAGTTGGCTAATGTTTTTAACCCCGCCGTTAATAACATCATTGCCCGAGGCAGCCAATGACTTTTCAGGGGGTATGCTAGCTGCAAATACCTGAATAAACATGCTCAAAATAATTAAACCAAAGCCGAGCCGACGGATGGCCTGCTCTTGTCTCAGCCGCTTCACATAAAAAGAAACCTGGTCAATCGTGGTGGGACTGAAGGCAAGGTTTGCGACTAATTTTTTAAACATTTTGAACCTATTTTTTATTTTTAAAATACTTATGTATATTGAACCATAGAACAGTGTGTTCACACAAGCCTTTTTATTGCATTCGTATCAGGGGTAATGTATAATTATAGGTAAGTCAGCAAGAGTAAGGGAATTCGAAAAACTCGAACTTGGGTTAAGAGAGGGGAATTTAGTGTCAAAAACGCCAAAAAAAAATTATGACGCGGGAGCTATTCAGGTCCTTGAAGGGCTGGATCCGGTCCGCAAACGTCCGGGTATGTACATCGGTAGTACTGGCATCGAAGGACTGCATCACCTAGTCTGGGAAATTGTCGATAACGGCATTGACGAAGCGTTAGCTGGCCATGCTACATCAGTAGCCGTAACTATGCATGACGACGGTGCCATCACCGTTGTAGATGACGGACGTGGTATCCCCATCGATATTCACCCTAAAACAGGTAAAAGTACCGTAGAAACGGTTCTGACCGTCTTGCACGCTGGTGGTAAGTTCGACGGCGATAGCTACAAAGTTTCTGGCGGTCTTCATGGTGTTGGTGTTAGCGTAGTAAACGCTCTCTCTAATAAACTAATTGTGCGAGTTCATCTCAACGGCAAACTGTATCAGCAGGAATATGCCAAAGGCATTCCCCAAAGTGATCTCAAAGAAATTGGTAAAACCGATAAAAAAGGCACCGAGATTACATTTTGGCCCGACGATACTATTTTTGAAACAGTCGATTTTAACTATGACACTATTCTCGATCGCCTGCGCCATGCTGCATATCTAACAAAGGGTATTCGTACTTCGCTCGCCGATGAACGAACCGGCAGACGCTACAGTTTTTACTTTGAAGGAGGTATTAAATCATACGTAAAACATCTTAACGTTGGCAAAGATGTTGTCGATGAGGATGTATTCTACGTTGATAAACAAATCGCCGAAGCCCAAGTAGAAGTAGCGATTCAGTACGCCGAAACCTATAACGAGACGGTAAAGGCCTTTGCCAATAACGTCTATAACCCCGAAGGCGGTACCCACATGACCGGTTTTCGCTCGGCGCTTACCCGAATTGTGAATGATTACGCCCGCAAGAGCGGCCTGCTTAAAGAAAAAGAAGAGAACTTAACTGGCGAAGATTGTCGCGAAGGCCTAACTGCCGTTATTTTGGTTAAAATACCTGATCCGCAGTTTGAGGGCCAGACTAAAAGCAAGCTAGGTAATCCAGAAACGCGTGGTCATGTCGAACAAGTCTTATCCGAGCACCTAAATTATTACCTCGAGGAAAACCCGGCAATTGGCCGAAAAATTATTGGCAAAGCACTGCTCTCTGCCCGCGCCCGCAAGGCTGCCCGCGCTGCCCGCGACAATATCATCCGTAAGGGTGTGCTCGACGGCGCTAGTATGCCGGGCAAGCTGGCCGATTGTTCCAGTAAAGATCCAGCCAGCTCCGAAATCTACTTAGTCGAGGGAGATTCAGCCGGCGGTTCGGCTAAATCTGGCCGCGACAGCAAAACCCAGGCCATTTTACCGCTTCGCGGTAAGGTATTAAACGTCGAACGAGCCCGACTCGACAAAATGCTGGCTAACAACGAAATTGTTAACCTCATTAAGGCACTTGGTGTTGGTATCGAGGATTCATTTGACCTAAATGGCCTACGGTATCATCGCATCATCATCATGACTGATGCCGACGTTGATGGTTCGCACATTAGCACGCTGCTATTAACGTTCTTCTTCCGGTATCTCAAAGATGTAGTAGATGGCGGTCACTTATATTTGGCAAAACCACCACTGTTTGAGTTAGTTAAACAAGGTAAAAAAGCCAATACCTTTATTTACGACGAAGCCGAACTCGAAGTCATACTTGATCAAGAAATCGAGCGCCGTAAGGCCGAAGGTAGTAAAGTAAATGCCACCGACGAGCGGTATCGCCAAGCTGGTTTTACCGAACAAAAGCGCTATAAAGGTCTGGGAGAAATGGACGCTGAACAGTTGTTTGAAACGACCATGAACCCCGAGAAACGCGTGCTGATTCAGGTTAAAGTAGAAGATGCCGAAAAAGCCGATGCTATTTTTAACAAGCTGATGGGCACCGAGGTTGAACTGCGCAAAAACTTTATCACCACGCATGCAAAATTTGTAAAGGACTTGGATATTTAAGATGGCAGATACAGACAATGACTTAGATAAAGCAGCACAAACTCCGCTTGACGCAGCTATTCAAACACCGCGTGTAGAAAGTCTGCAGCGTGGGCCTGAAGTGTTTGTCCAGGACCAAACGCACTCCCGCCAAGTAGAAGCGCGCACCGTAGAGAATGTTATGGAAGACAGCTACCTTCGTTATTCGATGAGCGTGATTGTCGAGCGGGCACTCCCAGATGTGCGCGATGGCCTTAAGCCGGTGCACCGACGTATTCTTTACAGCATGAACGAGCAGGGTTTGCGCAGCAGTGCGCGCCACAGTAAGAGTGCTAACGTGGTCGGCCAGGTAATGGGTCGGTACCACCCGCACGGTGATTCGTCTATCTATGATGCGCTGGTTCGGATGGCGCAGCCATGGTCAATGCGCTATATGCTCGTAAACGGGCAGGGTAACTTTGGTAGTATGGACGGCGATCCACCAGCTGCTATGCGTTATACCGAATCTAAAATGCAACGTCTGGCCGACGAAATTTTGGCCGACATCGACAAAGAAACCGTTAACTTCCGAGACACCTACGATGGTACTCGGCAAGAACCAGAAGTATTACCAGCCAAGATCCCAAGCCTGCTCTTAAACGGTCAAGTTGGTATTGCCGTTGGTATGGCCACCAGCATTCCGCCCCACAACCTAACCGAGCTCATCGATGCTACCATCGAACAGATCGATAATCCCGAAGCTACACTCGATGATCTGCTTAAACATGTTAAGGGTCCTGATTTTCCAACCGGGGGCATTATCTATGGTCAAAACTCTATCCGGAGCGCTTATGCCACCGGTCGTGGCGGTATTGTTGTTCGCGGCGTGGCCGAAATTGTAGAAACTGGCAAGCTCCAGCAAATCGTCATCACCGAAATCCCGTACGCACTTAATAAAGAGAATCTAGTTATTAAGATTGCCGAGCTGGTGAACACTAAAAAAATTACCGGCATCCGTGATATCCGCGACGAAAGCTCCCGCGGGGCGGTTCGAATTGTTATCGATCTCAAGAAAGATGCCTATCCAAAGAAACTACTCAACCAGCTATATAAGCTGACTCCGCTGCAAACTGCTTTCCACTTTAATATGATGGCCCTAATTGATGGCTTGCAACCGCGTGTACTAGGTTTGCAAGATATCATCCTCGAGCATATCAAGCATCGTCAGCAAGTCGTTAGGCGTCGCACCGAATATGAGCTGCGTAAAGCCAAAGAGCGGGCGCATGTACTGGAAGGACTTAAGATTGCTCTCGACCACATTGATGAAGTAATTGCTACCATTCGTGCCAGCCAAGATACCGAGGAAGCCCAAATCAACCTGATTAAACAGTTTAAACTCAGTGAAATCCAGGCTAAAGCCATTTTGGCGATGCAACTTCGTACTCTTGCTGGCCTAGAACGCCAGAAAATCGAAGACGAACTTGCCGAGCTGATGACGCTCATTGCTAAACTCGAAAGCATTTTGGCCGACGAAAAGAAGATTCTAAAGATTATTCGCGACGAGTTCGTGGAAATTAAGAAGCAGTACGGTGACGAACGGCGGACAAAAGTCATCCCGTCTGAGCTCGGAAAAATGAGCGATGAAGACCTTGTCCCCGACGAACAAGTTGTTGTAACACTCACATCGGCTAATTATATTAAGAGGAGTCCGATAGGTGAATATCGTCGTCAAAACCGTGGCGGCAAAGGCAAGCGTGGCATGACTACGCGTGAAGAAGACGTCATCGAACATGTTGTAAATGCCTCCACTCACGACTTTCTTTTGTTCTTTACCAATAAAGGACGTGTCTTCCGACTTAAGACATACG
>CAZIMF010000038.1:0-8181 GCA_964540445.1 uncultured Candidatus Saccharibacteria bacterium
TGTAACCAAGCCGGCTGGCTTTCTTGCTGGTTGGTTCAACGATTGCAACTTTGCTTACCCACATTGGTTTGGTGATTTCAACAATACCGCCTTGTGGGTACTTTTGGTTTGGCTTCATAGCCTTTTTAACGATGTTAATGCCTTCGACGGTTACTTTGTTCTCGGCTGGGTGCGTTGCAACAACTTTGCCTGTCTTGCCCTTGTATTTGCCAGCCAGCACAATGACAGTGTCATCTTTCTTAAGACGAATCTTATATACAGCTCGAGGATCTGGGATTCTCATTACAGTACCTCCGGTGCAAGGCTAATGATTTTTGCATAACCCATATCGCGAAGTTCACGTGGGACCGGACCAAAAATACGCGTAGCTCGTGGAAGTTTATCGTCGCCAATGATGACAGCAGCATTGTCGTCAAACTTAATGGTTGAACCATCTTTTCGCTTGATAGAGTTGCGGGTACGAACAACAACGGCACGTACAACACTCTTCTTTTTAACGCCGCCACCTGGATTGGCTTGCTTTACAGTTGCAGTAATTACATCGCCAACATGCGCGTAACGACGGCGCGTGCCACCAAGCACACGGATGCAAAGAATTTCTTTAGCGCCGCTGTTATCACAGACGATAAGACGTGATTCTTGCTGAATCATTACTTTGCTCCTTCCGTATCGACGGCTTCAGTTACAATCGCATCTTCGGCACTGGTATTAATCGCATCTTTGTCAGCCTGGCTTAATGCGGCCCGCTGAATAATGTTCTGAAGCGTGTAGCGTTTACGAGCCGACAGTGGGCGAGTTTCAATAATAGAAACTTTGTCGCCAACCTTACAGGTATTTTCTTCGTCGTGAGCCATGTACTTAGAATTCACGGTATATTGCTTCTTATAAATTGGATGGGTTTTTCGGGTTTGAATCGTGATGACAATCGTCTTATTAGGAGCTGTCGACGAGACTGTACCGATTAGGGTTTTAGCCATTAGATGGTCTCCTTTGCGAGGTTTTCACTCATTATTGTTAACATACGGGCAAGATCTTTTCGTTTACTGCGCAAAATACGGACGTTCTGAGTTTCACCCATGTGAATCCGGCGGCGTAGTTCGGCAATCTCATCACGAAGCGTTGTAACGTTAGCCGCAATATCGGCAGTTTTCATTTTTCTAATCTCGATAGTTTTCATTACTCAACCTCCCGCATAATAAACCTGGTTTTAATAGGTAATTTGTGGCTGGCTAAACGCATTGCTTCTCGGGCCACTTCTTCAGTAACACCCTGCATTTCAAATAACACTGTGCCTGGGCGGACTTTGGCCACAAAAAATTCTGGAGAACCTTTGCCGCCGCCCATCTTAAGACCGAGGGCTTTGCGAGTAACCGGCGTGTGAGGAAAGATACGAATCCATATTTTACCACCACGCTTAACATAACGGGTCATTGCTTGACGAGACGACTCGATTTGACGACTGGTAATGCGCTCTGAATCCATTGATTGCAGCGCGTAGTCACCAAAAGCAATGGTATTGCCGCGAGTAGCAGGGCCTTTAATCTTGCCCTTCATGACTCGTCGGTGTTTGGTTTTATTTGGAATTAACATTAGAAGGTCTCTCCCTTGTATATCCAAACCTTAACACCGATGATACCAGCGCCGGTTTTAGCGCGTGCACCATGGTAATCAATATCTGCCCGAATTGTGTGTAATGGCACAGAACCAGCAACTTCTTTTTCGCGGCGTGACATTTCGGCGCCGTTTAGTCGACCAGCAACTTCGATGCGAATACCGAGTGCACCGGCACGCATAGTGGCAGCCGACGCCTGCTTAATAGCTCGTCGGAACGAAATGCGTCGCTCAAGTTGGTGCGCGATATTTTCGGCAACCAACTTAGCGTAGAGTTCTGACTTCTTAATTTCTTCGATATTAACTCGAGTTTGTACTCCGTAAATCTTCTCAATGGCGTTCTTAAGCTCTTGTGCACCAGCACCACCGCGGCCAATCACAACACCAGCTTTAGCAGTAGAAACAGTAACGGTAACCAAGTTTGGTGAGCGCTCAATATCTACCTTGTTGATAGAGGCACGTGAACCAAGCTTGTCGTTAATCATACGGCGAACTTTTAAGTCTTGCGTAAGATATGCAGCGTAGTCCTTCTTTGAGGCAAACCAGCGACTGCGCCAGTCTTTATTAACCTGAAGACGCATGCTAATTGGGTTAACTTTTTGGCCCATTACTTTGCCTCCTTCTTGGCTGGAGCTGCTTTAGCGGCAGCTGGTTTCTTAGGTTGACGAACTTCGCCTTCAACTTGTACAAAAATATGACTTGTCTTGCGTTCAAATGGTAACGCACGACCGTGAGAGGCAGGACGAAACCGCTTTAAACGAGGACCAGGCGTAACAGAAATGTGCGTGATTAAAAGGCTGTCGGGCTTGTAGTTATGATTGTTCTCGGCATTAGCGCGAACACTCTCGATAACCTTGCGAACAGGAATAGCCGACCGGCGCGGAACGTGCGACAAAATAGTCAACGCGTCGCTAACCGTGCGACCGCGAACTAATGAAGCAACCACACCGACCTTACGCGGGCTCATATGAACACCAATAGCACTTGCTTTAACTGCCATTATTTCTTACCTTTCGCGAGCTTGCCACCGTGGCTGCGGAACTTACGGGTTGGGCTAAATTCGCCAAGTTTGTGGCCAACCATGTTTTCGGTAACAAAAACCGGAACATGCACTCGTCCGTTATGAACAGCAATGGTACGGCCAACAAACTCGGGGGGAATCGCACAAGCACGAGCCCACGTTTTAATAATTGTGCGGTCCTCTGAACCAAGTGCTGCGACTTTTTTAGCAAGCTTTGGATCAATAAATGGACCCTTCTTTATCGAACGACTCATACAGCTACCACTCCTTCGCTATGTAATTGGTTCCTTGTTTCGACATAACCAACAATATGCCCTAAGACCCCTGCCGTAACTTCGTCGCTATGGGTTGGAAAATCAACATCCTCGCCACGTTTTTTAGCTTCATACCTCGTGGCAATATCAACAATGTCAGCTTCTCCGAGCAAGATATTGCCAGGAAGTTGGAGAGGAAGACCATCTATGTGGGCCTGTTTGCCTGCGTTACTTCCATTTATTACACTATCTGCAAACACAGTAGTATACTGCTGTGCTAAATCATGTAGAGTTTCATTTATGTTAGCCATGATTATTTCCTCTTCGCCGCATGTCGGCTTCTTATGATTAGGTTACTGGTACTCTTGCGACGACGCGTCTTGTAACCAAGAGTCTTTTGACCCCATGGACTGCGCGGATCACGCGCGATACCATGACGACCACCGTCACCACCACCATGCGGGTGATTGGCGGCGTTCATAACAACACCGCGAACACCAGGGCGAATGCCCTTGCGTCGGTTACGGCCGGCTTTACCAATTTTGACGTTCTGGTGCTGGACGTTACCAACTACACCAATGCTAGCCATACAATTGACACCAATTTTACGGACTTCACCACTGGGCATACGAACCTGTGCGTAATCGTCTTCTTTAGCCATAAGCTGGGCACTGGCACCGGCGCTGCGAACAGCTTGGGCACCTTTACCTGGCTGTAGTTCGATAGCGTGGATAACACTACCAACTGGGATGTTTTTAAGTGCAATGCGATTTCCGGTCTCAACAGGCGCTGTTTCGCCAACAGTAATAGTTTGACCTTGCTTCATGCCAAGTGCTGCCAAAATGTAGTGATGATTGTCGTTACTATCTTTAATGCGAGCAATGTGTGCGCTTCGGCCTGGATCGTATTCGATGTGCTCAATGGTTGCAGTTGTGCCTTCGCTCAAACGGAAGTTCATTAATCGGTAGAATCGTCGAGCACCACCACCACGATGACGGGTAGTAATACGCCCGGCGTTGTTACGGCCAGCGTTTTGTTTACGAATTTTAGTCAGTGACTTGAGGGGCTTACGAGTAGTAATAGTGTCGAAGTCCTGGGTAGTCATACCGCGTCGGCCGGGAGTAGTCGGCTTGTATTTTTGAATAGCCATTACTTGGTCTCCTTTTTAGCTGATTTAGCAGCTTTCTTCTCGGCTTTTTCGGCAGCCTTAGCTTCTTTAGCTTCAGCTTCTTCAACGGCTGCAAAGATAGGAATAGAATCGCCTTCTTTAAGGGTAACGAAAGCCTTTTTGTAATCAGCACGAGTGCCCATAACATTTTTGCGATACTTGCCAAGCCGGATTGAGCGCGCTGGCTTACCTTTGACAACAACGGTACGAACGTTAATAACCGTTACGTTAAACTGTGCGGTGACTGCTTCGGCTACTTCAATCTTATTGGTAGATTTAGGAATGACAAAAACGAATGTGTTTGTAGTCTGCGCGCTAGCGTATGTTTTTTCGCTCATGCGAGGCTTAAGAGCTATAGTCTTACTCATTATTTTGTGCCTCCTAGCCAGGTAGAAATAATTTCTAAGGAAGGCTTTGTAATGATGATAGTATCGGCATTAAGTACATCATACACACTTACATATGTAGCTTGAACGACTTTAAGGTCTGAAATATTGCGAGTTGCACGTACCACCATATCGTTTTTATTGTCTACGACTAATAGTGTGCGGCGGGTTGCACCGATTTTAGCTAAGAGTGCAACGGTTGGCTTAACCGTACCGTTAGTATCAAACGATTCAATAATGGTAATTTTGCCAGCCTCACTTGCAAGACTGAGGGCTTGACGAGTG
Source organism: uncultured Candidatus Saccharibacteria bacterium (assembly GCA_964540445.1). Taxonomy (GTDB): domain Bacteria; phylum Patescibacteriota; class Saccharimonadia; order Saccharimonadales; family 2-12-FULL-41-12; genus JALQXV01. Next base: position 4,726 of record CAZIMF010000038.1, read on the forward strand.
GCCAGGCGCTTCGCCTTAGTATTTACTTTTTTAGTGTAATTTTCGAGACCTGTTGGGCCAAATGTGATACCACCACCACGCCAAATAGGAACACGCGAGCTACCAAATCGAGCTCGACCAGTACCTTTTTGCTTCCATGGCTTTTTACCACCACCACTGACAAGACCACGAGTCTTAGTAACAGCAAGGTTTAAGCGGCCGTTGGATAGGTATGCCGTATAGACATCTTTTAATAATTGGTGATTGGTAACTTCGACGCCGAAAACTTCTTTATCGAGTTTAGCCGGAGTTGTTGCTTTGGCACCTTTGGCAGTAAATGTTTGCGTAGCCATTACTTAACTCCCTTTATCATAACGATACTTTTGCGTGGACCAGGTACGGCGCCGTACACACCAATCACACCAAGCTCCATATCGACTAATGCAATCTTTAGGTTTTTAATGGTAACTCGTTCGTTACCCATCTGGCCAGCCATTTTTTTACCCTTAAAGATGCGTTGCGGGTACATTGAACCAATAGAGCCGACTTTACGAGTATTACCTTTGCCACCATGCGTGGCGCGCTGACGATGGAAGTTATGGCGCTTAATAGTACCAGCCCAGCCTTTACCTTTACTGGTGCTAATTACGTCGACAATATCTCCGACACTAAAAATATCGGCTGCCATGGCATCACCGATATTTAGTTCTTCTGCTGTATCGTCGCTGAGGCGCACTTCGCGCATAATCTTGACGTTCTTTTTTGCGGGCTTAATATGCCCGAGTTGCGGCTTGGCAATATTCTTGCCGTCTTCAAAGCCAATTTGGACTGCGTTGTATCCGTCAGTCTCAATATTCTTGAGCTGCGTTACCACATTGTCGCTAGCGGAAAGCAAAGTAACAGCAGCAACCGTACCATCTTCTGAGATAGTACTGGTCATGCCAACCTTACGAGTAAGTAATGCTTTCATAGTTCTCCGGTTTCGCATTGGATCAGGAGGACTGATCATACGATTTAATTTATTATTTTCTTTATGCCTTCTTGCAAACAAGACATAAAAATGGTGGCGACTGATGGTTTCGACCTCTGTTAAATGAGGAGGACCTTTCGAGTACACCACGTACAACTCAGGCAATACGTTGCATTTGCCTTATCAGATTAGCACAGATAACTAACACCTGTCCATATGTTGCGTATTTTACACATTTACGAAAATGCCGATTGGCAGCCAGAAGCCTAAAAACATTGCTATGAGCAGAACGGCATATTCAATTTTTCTATCGATTTGAAAGTGATCATGCATTGCAAAAATCACGCCGACTATAAACCCAACAGGTAGTGGTGTCTGAGCGCCGTCCTCGTTCGTTATCTTTACCCATAAGCTGCCCAGAATGACATACATTACTAACTTTAAGAGATAAGAACCGTCTGTTTCTGTCTTTTGTACCTTTTTAGCGGAGGATTTTCTTTTCTTTGTAACCATGAGCAGTATTAAAGCAGACCTCCAGGTCTTTTCCAAGTTACTGCTGCTTTAACAGCCGTTTGTTACCTTTTTCCGGCGTTGCTAAGAACGTACTTCGGTGCAGTAACGGTAAATCGTCTTTTTTCAACTTTGACCACATTACCATCTTGGTCATATATTCGGACAGTTTTAGTTATACGAGCTCCAAAGCGTCGTACTTTATCGTCATTACGAGTACCTAGACATGTGTATTCACGGTTTGTATTAAGCACACGGTCAGAGTCATTATCAAGTACTTGTGTAGTGCCATTTGAGCGCAACACGCCTTTACTATTGCCAAGCATAGGCTTTGCGTCTACTTCTACACCAATTGCTTCTTCGCAGCCAGGGGCTACTATGGGTGGTGATTGTTCAACTAATAGGTCACCGCTACCATCTTTAATTGCTCGCACATGTGCACGGGGGCTAGACAACGCTTTTCTAACACAACTCCGAATGAAACTAGGTTTGAGGGGCGCTGAATAGCTGGAATTATCTTCTACCAATCCACCCTTTATATTATCTAATTCTGGATAATCACCCAGAGAAGGGTAAAAATCGTCGGGAGTACTTTGAGGCGGAAGAGTTACGGGGGTGTCATCTCCTGGATCTACCGGGTAAAGGCCAACGTCTTTACCTTCACAAGTGTAGTTTGTGTAGGAAGTCTTTGTTTTAAAATCATCAATAACTGTACGTTGGGCAACTCCACCCATATCTGCACATAATTGGTCAGTAAAAGTGGCCGTCCCGCATTCGCGATATGTATTATATGAGTCGTCTAATGCAGGATCGTCAAGGGCAGTGTCATATTGAAGCAGAACTGTTGGGTCATATGTATCAACAACAGGATTGCCTTTGCCACCAGTTACCGTATTACAAATATCATCGTGGGCATCTTGGGGCGATGCTAAGACTTCAGGCGCGGTAAAGGCAGCAAGAGAAGTTGAAGCAGCTATTATGGCAACTGTGGTGCGTGTTCGTTCAAAACTCATATTATTTGTTCACTTTCTTAGATACTGACATGATCTTAGTGTTAACTAAAATAGATTATAACATAGACTTTTTTATAAGTCAATAAATAGTTACTATATATTCTCTGCGATTATGTTCGGTTACATCTTGATTTCGGCGTCGCAGCCAGCTGGGAGACTAAGGTTCATTAAAGAATCAATAGTCTTAGGTGTAGGATCGAGTACATCTATGAGTCGCTTGTGAACTCGCATTTCAAATTGTTCACGGCCTTTTTTATAAACATGCGGACTTTTAACTACTGTAAATGTACTACGCCGAGTTGGCAATGGTACTGGGCCAGCGATAGTTGCACCAGTACGAAGTGCAGTGTCTACGATTTGTTTCGCAGATTGATCAATAACTTTGTGGTCATATGCTTTTAGACGAATTCGAATTCGTTGTTTACCATCTAGTTTTTTGGGAGTTGCGGCATCTGCCATTGGTGATATTCCTTCCAGCTCTCGCTGTTATGCTGTAACCTCAATCGTGCATTTAAACAATGAGTTTTAGTCAGCAATCTTTACTGTTGATTGACATATTGTAACAGATTAAAGATTTTATTGTAAGGGTGTATCGACTCGAGCGTGACCTTCTCGAAGTGTTTCAAGGCGCGCGCTAATCTCATCTGGCTGTATAACACCCCTGTTACTTACAGCATTAATTTCACATTTTTCTTAATTAACTAAAAAGAACCTCGTTACCAAGGTTCTTTTTATGGGTTAGAAACGTAGGACTATTTGTTAATCTTTGTAACAACGCCGGCACCAACAGTTCGGCCACCTTCACGAATAGCAAAGCGAAGACCCTGTTCCATGGCAATTGGAGCGAGCAGTTTTACCTTAAAGGTAATAGTGTCGCCTGGCATAACCATTTCTTTGTCAGCAGGAAGTTCAACCTCCCCGGTTACGTCTGTTGTACGAAAGTAGAACTGAGGCTTGTAGCCCTTGAAGAATGGCGTGTGTCGG
>CAZIMF010000039.1:0-8177 GCA_964540445.1 uncultured Candidatus Saccharibacteria bacterium
TAGGGCATATTTACGTATACTATAGTCAAACCTTTATTTTCCATAAATCCGTACATCGGGAGAAGTTATGTAATGAAACGATACAATCCAAAAGAAATTGAACCCAAATGGCAAAAGATTTGGGATGAAACCGGCGTATATACGGCTAACCTTACCAATAGCAAGCCAAAATATATTGCTATGAGTATGTTCAACTACCCGAGTGGTGCGGGTATTCATATTGGTCACGCCATGAACTATACAATTAGCGATGTTAAAGCTCGTTTCAAGCGGCAGCAGGGCTACGAAAGCTATCACCCGGTCGGCTGGGATGCCTTTGGTTTGCCTGCCGAAAATTATGCGATTAAAGCTGGTGTTTCTCCTCAAGAGAGCATGGCGACTATTATCCCCAGCTACCATAAACAATACAAAGCAATGGGCTGGAGCAATGATTGGGAAAAGGAAATCTCAACCCATTTGCCTGAATACTACAAATGGACGCAGTGGATTTTCACTCAAATGTATAAACATGGGCTAGCCTACCAAGATTCTCGCATGCAATGGTGGTGCGAAAAGTGTCAAACGGTGCTTGCAAACGAACAGGTTATTGACGGTAAATGCTGGCGACACGATGGCCCGGATGATCCGATTGTGCAGAAAAAAGAAGTTAAGCAATGGTTCTTTAAGATTACCGACTATGCCGATGAACTCCTTGAAGCTACCGACAAGCTAGACTGGACCGAAAGCGTAAAGCTGGCACAAAAAAACTGGATTGGTCGCAGCGAAGGTATGCAAGTTGAATTCAAGCTGGCCGGTTTAGGTGCGGACAATGAAACAATTGAAGTATTTACTACTGCACACGACACTATCTACGGTGTCACGTTTATGGTGTTCGCTCCCGAGCATCCACTTATCGAAACCTATGCCAAAAATGCCACCAACTATAATGAGATTACGGAATACATAAGACAATCGGTTCGTAAATCAGAAATTGATAGGGAAGCTGAAAAACAAAAAACCGGTATCGAGGTTAAAGGCTTATACGCTATAAATCCTATCAATGGCCAAAAAATTCCTGTTTGGATTGCCGATTATGTATTAATGGGCTACGGGACTGGAGCAGTTATGGCTGTGCCAGGTGAAGATGAACGCGACTATGAGTTTGCTCAGAAATTTAATCTACCAATTATTTATACTACCGAGCAACAAGAGTTTGTAAATTACCAAACTGAGCTAAAAAAGAATCGTACTAAATATAAACTGGCTAATTCTGAAGAATTTGATGGCTTAGATTTTGAGGTGGGTCGGGTTAAGATTCAGGAAAAATTAGAAAAACTCAATGCTGGCAAGACGCTGGTAAATTATAAAATGCGCGACTGGAGCGTTAGCCGCCAGAGGTATTGGGGGGCACCGATTCCTGTTATTGATTGTCCAAAATGCGGACCGGTACTAGTTCCTGATGAGCAATTGCCGGTTGTGTTGCCCGAACTTGATGATTTTCAGCCGAGTGGCGATGGTCGCAGCGCGCTAGCGCGTGCCAAAGACTGGTTAACGGTTGAATGTCCGCAGTGCGGTGGCCCGGCCGAACGTGAGACCGACACACTGGACACCTACATCTGCAGCAGTTGGTATATGTACCGTTACATGGATCCGCACAACCAAGAGAAAATCTTTGACAGTACATTGGTAAATAAATGGTTCCCAATTGATTTTTATAATGGTGGCGATCATGCTACCGCTCACTTACTCTATGCCCGGTTCATTGGCCACTTCTTCAAGAAAATTGGCTTGGTTGATGATCCTGAGCCATTCAAGCAAATGCTTTTCAATGGAAAGGTTACCGCTCACGACGGTAGCGCTTTTTCAAAATCGAAGGGCAATGGTATTGATCCGCTCGAAATTATCGAAAATGGCTATGGCGCTGATGCCCTGAGAACGTACTTGATGTTTGCTGCTCCCTTGGAGCTAACGACGCGCTGGGATGCGCAGGGAGTTCCAGGAACACACCGCTTTCTTTCGCGGCTATGGAATCTAACTCAAGAGTATCTTGATGCCGACGAAGCGCCTACCAGCGACACACACAAAGCCGAGATTATGCGATCAACTCATAAGATGATTAAGAAAGTTACCGAAGATCTTGAAGAAAGTCGCTATAACACAGCAATTGCAGCAATTATGACCAGTGTTAATGAACTATATAAACTCAAAGTAGAAGTCCTCGGCAAAAACGAAGTCTGGCAGCAGGCGCTCGAATGCCTGGTAGCTGCCGCAGCGCCGTTTGCACCACATATGGCTGAAGATCTATGGCACCAGCTAGGGCACTCCTTGAGCGTTCACACCGACACCTGGCCAAAATACGATGAGAAATATTTAATCTCAAACGAAGTCACCGTCGTGGTGCAGGTAAATGGCAAGCTTCGTGACACTATTACTATTTCAGCTGACGCAGACAAGGACACTATAATTACGGCTGCACAGGGTGCTGAAAAGGTCGCCGCACATCTAGCCCCGGGTGTGCGTAAAACCATTTATGTACCCGGTAAATTAGTTAACTTTGTTGTTTAGCCCCTTGAGAAAACAGCTAAAATCCTCTATAATAATCGATAACCGAGTTAAACAATACAATTAATACTAAAAGAGAGGAAGTATTCTTATGGGTAAACCAAAGAAGCAAACAAGCCATCGTCGAACCGGTGCGCGCCGTAGTCACCTAGTGATTAAGCTCGCTCGTGCCGTTAACGGTAAGAGCCCAGTAAAAGCATTTACAACTCGTCGTGAAACAGGCGCCAAAAAAGTCGTTGCTAAATAGTAGTAAAACGGCTGAGTAATACCGCAAAAGTACGATATACTTTTAGGTAGGCACCACCACATTAATACTTAACAATACAAAATCATGGCATCAAATCGACACCTTGGACGCATCATAGTACTACAGACACTGTATGAATTGATATTCCGCGAGGAATGCAAAGATACAACCGTCCAGATTACTGATATTATGGATCGCAACATCGGCCGCTATAAAGCGACACTAGACGATATTGCGTTTATCAAGAACCTCGCTCTGGGTGTTACTGCGAATGCAATCGACCTTGATGCCAAAATTCAGCCCTTAGCACCTGAATGGCCGCTGCAGCAAATTGCTCGCATCGACCACATACTGCTTCGGATGGGCGTATATGAACTCGCGGAAACGACGGATGTCCCCCCTAAGGTAGTTATCAACGAGGCAGTTGAACTGGCAAAAAGTTTCGGCGGTGATAATTCCTCGAAATTTGTAAATGGCGTGCTTGGTACATTCTTGCGAAAGCAACACCCCGAGCAAGCCGCCCAACTTGACGCAGCTGCAGCTAAAAAAGCACCAGCTAAAAAAGTTGTTAAGACCAAGAAAGAAGAAGCTTAATTTATGAAAAAACCTAAGCCAATGCAGGGATTTAAAAAATTCTTGCCACGCAGGAAGGCTACGATTAGCGAAGTCGTACGCGAACCAACTAGCGGCGGTATGGTTTTTCGACGCAATGAAAAAACCAAAGAAATCGAAATTTTACTAATCCAAGATGCTAAAAATCGTTGGACTATCCCAAAAGGGCACATTGAAGAAGGTGAAACGGCTAAAGATACTGCCGAACGCGAAATCCGCGAAGAAACCGGCCTCCAAGAAATGAAAGTGCTCAACTGGCTTGGTAAAATTAATTTTCGTTATCGACGGGCCACGAGCCTGGTACTTATGACCACCGAGATTTTTCTAGTACAAGCAAAAGGTGACACAAATAAATTACAACCCGAAGACTGGATGAACGGTATCAAATGGTTTAGCGCTAACGAAGCACTCGACAAGATCGAGTATGAAGATATTGGCAAGATAATACTCTTAGGACTCAAGAAAATCCGCAACGCCGGGCTATAAATATGCAAGATTTAAGTCAATACCAACAATTTGCCAAAGATGTTCTTGGTGTCGAATTTAATGATATAAGTCTGCTGATAACTGCTTTTACGCACCGTTCGTATGTAAATGAGCATAAAAAAACAGTCCGTGTCCATAATGAGCGCCTTGAATTTCTGGGCGATGCTGTGCTCGAGCTAGCTGTTACCGAATATTTATACAACACCTTTGAAGAACCAGAAGGGATACTAACCAACTGGCGCAGCGCTTTAGTACGAACCGAGAGCATCGGCGCGGCTGCTCTACGGCTTGAATTTGAACCGTTACTTCGTCTGAGTCGGGGGGAAAGGCGCGGAACTCAACGCGCCCGTTTGCAGATTCTAGCAAATAGCTACGAAGCAGTTGTTGGTGCTATTTATCTCGACCAAGGCTTTGAGCCGGCCCGCGACTTTATCAAGAAAAACTTGCTAAGTACGCTGCCAGAAATCTTAGAATCCGGCTCATGGATGGACCCAAAAAGCCATTTGCAAGAACTTGCTCAGAGTGCCGAAGGCTTTACCCCTGTGTATAAAGTTCTTGAAGAAGAAGGCCCTGATCACGAAAAAATCTTTGTAATAGGTGTCTTCGTTAACGGAGTGTTGCGTGGTAAAGGCGAGGGGCCCAGTAAGCAGATAGGTCAGCAGCAAGCGGCTGAACGAGCTCTAACCTACTACAAATCACAAGATGCAGACGATCACATCGAGGTCGCTGAAAAGCAGGAGTAGAATATCCATTACGAGTACTATACCTCCGGTTCATTAAATTTTAATGAAACCCAGGTATAGCATTCAAATCCGTAACGAGGTTCATCACAATTGACAACAGGGGCAGACCTACGTTATAATAAGCTGAAATTAAGTCAAAAAGACTATATTAAATTTAAAGAGTTTAGTTTTAAGAAAGTGAGAAGTATTCATTTATGTTAGCAATTCGTATGCAACGCCTTGGCCGGAAAGGTCATCCAACCTACCGTGTCGTCGTACAAGACGTCCGCCAGACCCCTACAAGCGGTAAATATGTTGCATTACTTGGTAGCTATGATCCTCATGCTAAAACCACAACCCTTATTAAAGAAAAAGCCGAATTTTATCTTACGCATGGAGCTCAACCTTCGGAGCGCGTAGCACGTCTATTTTCCTCAGAAGGAATTACGCTGCCGTCTTGGGTAAAACAGCCAAGCGATCATACCCGAACAATTCGCCACAGCGACAAGCTCCGTAAAAATCGACCTGCCGAACCCGTTGCAGCAGCAGAGCCTGCAGCCGAAGAAGTTGAAAAAGCTGCAGAGGTTTCAGAAGAGTCAGCAGAAGCTGATGTTACTGACACACCCGAAGCAACCACTGCAGAACCAGCAACCGAACCAGCTACAGAAGAAACAAGCGTAGTTGAAGCTGATGTAGCTGAAACTGAAGTTCCAGCTACAGAAGAGCCAGCAGTAGCTGAAGCTCCTGAAGAAGTAGCGGCTGAAGAGTCAACCGATGAAGCTGAAACTGCTGAAAAGCCCGCTGAAGATTCAAAAAAAGCGTAGTATATACCCGAGTTAGGATAGAAGAGATAGGCATAGCGCTTATCTTTTTGAGTGTTGTTTTGATATAATACCTGTACAATATTAATCCGTAAATTTATCAGAGAGGGAGGAAATCGGTGAGTATCGATCAGCAATTTGTCGAATTTGTTATTAAATCGCTTGTTACAAAACCAGAAGCTGTCAAAATCGAACGCCGCATTGACGAAAAAGGGGTACTCCTCGAATTAACCGTTGATCCGGAAGACCTAGGCCGCGTAATTGGCAAACGCGGGGCAACCGCACAAAGCGTGCGAACTTTACTGCGAGCGCTAGGAACAAAAAATGACGCACGCTATAACTTAAAAATTGTAGATAATGGCATTGGAAGTGATAGTTCATCTGCAGGTGCTTCAACATCCAGCGGTGGATCATGGGGCAGCAGCGACAGTACGGATAGCACCACGGCCGACACAGCAGATTCACCTACTAGTAGTGACGACGATATTATTGAGAGCAAAAAAGAAGAAAGTGATGTGGTCGCAAAAACCCGTCGTGAATTACACGATCTCGACGATTTAGACGTCTAAAACTGCACCTCAGTATCTTGTCAAAGGGACTTAATTTAGCTATACTGATGGTTAGTCTTCTTTGTACTTATGGTGCAAGTTGCAAAAATAAATAAATAAACGCTCATGCGAGCAATTCAAATTATTGAATTGGAGCTTTATGTGATAAAAAGTCCTGAACTTAGTTCGGGATTTTTTATTTACAGGAGTTAATAGTGATTGTTTGTGAGATAATAACAGTATGTTGATTCAGATAATAAGTTTGTTCCCGGAAATGTTTCCTCCCATGCTGGAAACAAGTATGCTTTTCAAAGCGAAAGATAAAGGCATCGTTGATTATCATTACATTAACTTACGTGAGTTTGGGCTTGGTCCTCGTAAGTCAGTTGACGATACACCATATGGTGGCGGTGACGGCATGTTGCTTCGCGTGGAGCCGTTATTTGCGGCCATTGACGACGCTAAAGCACGTGATCCCGAAGCCATCACCTATTACATGTCCCCACGTGGTGAGCGGCTGAAACAAGCACGCTCACAGGCGCTCGCCGACGAAAAGAAGGGTATGATCATTGTCTGTGGCCGCTACGAAGGTATCGACGAACGAGTAATGACGCGCATCGACCGTCATATATCAATCGGCGACTTTGTGGTTACTGGCGGCGAGCTGCCTGCCATGATACTAATCGATAGCGTGGTCCGGCTTATCCCGGGTGTACTGGGCGGTGAAGCCAGTGCCGAGATAGAAAGTTTTAGTGACGGTAAAACACTCGAATTCCCGCAATATACCCGACCAGAAGTATTTCAGGATATGGCTGTCCCAGAAGTGCTGCTAAGCGGTAATCACGCTGCGATTGCTGCCTGGCGGAAAGAAAACTCACAGAAAAGTTAAACAATACCGCTATACTACGTCTATTAAAAGGAGACATACCATGTTCACATTACCAGAATTACCATATGCCTACGATGCGCTAGCGCCATATATAGATGCGCAGACAATGGAATTGCATCATAGTAAACATCATCAGGCGTACGTTGATAAACTGAACGCTGCCATTAAAGACACAGAATTTGTTGATAAGCCGTTAGAAGAAATACTGCATAATCTTGATACGCTTCCAGAAGATATACGGACAACTGTTCGTAATAATGGCGGAGGTCACTACAACCACAGCTTTTTCTGGGAGATTATGAGTCCGAATGGTGGCGGTGAGCCCGGCGGTGAGCTTGCAGAAATGATAGCTGCTTCATTTGGAAGTTTTGATGCCTTTAAAACACAGTTTGGCGATGCAGCTGTGGCTCGTTTTGGCAGTGGCTGGGTTTGGCTAACTCAAGAAGGAGATGTGCTAGTTATTACCAGTACTCCAAATCAGGATTCTCCGATGATGGATGGCAAAAGGCCCTTACTGGGCCTTGATGTGTGGGAACATGCCTATTACTTAAAGTATCAAAATCGACGCCCAGAATACATTGCTGCATGGTGGAACGTGGTCGACTGGAGCAAAGTGGAAGAACACATTTCTTAAAACGCTTACGCTTGCAGCTTATACTAAAAGTATGCATACTTTCTAAGATGTATAAGAGTAGAGTGATCGTATGTCCGGCCTAGTTGCCATACACGAGGTAGACCCCGGAGCAGGTGATGATGTCTCAAGATTACTATATGAGGCTGCTCATCGAAGTTGGGAGAATCGACCGGGAACAGTGGTTGAGATGCATGCATCATTTTCAGGCCTGCGTGCATTGCGCCCTGATTACAAACCAACTGATTGCTATGAATCAATGGGCTCAGATGGAATCGGTACCAAAGTAGAAATTGCTGAACGGTTGCAACACCATGCTGTTGTGGCCTTTGATTTATTTGCAATGGCTTGCGACGATGCTGTAATCAGAGGGGCTGAGCCAATTGCTATTAATACCGTTCTTGATGTCAATAAATTAGATTTACAAAATCCATTAACTGCTCAAGCAATTCGTGAACTTGCAATCGGATATTTTGCTGCAGCAAAAGCGGCTGGAGTCGTCATCTTAAATGGAGAAACAGCAGAATTAAGTGACAGAGTGGGCGGCTATGGTCTGTTTAACTATAACTGGTGTGCAACTGTACTCTGGTATGCTCAAAAAAACAGGCTTATAACCGGTGAACACATACAGCCAGGCGACACATTAATTGGCTTTGCAGAACCGGGATTTCGTTCAAATG
>CAZIMF010000040.1:0-7909 GCA_964540445.1 uncultured Candidatus Saccharibacteria bacterium
TCCGATCTAAACGCACCCTTAGCCCCCATTTTAAAGGCTTCGGCTGTTGGATATTCTTTCCATTCAACAATAAGGTCTTTATCGATTTGCTCGTTAACGATACGCTCAACTTCATCGAGTTGCTCGCGAGTCACTTTTTCGGGATGACTAAAGTCAAAACGGGTTCGCTCATTTGTAACGTTAGAGCCTCGCTGCACCACATCTGGCCCCAATACTCGCCGCAACGCCTCGTACATTAAGTGAGTTGCCGTATGCAGCTTGACTGTTTCTCCAGAGTGATCGGCCAGGCCACCTTTAAATACGCCTTTGCTGGCTGTTTGACTGCGCTCGCGTTGCTCTTTCAAAAGTGCATCAAACTCAGTCCGCCAGTTATCGGAGAGGTTTATCCCTTGCTTAAACGCTTCTTCGGTACTGAGTTCGAGTGGAAAGCCATAGGTGTCTTGCAACATAAAAATTGAGGCACCATCAAGACTACCGTTTTTACTTAGTTTGCTAAATTCGTTAAGGCCTTTGCGCAGAGTCTCGCGGAAAATACGTTCTTCGCGGACTAGCACAGCAATCACTGTTTGACGGCGCTCGGCTACCTCGGGGTAGTCGGCATGATACAGATCGGCAATAACCGGTACTATTTTCTCGAGAAAGTTTTGCTCAATACCCAGCTCAAACGCAAAACGAATCGCCCGCCGAAGCAACCGACGCATAACATACCCCTGCTCTTTATTTGAGGGCACCACGCCGTCAACAGCCAAGAATGTGGCTGCCCGCAGATGGTCAGCGATAACCCGCATGCTTTCGGTGTGAGATTCATACTTTTTACCGCTCAGTTCTTGCAACTTTTCAACTATCGGCCACATAACACTAATCCGAAAAACATCCGGACTATCTATGGCTGCAGCTGCAATCCGCTCTACTCCGCCGCCAAAATCTACGTTTTGCTTTTCTAGGGGCTCAAAACCGTCTTCTGTCCGAAGATACTGCATAAACACCTGGTTGCCAATTTCCATAAAACGGCCACTGTCGCTGGCCGGATGGGCTAAACCATAGCCCTCGGCGTGATTTTGCTCGCCAAAATCGTAAAACACTTCGCTATCCGGGCCACACGGATCACCAACCGGAGTCTTTTCGAGCCCGCCACCACGAGACCACCAGTTTTCACCGTCGTCGTAAAAGAATATGCGGCCACCTTGCATGCCCCTTTTATTGCCCTCTTCCTGGCTCCCGATCGACACAATTGCGGCATCAATTCCCTTTTCAGCAAATAATTCTTTCCATATTTGGGCAGATTCATCATCTCGCTCAATACCATATTTTTCGTCACCAATAAAACACGAGACGTAGAGTCGGTTCGGATCAAGCCCAACAACATTAGTTAAGAATTCAAAAAACCAACGTATTTGCTCTTTTTTAAAATAATCACCCAAGCTCCAGTTTCCCAGCATTTCAAAGAATGTGGTGTGCCGATTGTTCCCAATGTCATCTATGTCCTGAGCGCGGAGACAGGTTTGACTGTCAACTAAACGAGCGCCGGCTGGATGAGGCTGACCAAGCAAATACGGTATAAGGGGTTGCATGCCCGATCCGGTAAATAGGGTGGTCGGATCATCTTGTGGTACCAACAAAGCGCGTGGGATGGGCGCGTGCCCCCGCTCTTTAAAGAACTCAATATATTTGTTTCGAATTGTCTGGGCATCCATATCTTACCTGAATTATACTAGAAACTTGACATTTTGCTATAAAATGGTATATTATTACATAACTATGCTGTATTTCGAGCACACTCCTAAAAACGTGGTGGACAATCAGCCAGAACGGCTGGCGCTCATTATTGATAACGAGGAAGAACCTGGCAACAGAGAAGTGTTAGATAGAGTCCGTCGCGATCTCGTTACATTCGCCATTGAACGTTATGTCCGATACGGAATCGTCCCCCATCAGGTTACGGAAGTTGCAAATACTATACAGTCATTGGCCACGGCACCTTTTAACGATCTGCCAGTAGAAATCGTGGCCAATCTTCTTATTGACGATGAGAAAGAGGATGCTCTACCAATACTTGATGCCGAGACTAACTTGCTGGTGTGGGTCAACGAAGATACCGGCTCTTTTGAAATCTTTTCTTCAGCAGTTGCAATAGATCCAATCGAAGAATCAGAAGAACCAGAAAAAATTATATCGGACCCCGAAGCCGATCGGCTAATAGCAGAGTATGGATTTAATGCCACTAGCTTTCAGATAGAACCAGACTGTGATAATGAGGCAGTTGACTCGGATTATATTATGCATCGTTCGCTAGGTTTTATATGTGCTAATGGTCGCTACGTGCCCGTCATGACGGTACTTAACGCGCTTCACCCCGTTCGACAAGCAGTAGAACTTAGCAATCAAACTCAGCCAGCAGAAACAGCAGAAGCAGTTGGCGGTGAACCTACGGAACAAATTGAGGCTATCCCAGTAGTTGTGAAATCAGCTGGTAATCTTTTTGTTTTAAGCGATGTACGTTCCCCTGGAAGGCCAACGTCCAGTTCTTAGCAGGCCAACGCTCAGCGTATTCATAGCTACCAAGAAAATCCTCAACCGGTAGATAATCACCCGGCTTACGGACTTTTTGCATCTTAATTTGAAAACGGAACGGATAGGTCTCGCCCGGTTTAGTTGATTCCCAGATTTTAGTCTGATCTTCGTAATACTCGCTGGTAGCAGTTGCCTCGCCCGCAATTGCTTTAATTTTTGTTACATAAAAGAAAACCGTGTCCCCTGGCCGCACTTCGGCCGCCGCTTTGCGCCATCGGCTTTTCATCCCTGCAATATCAAACCCACGCGCCCGTGACGTCTCAAAATTCTCAACCGAGCTAACCAACAACCAGTGTGTCATCTCCCCATTGAACCACACATATTGTTTGATACAAATTAACCCATAATTCTTGTTTTCATAAACCATTCATAGTGCGTGCTGGCGACTCGGTAACTAATTGATTGCTCTATTTGATAACTGATTGGGTACTCTACTCGGTACTATATCTGCACTTCATTAAAACTTCATGAAACAGAGATATAGTACCGCAAACCATACTAGTACAACCCTTACCTCGAAGAGTAGCTGAGCCTAGATTAGGTGGTGGCAGAGATGATGCCGCCGCCGAGCACACGATCACCGTCGTATATAACAGCTGACTGGCCTGGGCCAGTGGCGCGTTGGGCGGTCTGCAACGTTATAACAGCATGGTCGGGTTCGACCGCAAGGGTACAGCCTATTAACGGACCACGATAACGCAATCGAACCTGGTAATTTGCCGAGTTCGTCGAAGACTGTGGGTTGTCGAAGCTGGTGGGCGACGGCGGATTGGTTATCCAATGGACGTCGCGAATAATGACGTTATGCGCCCAGAGGGAGGTGTCGTCTAAGTCGGTGGTCACATACACCGTATTGGTATTCATGTCTTTATGTGACACGTAGTACGGCAGGCCGCCGCCGACGTTAAGACCATGCCGTTGACCAATGGTATAAAAAATTGCCCCGTCATGATTGCCTATTGTTTGGCCGTTGGTATCAATAATCGGGCCTGGTTCGGTGGGAACATATTGCTTTAAGAATTCCTTAATACCTACTTTGCCCACGAAACAGATACCCTGGCTGTCTTTTTTATCTGCGGTTGGCAAAGCAAATGCGGTAGCACGAGTACGGACTTCGTCTTTGGTTGCGAAATCACCAATTGGAAAGAGCGTTCGCTGAAGCGCATCGTTGGTTACGCGATAGAGAAAATAGGTTTGATCTTTAATCTTATTCGCTGCGGTGAGTAGCTCGCCATTTTGAGTGCGAGCATAGTGGCCAGTGGCTATCATATCAGCGCCCTGCTCGAGTGCAGTGTCGAGGAATAGCTTGAACTTGATTTCTTGGTTGCACATAATGTCGGGGTTTGGAGTACGGCCGGCTTTGTACTCGTTTATCATATAGTCGACTACCTTATGCTTGTACTGCTCTTCAAAGTCAAAGACACATAAGTCGATACCCAGCCGTACAGCAACACGCTTAGCATCCTGAAAATCTTCTTTCCAGGGGCAGATAAAACCGGGAATGTCTTGGGTCCAGTTTTTCATATACACGCCCACGACGTCATAGCCCTGCTCTTGCAACAAGGCGGCTGTGAGCGAGCTATCAACGCCGCCGCTCATCCCAACAAATACTTTTTTAGACATAGATCTGTATTATACAGTTATAATCGAGACAATATGCAACGTATTTTTGAACATATAGCCTTGTGGTTACTGTGCATTGCCGGAGTTATCCTGATTGGTTTTCAACTAAAACCTTTTGGATGGATTGTGTTAGCACTATCGATGATGGCGCTTACCTACTGCCGACCGGTATTTGCTAAACACCTTATCTTGGTACAAATTTCGCTGGGAATTGTTGGACTAGCTTCGATTGATACTGATATCCGCACAGCACCGGCACTTACATTTACCGCCTTACTTACGGCAGCCGTACTGTTTCCTTTTTTATTTTCAAAGTATGTTTATAAAGAAAAGCTGATTTCGTTTCCTCTTCGTGGCAAGCGCCGGTGGCATAAAAAAGAAGTTGCCTATGTTGCCCTTGCCGGATTGATTGCCTTTTTTGTTCTCCCTATTTATTTGCGTACCGGTGCAGATCCGGTATATCAGAATTGGCCAAATGTTAGGAGCACGGGCGACATTCTTAGATTATTTATTGGCACCAATGCTCTCGGTATCTGGGATGAGTTATTTTTTGTTTGTACTGCATTGGCTATATTTCGACGTTACTTCCGATTTTGGGAGGCGAACCTGGCACAAGCAGTCTTATTTACCGCCTTTTTACATGAACTCGGCTTTACCGGTTGGATATTCATTTTAATTTACATTTTTGCATTGCTACAAGGTTATATTTTTAGCAAAACAGAATCACTGCTGTATATCCTTGCAATTCACTTAACTATCGACTTTATCCTATTTCTGGCACTTGTTAATGCCTGGAACCCGCGCTGGGTAGACATATTCTATCTGGGGTAAAGGGTTAACTAATATCTTCGCGGCGTTCAAGACGTTTGCGCAGTACATAGAGCTCGTACCGTTTACCAAGCCAGAATGAAGCAGCAATTAGAGGAATAGCGATTGCGGCCGGCCACCAGAGGATTCTAGTTCGGGTAATTACGTTGCTGCTATCACCACCTTTTTGATCGGTGCCATTACTCTGACCTAGCGGACCATTACCAACGCCTACAAGCTGCAAGAAGGCCAAGTTACCATCTTTGTCTGTGGCCCGAATAATAACATTGTAGACACCAGGGGTATCATAGACATGCGTAATATTGAACGTACCGGGAAATGCCTGACTAATAATATCGGCGGTTTTGCCATCTCCCCAATCAACGGTAATAGCGTATGGTCCATTACCTCCAGTAAGCGTGATTGGCCAGCTGAGTTGTTGGCCGGGGTTTGCCCCACGCTTGGCAAACGGACTAGTTAGCGAGATGCGGTTTGGCGCAACCGAACCGGTAAAAGGAAACGTTACTGTCACGGTGTTAGAATCTGGGCCTGCCTGATCGAGCGCATCATAGACACGTGCAACTAGTTCGTTACGACCGCTAAATAAATCTATTTGTATCGAGAAACTACCGTTTGTACATTGGGCTGCACCGGCAAAAACGTTGTTCTTGAAAATCTTAACCAGCAAACCGTTTGGACAAATACCCGTTACCGTTACGGGGAGATTTGTAATGGTGGAGCCGTCTCTTGGGAATGAAATAGTAGCTCCGGTCGTCGGTGGCGCACTGTTGATAGTCCCCTCAAGCCCCACTGCCCCATCTTCTTGAGCGGCGTGCAGTACCGGCGACTTAAGAACAGTAGCTAGGCACAACGCCAAAATAACACCGACTGCCATCGCTATAGATACTTTAATACTACGGTTGATGTTCATGTTAGATAACTTTTATTTACTTAACTTCTGCTTACACCTATCTTAGCATAAGCAGTGAAATAAAATGGCCCGGATAATACCGGACCATTTTAGATGTAAAGCAGATTATTTATTTTCGCTTTTTACCAGTTGTTTTAGCAAACTTCCGACGGTAGATGATGTAGAGGCCGCCAGCTAGTGCCAGGATGAGCACAATCAGTGCAACGATTGCCCAGATTGGCATATAGACGAACGATGACTTGTAGGTGATTACTTCACCACCGTTGCCGTAAGCGACAGAAGCAGTAAGGTTGTATTTACCTGGCCATTTAACGTTCTTTGAATCATCGCTGAATGTTCGTGACGAATTTGGCAGAATAATCCCGCGCGGGTCGGTATTGTTGACATCGTATGAGTAGGTAGCTTTTCCAAAAGGACCAGTTACGTTAACTTTACCGAATGGTCGCGAAAATCCGTTACCAAGATTTTTTACGCCTAAGTTAATTCTATTCGGGGTCTTAAAGAAGAACGTGCCGGTCTTACCGTTTTGCTCGGCTTTTAGACTCTCTACCTGGATTTGTTCATTGATATTACCGGGAACTTCTACGAAAACGAGATGGGCAACGCTTGCGGTCAGTGCCACCTGTCGTTGTGCGTCAGTTTGAGTTTGCCCTTTTGGCACTGCAGCATAACGAAGTGCCCCAAAGTACGCGCCGGGGGCGGCATCACCTGGAATTTCAACACTTAATTTAAGTTCTTTTGTTTCCCCGGCTTTAAGCTCTATATCGCTGTAACCTTTTAGCATATTAACTAATGAATATGGGGTTCGAGCACGATTATCTACGATGATTTTTGGTGTACCAGTGATGTTGTCTGATTCAAAATCGTTTAAGAATACCTGTGCGGTAACTTCGTTCTGGGTAATGTTCTTTAAGACAATTGAGAAGTCTTTTTTGTCGCCTGGTTGGCCGCTAATATCTGATCTGGTTGGGGAAAGTTGCAAACCACTTCCCTGACTTTGACTAGAATCTTGCGCTTTTACAATTGGCAATGCAATAGCCAAGCTAAATACAAACGTTAATGCAATAGCCAGTAGTGCTGCCGGTTTACGTAATAACACTTTAAAATACCTCCATGTTTTTTTCACACTTATTTGCTGAAAGTATAAGCGCTAACAGTTCATGTTGTCAATTAAAATGCTGCGGTGGCTATATAAGTTAGCGTTGTGCTGTATATGCCAGGCTGCTGTGCACCGCTTACATTAACGATGTAACTTACCGTAAATGCGTTAAAGTCACTTGAAATTGTTGATGAGGTTAAAAGCTGGTTTCGAAAGAAAAACTGATTGGGAGTATTGTAGCCGGCTGCAATTACCCCCGAGCCCACTCCAACCGGATTGGCCCCTATTGCCGGGCTGGAGTTTGCCCGAAGGTTCATACCAAACTGACTAATGCCTGCTTTGCTGGTTTGCGGCGGATCGAGTGCTGGAATGATGTTATTACCCGATGTCATGGTTGGACCGGCTACAAACGTTGCGTAGCCGCCCGGGTCGTTTGTGGCTACCGAAAACTGAGATGAGACAAACCGAGGTTGATTAGTCGCCAGTTGTCCAAAATTAAGTAAAACGCCGGTTGAGCTAGAACAGTTTAAAGCCACGGTAACCCCGACGCAAAACGTAAGATACGGTGGGACAAACCCTGCCACTGAGAGATTTGAAACGGTGGCATAGGCAACAGCCCCTGTGTCGGTGCGTGGACCGGTTCCGTCAGTACTGGCAAAAGTTGCAATCCGAACATACACAGTGCTGTTTTGGGTACTATGGTTAACCACATCCTGAAAGACATACTGAACCGGAATTGCTGCAGTTGGTAGCGATATACGACTTAGCACAATACGATTAACGGTGCTGCTTGGGTCAATGCTAAAGCCCGTTTCACCGGCTTCGCTCTGCAAAGTAGCCGCACTGGCCGAAAAACCTGGTGGTGCATTACAAACAGT
>CAZIMF010000041.1:0-7708 GCA_964540445.1 uncultured Candidatus Saccharibacteria bacterium
AGCGGCTCATTTATTAATGGCGCCTTGGGCAAGATGATCAAAGAAAATAACATTATAACTAGTAAGACAAAAATGTTTTAGCATTACTCTAAAGTATTCAGGATCAGTTTTTTCTGGATTATGCTTGAGAGTGAATACCTCATACGGAACATCGCCAAGCCCAAACATTTTAAACTGCTCGTCATTTGCACTCGTAAGCACAATTTTTGTATTAGGATATGTCTCTAGCAGTTCGTGCATTTCTTTGAAAATGCCTTCGCCTTTAACAACTAGGCCGTCAATTGCATCAACAAGTATTGTTTTCATAGCTGAATTGTAACAGAGAATTATGAATCAATATTTTTTCATGGTGGAAGCGGGTTTGACGAAGTGGAATCGCATTAAGTCGGAACTGATGAGCATGTACCAGATCGTAAACGCTACTAAAATAGTATCATCTCCCGATATCTAAGGGGCTAGTATAGAACCATAGGTGGTATAGTTATACTATGCCACAAACAGAGGAAAAGGAGTCGGAATGAAACTGCAAAAGATACTTTGTTTAGGATTTAGCGGCTCGGAGCTAGAGGATAGTTACTGGAAAGAGGTTGATGCGTTAGCTGAGACTCACGTTCTCGGAGAGTTGGCCAACAATACGGATGCTGACGCCCTGCTGGTTAAATTAGGCTCAAAAGTCCCTAAGGAAGTCATCGACCAATTACCAAAGCTGAAGTATATCGGTATGCTCGGCACTGGTTACGGTGGCATCGACACTGCGTATGCTGAGAGTAAGGGTATCACTGTCACAAACATTGCTGATTATGCAACCGAGGGTGTAACTGAGTTTACGTTTGGTATTTTGATCGAATGGTGCCGTGGCGTTAGTCGAGCGCTCGGTTTGGCCTGGGATGGAGTGTACGAAGATGATGAACACCCAGGCATGGAAATCAAAGGCAAGAAGTTCGGCGTAATCGGGCTAGGCGATATTGGTTTGCGCACAGCAGAGCTTGCACAGGCTTTTGGCTGCGACGTCAGCTATTGGTCGCGCACGCGTAAGGAAGATGCCGAGGCCAAGGGTATCAAATACCAAGAACTGGATGATTTACTCGCAGACTCAGATATCATCACGTTGAACCTTGCGCTGAACTCTGAAACAGAAGGCATCATTAACGCCGACCGGATTGCAAAGCTGAAAGATCAAGCTATTTTTATAAACCCTAGCCCAATGGAGTTAGTTGATTTCACTTCATTGGTTGAGCGATTAAAGAAACAAGAAATCATCTTCATGCTCGACCATAGCGATGAGATGACAAAAGAGCAGCTCGAAGTATTAAAACCGCTCAACACCTGCAGGGTCTATCCGGCTATTGCCTATCTAACCCGGGAAGCCAGCCAACTCAAAAAGCGTATCTACGTTGATAATATCAAGAACTACCTGGCAGATAAGCCAACAAACAAGGTGAACTAGATATGCTCATTGATCTATCTGTCACTCTAAACGAGCAGACACCTATCTACCCTGGCGATCCAGCTACCAGTATAAAACCCGCAGGAGTTCTGGCTAATGATGGTTATAACGACCACTTCGTTTCAATGGGGACGCATGTCGGCACGCATATGGATGCCCCTATGCACATGCTGGAGGGCGGACAATCTCTGGATACCTTTTCCTTAGACAGATTTGTGGGCAGAGGTCGTTATATTGAAGTACAAGCTGGAGATTTTTCAGCAATTAAAGACGTCGACATTCAAGAAGGCGACATCGTGTTGCTGAATACTGCCATGAGCGATAAATACCACGATGCAGTTTATTTTGAAGACTACCCCGCAATGTCTGAGGAGATAGCACATTATCTCGTTGAGAAAAAAGTCAGCACGGTGGGTGTAGATGCTTGCAGTGTTGATAATCAGGATGACTTTCCTATCCACAAAATTTTACTGAGCAGCGATGTCTTAATCATTGAAAACCTCACAAACCTTAGCCAACTCAAGGGTAAGGATTTTCGGGTATACGCTTTACCTATTAAGCTACAAATTGATGGCGCTCCAGCACGCGTAGTTGCGGAGGTAAAATCGTGAGTCTTTACTACGAGGTCAAAATTAGCGCTGAAGACCAAAAGCAGGCATAAAAGCAGCTATCGCCGTCTTTGCCCTTTGATAATCATCCGAATCAAAAAGCTCATCAAACAATTGCTCCTCAATTGGTGGGGGTGGTTGGAATCGAACCAACTACCAAGTGGTTATGAGCCACCTGCTCTAACCGATGAGCTACACCCCCGAACGAGTCGGCTAACAGATTGAGTATATCAGAAAGCGTGACTTAGTTGGTATACTATTGCCAGAGCATATAGCTATGGCACAAAATAAAAACAAGATTATTGAAAAATTACGGGTCTTTACTGACACCCGGGTATGGGGGTTAATAGCTTTTGGTGTGGTTGCACTATTAGTTACCTGGAGCGGTATTAAGGTAGTCCAAACCAATTATGAACTTGAAAAAAAGATATCGGTGGCGCGGCAAGAAAACGCTATTGCCCAACTTGAAGCCGATAACTTACGGCTAAAGAATAAGTATTATGAGAGCAACCAGTATCTAGAGCTGACTACCCGCCGCCAATTCGGCAAAGCCGCACCTGGTGAAAAGCTATACACGGTGCCAGAGAGTGTAGCTCTGGCGAAAACGGTTGAGAGTCAGGTTGCTCAAGCCGATGTTGCCAAGCAAGCGGTCGCTAAGCCAAAGTACCAACAGAATTTTGATGACTGGATACAGTTTTTGTTCCATGCTAAGCAACCGTAGTTTAATTTTTGTGTCACGACAGTGCACTACAATAGAGGTATGAAAGAACGTCAAAGACGGGTTGTAGTATTACTAGTGTCTATGCTTATTGTGGCTGCTGGCGCTGGTTATCAAGCCTATATAGACCAGCGTGCAAAACAGCAGGTTCAGTCGGTTGCGACGACGGTTGCCGGATCTCCGGCTCTAGACGCCCTAAGTACATTGCCCATTAAGGGTAAAGCTCCAAAGACTGGTTATACCCGAGAACAATTTTCGAACGGCTGGGGAAGCGCTGGCGCCTGTGACATTAGGAATTTTATTCTGAAGCGCGATATGACGGGGGTTATTACTACTTCCGAGACTGACTGCACTGTTCAGCAAGGCACTTTGCTTGATCCATATACTACCAAGACAATTACATTCGTCCGGGGCACTAACAGCAGTGACGATGTCCAGATCGACCATGTTGTTGCATTGTCGAACGCCTGGCAAACCGGTGCCCAACAAATATCATCCGAACAGCGTCATAACCTGGCAAATGATCCACTAAATTTACTAGCAGTTGATGGGCCAACGAATCAAAAAAAGAGTGACGCCGATGCGGCAACCTGGCTACCGCCAAATAAAAGCTATCGATGTCAGTATGTAGCCCGGCAGGTAGCAGTAAAGAAAAAATATCTGTTGTGGGTTACGCAGTCTGAATTCGAGGCCATAAAACAAGTGCTTGCTGATTGCCCGGATCAAATCTTGCCTGTCGTTAGTTAATTATTTGATAACCAGTGGCAACTATAGTCAGCCCAATGAGGCGGCTACATATCTCGTGGTTTATTGGTTGGGGGTGTCTGAGTTTTTTGTGTGGCGTTGGTTTGGTGTCTGGAGTTGACTGTCAAATATTCCAAAGTCCTTGGCTGCTTTGTCTGGCGTTCACAATCTTTCTTGTTAGCCTGATATTTAAGTATGTCTGGATGATACTATTCGTGTGTACTGCTGGCTGCATGATTGGGTTATGGCGCGGAAGTTTATTGCGGACAGAACTTACGGCGTATCAACCTTATTACAACTCTGTGGTAAATGTCAGAGGCCGCGTTTCGCAGGATCCCTCGTTTGGCTCCCAAGGCGATCAGCGTCTGAATATTACAAACGTAACTATTAATAATTCGGCGTTGGCGGGTGAAGTTTGGGTAAGTGCCGGCAAAGCTGATATTAAGCGTGGAGATACTGTTACAGCCCATGGTAAATTCGGCGAAGGTTTTGGTACGTTAGCCGGTACAATGTACCGGGCCCAGATTGTAGAAGTCGTTCGACCCAATCCGGGTGATATTGCTCGCCGGGTTCGTGACTGGTTTGCTGAGGGGGTTCGAAGGGCCATCCCAGATCCGCAGGTGAGCCTCGGGCTTGGTTATTTAGTAGGCCAAAAAACTGCGCTGCCAAAAGAACTCGAAGCTGATATAAAAGCAGTCGGGTTAACACACGCGGTAGTGGCTAGCGGTTACAACCTAACAATCTTAGTCGTATTTTCACGTCGCTTGTTTCTGAGAATTTCTAAATATACGGCAACTGTAGCCAGTATTGTTTTGATTATGGCTTTTATGTTGGTGACGGGTTTAAGCCCGTCAATGTCGCGGGCTGGGCTAGTGGCTAGCTTAGGTCTGCTGGTCTGGTATTACGGTCGGGCGATGCATCCATTTGTGCTCTTATCGTTTGCAGCAGCAGTTACCGTAATGGTACAACCCTCATATGTATGGGGTGACTTGGGCTGGTATCTGTCCTTTACCTCATTTATCGGAGTTATTGTGCTGGCTCCGCTCGTGCATCATTATTTTTGGGGTGTTGCTAAAAAACCGGGCATACTGCGTGACTTAATTATTAGTACGCTTTGTGCCCAAATTGTTACAACGCCCATTATTTTACTTTCGTTTGGCTTATTCGCTGTCTATGCGTTGCCAGCTAATCTTTTGGTTTTGCCGCTTGTCCCGTTAGCTATGCTAGGAACATTTATTGCGGGTATTGTCGGCCTGGTGGCACCAGCCATGGCTCCTATTTTTGGATTTCCGACATATGCGGTATTGAAATATTCAACAACTGTCATCGAACGAATTGCCCATTTGCCACATGCCCAAATTGAGCTGACATTTAATCCTCCGGTAATGATAGCTAGCTATATTGGAATAGGCATAGCAATTACTTATCTAAAACGGAGGACACATCATGATTTTCGCGACCCCGATTCGGCGAACGATACATATTAAGCTAGCATTAGTTGTAGTTCTCGGTTTAATGCTTGGTTCGCCAGTCGGGGCAGACTCACTCGCCAGTTCATTGCTTATTTACCAGCTGCAAACCGGTGCGCCCAGTTCGGCCAGCCAAGAATACATAGCTATTTATAATAATACCAATCAACCAGTCGAGGTAACTAACTGGTGTATTACCTATGCCAGTTCCAGTGATGTAACTCAATCACAACTTGGGTGCCTAAAGCCAACCAGCAGTACCTCAAAATTATATCTGCCGGCACACCAGTCATTTCTGCTGGCAACCTCAGAGTTTGTGCAAGCTCACGTTGGCTTTACGCCAGACATAGTTTTTACGCCTGGCATTGCCGGCACCTCAGGCCACATTAAGCTGCTTGATTCTACTAAAAATTTAGTTGATGCAGTGGGCTGGGGAACGGCTGTGCATCCTGAAGGTTCAGCAGTTATTGCCCCCGTCGCCGGCAAAATACTGCAGCGGCACAGTACTTCAAACGTTCTGCAAGATCTAGGCAATAACGCTACCGATTTTTATCAGACAGATTTGTCTTTACCGCTTGGCGGGAGTACTTATGAAGAATCTGTGCAGCTCATCGATAGCCCAATGCCGATACTATCCGAGATTATGCCCGACGCTGCGGGGGCAGATGCCGGTAAAGAATTCATTGAACTCTATAATCCAAACAATACAGCCATTGATCTGAGCGGCTATGCTCTGGCGCTCGGTCCAAGTTTTACCAAACTATATTCACTACCAGGTGTCATACTCCAGCCACAAAGCTACCTATCTTTTAGTGATACCGAAACTGGAGTGACACTGCCTAATACTAGCGCAACAGTTAGACTTATAAGCCCTAATACTACAACCGCCAGCGAAGTTAGCTACACAGACCTAGAAGAAGACACATCTCTTGCCTACATAGACACTAGTTGGCAGGTAACTTATCAGCCAACGCCGGGCTCTACAAATATAGCAGTTACCACAAAGCCATGCCCAGAGGGTGAGGTCAGAAGTTCCGAAAGTGGACAGTGCAAAACCGTTAGCTTGGCAGCCAGTGTATTGCCCTGCAAGGCAGATCAGACACGCAATCTAGAAACTGGGCGCTGTAAAAACATAGCTACGGCTGCAACTACTTCTGCTGCTTGTAAGATCGGCCAAGAAAAAAATCCCGAAACAAATCGGTGCCGCACTATCGTAGTTCCGGCTGCAGCAAAACCGTGCCCTGCAGGCCAAGAACGAAACACCGAGACTGGCCGTTGCAGAAAAATTACTGATCTCGCAGCCACGGGCACAAACAGCGTAAAAGATGTGCCGAGCGCTTTGGTTACAAATAACGTTAAATGGTGGATAGCAGGAGCGGCAGTAGTTGGAACGATCGGATACGGATTATACGAATGGCGTCACGAAGTGTTTAACCTCAGTGCAAACCTAAAAAGCAAACTTGCTCCAAGTTAAAGCAGGCGCTTAGACATTTATTATGCTAACGGCTATAATAAAGTAAATGACCAGAGGAAATATGAACGCTACTACTATCGGGAGAGATCCAGGGCTGATACACGCTGGGGTACTTGGGAATGAAGCTGCAGCACAGGCTAGTCGAGAGCAAGTTGACAGAGTTGCCGAAGGAGTAGTTGCGTCATCCCTCTTTGCAAGACATGCCGATACAGTAGTAACCATAAGAGGTGTAACGGGTACACTCAGTGCTCTCGGGAGTTTATGCCCAAAAGATCTAACCCAAGAGGCTCCAGAAGCAATTCATGAATGGACGGTTGGCGTCCTTACAGAGTCAGGCTATGAACTGACAGACGAGGATAAAACCTTTATTCCTTTAGCTGCTGAACCTGAAGATATACCAAGCGCCCAAAAAAAAAATTAGTTTCGGAATCTGAAAAGCGGCAACAAGAAGCCGAGAATACCCCTAAGATAAAAGCAACTCCTGTTGACCAAAATAAGCCTGCTTTCGCTATTAAAAAAAGTGTAGCCCAGCCGCAGCCGCCGGCGCAGGTAACAGACTTAGAAGCGACGATAATACAGAATGCGCAGCTTAATCGGGTTGTGACTGCAGCAGAAGCAGCGCCGCCAGGTACTGCAATTATAGAAACTTCACCACATAAAGCAGCGCTTGAGCATGCAATTCGAGATCAAAAAAGTAATAAAGCACCACAGCAAAATCTAATAAAATCTAAGATCGTAACAACTCAGCCTAAAAATTCTCCCAATGTGGAACAACCTGTCGCAATGTTGACGGCGAGGGAAACGTCATTATTACAAACAGCAGATGCCCGAAGTACAAAAATGATACGTAAGCGGATAGTGGTAACTCCAAAAGAGCCAGCAGCCCACATTCATGAATCTGCAGCTAAAATTAAAGCAACCTTGTCGCGGGCGCTAGCAGTACCTGCTTCTGAAGCTGTTGATTGGTCTAACGCGGCGGCGGAAGTACCGCCTGCACTCGTTTTAGACGATAAAAACAAATTTGCAGAGGATGGTAGAATTGATCATTTGGATTTTGCCGAAACCGGCAGTGATGCACTATTTGAAAATGAAGAGCAGGGTAGTTCGCTAATCTCCTATCCTGAAGGTGATTTATTAGTTTTGGGCAGACAAGAGATTGGTCTTTTTGAAGTACCAAGCGTGGATGCAGAAGAAGATACTGCAGCTAACGCGCAGCCTACTTTACAAGAAACCATGGCAGACTATGCA
>CAZIMF010000042.1:0-7620 GCA_964540445.1 uncultured Candidatus Saccharibacteria bacterium
CAGGACACCCTGCTTAAAAGGCAGGTGCTCTAACCGGCTGAGCTATGGGCCCACGTGGTGGGAAGATAATCCGGTTGTTATTTGTTAAAGAAATTTATTACCAGCCGATTAGAGCACTATCGTGCTTATACCTAATTTTGCAGCAAGCTGCGCCGGCTGAGCTATGGGCCCACAATGAGTAGGAATCCGGTGAATAACTTCTTATATTATGCTTATTTTGACAAAAATGTCAATTGAGTTTGTACTGGTGAACTTGTAAAAAGACAGGGAGCATATTATGCTTATGGCAAAGTATCATAGAGATTAAATAAAAATTCAATAAATAGAACCAAAGGAACTTAATTACCATGCGCAACTTACTGAACTTTGCCCAAGCAGCAAACGATCAGCTTATTATTACTGGCGGCCCGCAGAGCACGGGTGCTGAACCAACTACTACCACGACCACCCTAACCACTCAACAAGCCCAGACGGCCAGCACTATTGGTGCTGGTGTTGGTATCGCTATATTTATATTCAGTATTGTAGCTCTTGTATTTTTTATCATGGCGTTAGTCCACTTAATTAAAAATCCGAATGTACCCAACCGAACCCTCTGGATTGTGTTATGCGTCTTATTTGGCGGTCTGGCTGGCTTTATTTATTACGTTGGTCCACGGCGTTCATTCGATAAAGCAAATCATTCTTCAGCTCCGGCTGGTGCGCCTGGACAGCCAGCTCCGTATCAAGGCCCGGTAGCACAAACGCAACCGGTACAAGCGCCACAGTTCACAGCTCCTGCCGCTCCAAGCCAACCTTCGCCAGCTCCTGCACCGACTCCAGATTTTGTAACTGCCGAACCAACTCCGGTTGCTCCCCCTACGGTTGCCCAGCCTGCACCTGAAGTAGCAGTTGCGCCAGACAATTCAATGCAATTACCTCAAGATTCAAATGTAAATTCTTCAAGCACTTTTCAGCCAACAATCCCCCAGCAAGATCAACCTGCTGCACCGCAAGTGTTTGAGCCGCAACCACCTCAAGACGTTGCACCAGCACCTATGCCAGCAGCGGCACCGTCTGAAGATAATTCAAATTGGCCTAACCCGCAAAATCCAACCTCCCAGGCCTAGGGTCAACAATGCAGAACCGCGATCCACTTGTTCAGACATTACTATCTTTCTTTGTACCGTTCTACGTGATCTACTGGTCGCATGTTACGGCAAAGGAAATAGAAAGAACATACAACCAAAAGGCACCCAACATACTGCTATTACTGGCACCGATAGTAATTATTGGTCTTGCAATTATCACCTTATTTAGCGGAGGCATATTTGCTAGTGGCGACACCGGTGATTTTGCAGCCGGACTCGGCTTCTTTTTCTTGCTACTGCTTCTCTTTCCGGTGAGCATAATTCTTTCTCTCATTTATTATTATCAGTTTGGAGGAAACGTAGAAAAAATAAGTGGCCCATCGGTTAGTCGCCTCTTAACTGTCGTACTTTTCTGGTTGTTCTCGCCTGCAGGTGTTTATATTATCCAGGATAAATTAAATACACTTGGTCAAACTCCGCAAAACTTTCAACCACAGTCTCCAGTCGGACCGCAACAGCAAATCAATGGCCCACCACCTCCGCCTTCGCCGCCCCAAAGTCCAATTATCCAGCGCTAGTGGGACTTTTTGTGATGCTCTTTGTGAGCTTTAGGGTAACTCATCCAGGCACTCAGTAAACCTGAAATAGAGGCTGCGACTACAATGATACTTTTATAGGCTGACAGCTGGTTATTTGTCGCTGATTGCAGCAGTTCGTTTAATGCAGGAACAAGCGGGCTAACAAGTATGATAGTCAGCGCGACTACCAATAACACGGGTACTGCTTCGATAACCATTTGTGACTTTGCAACCCGGTTTCGTAAAAATAATATAGTCAACAACAACGGTAGAATCAGCAAGACAATCTGTACCATTCGAAATTCTGGCAAATGTAAGATAGAACTAATCAGGCTATACACATCAACACTGGCTTCATTCGCTAAAAGTTGGCCGATAAGCAGGCTCAAAAATGCAATACTTGAAGGCACACGAAGCAGCAACAGGCCAACCCAGCAGCCAGCTGTTATACCGCTAAGGATAAGCAGTTCGTTCATACGATTACTGTACCATGAAGCAGCAGTTGGTGTAAGAAGTTAAAATGTAAGTTGATCGCCAATCGCTAGCTGTAATGTAGCTGCATCGCCACTGTTTAATTCAATCACGTAGGTTGTGTTGTCGGCACAAAACGTATTTGGGTACGTTGCTGGGCTAAGATTTTGTTCAATTTTAATAATTTTTTTAGTCTGATCAAGCCATATAATATCAAGGTTAAAATGCATATCTTTCATCCACATGCACCGCTGTTCTGAACCATCAAAGACAAAGAGCATCCCCGTACGTGCAGGCAAACTATCGCGGTCTGATAAACCTTTAATTTGTTTTTGCGGAGTGTCAGCTTGCTCTAGTACATAGCAGTTTTCTTGCACCAATAAACCATTACAGTCACTTGTTTTGGGTTTTGAAGAGACTGTATTCCCAACCGTGGGAGCCTCAACATGCTTACTAATAAAAATAATTGCAGCCAAGAAAAGCAAGGCTACTGCTAACCCCAAAAGCGCTCGGCTACGCGCCGACTTTGTCTTTTTTGCGGTTTCCTTTGGCGTTTTGTTCGACATACTCAATTATCTTACCAGCTACATTGCGTCCTGTAACTTTTTCAATAACAAAGCCAGGGCTAGAATTTACTTCTAAGACGAGTGGTCCTCGATCTGACCGCATAATATCCACACCGCAGATAGGTAGTCCCATGGTCTTAGCTGCTTTTAGCACAGTCTTTCGCTCTTCTTCAGTTAATTTCACGGCGGTGCCCTTGCCTCCTTGGTGAATATTAGAACGAAAATCATCATCAAGGCTTTGCCGCTGCATACTGGCAACTACCTTTCCACCTACAACCATCGCACGTATATCGGTTCCACCAGATTCTTCAACATATTCTTGTACGAGAAAACTTACGCCTTCGACATAAAATGCCTGCATAACAGCTTGGGCAGCTTTCTTTGTCTCGGCCAGTACTACGCCATTCCCATGGGTTCCTCGTGCCACCTTAATAATCAAAGGTGTACCGCCAGCCTGTTCAACCACATCGTCTAAGTCTGCTGTTTCTCGGGCAAAGACGGTTTTTGGTATTCCAACGCCACTGCGCGCCAGTAACTGGATGCTTCGCAGCTTATCTCTGGCACGAACAATTGCAATCGAACTGGAGGTTGTGTACACACCCTGCATCTCAAATTGGCGAACCACCGACGTGCCATATTTTGTTAAACTCGCAGCAATCCTTGGGATAACCGCATCAAAATTACTTAGTTTTTTTCCTCTATAATGAATTTCTGGAATACCGCTTTCGAGTGTCATGTAACACTTAGCGTAATTGATAATTCTTACTTCATGACCACGCAATAGTGCTTCTTCTTTTAAGCGGCGGGTTGAATAATTAGCAGGACCTTTTGATAGAATTGCGATGCGCATGATTATTGCCCTTTGTCTAGAGAATTTAATTCTTTTTTTAACCTGTTCGCTCGGCTCTTTTCTTCTTGTATAAGCGGCGAGCCTTTGCTAACGTCAACTAAAAATTTATTTCTGAGTGTTGCTCGGCCGATGAGTATTGGATATAGTTTTTGGGAACGATTGGCCAGAGTAAATGTTGCCTTAATGGTGCGGCTAGCTAGTTTAATGCGTAGCTGGACTTTATAACGCAACTCTTTATCCCCGAATGAATTCGAGATTCGCGTTAACGTATAATTGCCACTTGTAAAGACAACAACCTCCCCAGAGTACCATGGACTGTCCGTGTCGAAAAAGACACAGTGTAATTCTCCATCTATTTCTTTAATTTCGCTACACCAGATTGATGAGCGATCGGCGCCTGTGTCAATCTTAGCTGGTACCTGTAAGTGTCCTAAATCAGGCAAATCTGCTAATTCAACTCTGCCAATAATGTCCTTTTTAGATACCACGTCATTAGGAGGTGTGAAAATAAGCAGTTCTTGTATTGCATTGGCGTATGCCCGCATTTTTTTAGGCGCGAATGCTCCGGTTGGAAGTTGCGGAGCCCGATTTACTTCTAAAATATAGTGTTTTCCGGTGCGGTCATCAACTATTATGTCTACCCCTGCAATCTCGAGTTTTTCTAATCTGGCAGCCGCTACTGCATCAGCTAAGATCTTTTTGTTGATTGTGCTCAGTTCAATAAGTTCTGCGTTACCGCCCTGCGAGGTATTTGTAAGATGGGACTGGTTGTCACTGATTCTAAATAATGCAAGCCGCGGCTTATAGTTCAAAACAAGTATCCGATAATCACCCTTGCTACGAATATACTCCTGCGCAATCATAGCTACATTACGTTCGGCACAATCTTTGAGTACTAATTTTAGTTGTTGTTTGGATGATACGAGGTAGTTATCTCTGCCTTTTTTAGCTATATCCGCTTTTAGAATTAAGGGAAACTGCAGTAGATTAGCATTACTTTGCAGGACAGAACCAGGAGCATAGATTGTTCTAGCTACCGGTAAACCCTGGGCAACCCGTGCAAATGAGCAAGCAAGCTTTCCCTTTCCTTGGGTTAACAAATACGTATCAGTAAATCGTACATGCTTGCTGTGTAAATAATGAGCAGCTGCAATCCCATACTCAAGCATCTTACCGACGGTCCGAAACAACACCAAATCAAAGTCAGCAATATCATACCCATCTTTTGCATGGTAAATTTGTGGTTTTGAATCCGCAGTATATACCAAATCCGATAATGCACAGATCTTAATATCCACGTTTGGTTGCAGTAGTTGATCTAGTTCATCACGTAAACCATCCCAATTAAAACCCCTTAGGTTTTTTGGACGACCACTAACGAGCACCAGTATTTTTTTAGTTGTAACAGCCATAATGAATCAGCATATTATAGCAATATTACATACTAATGTCAATAATTTACCCCTGTTGGGCATGCTTAACGCGCATATATGCAAAAAAGATGGCGGCGGCCAAAATGAGCACCAGTACGACAATCATAGTTATAAAGCCCGATTCGTTTTGTTTATGTTTCATTGCCTAAGGTGGTTAGAAAATACTAATGTTACTGTATCTATAATAATACAGATTGTTAAAATTTTGGATCTTTAGAATCTAAAGTCCGAAGCGGCCTTTTTTTGAGTTACCGGCTTCTTGAAAGTTTTGGAGTAGTTCGATTTGCTGCTTCGAGAGTTTGGTGGGTGTATCAACAGTAATCGTAACAATGTGAGCACCCCGTACGTCACTTTTCATCCGTGGAACTCCGTGGCCTGACAATTTAAAGTCTGTGCCACTCTGCGTACCAGCCGGGACTTTCATAGTTACCGGCCCGTCAACGGTATCAACTTCAATTTCAGTACCCAGAGTAGCCTCTACTATACCGATGTGCTCTTCGCTTAGGATAAGTTCGCCTTCACGCGTGAAGCGTTTGTGGGGTTTAACCCGGATTTGCACATAGAGATCACCTTTTGGGCCATTGGCGACTGCTTCACCGTGCTCACGTAGCCGGATAGTAGCTCCGTCATCAATACCGGCCGGAATTTTAAGTGGAATAGTTATATTTTTCTTTTCTGTACCAGTGCCTTTACAAACACTGCAGACCTTTTCAGGAATCTTGCCCGTACCTCTACATTTCGGACACGACGTGGTCTGCTGAATGTTGCCAAAGATAGTCCGCATTGCCTGGATCACCTGACCAGAGCCCTTACAAGTTGGGCAGGTTTTAAGCTCGTACCCTGGTTCGGCTGTAGTCCCCTTACAGTGGCCGCATGTGTCTTGAAGATTTAACTTAAGATTATACTCAACTCCAAAAACTGCCTCTTCAAAGGTTAGCTCTATGCCGGTTTCAACATCATTCCCGCGCGCTTCACGGCGCCGGCCGGACTGTCCTCCACCTTCGCCGCCGAAGAAACTACCCAAAATATCACCAAGCCCAAGGTCGCCAAAATCAAAATGCATCTCTTGCCCTGCACCGCCAAAACCGGCGTACGGATTACCGCCGCCAGAGGCACCGCCGACGCCCGCATGGCCAAACTGGTCGTAGCGCTGTCGTTTTGAAGGGTCTTTCAGTACTTCGTAGGCCTCGTTAGCTTCTTTGAACTTAATCTCATCGCCACCACGGTCTGGATGATGTTCAACGGCGACACGACGAAACGCCTTCTTGATCTCATCATCAGAGGCGTTTTTGCTTAATCCCAGTACTTCGTAATAATCTCGTTTTGCCATAGTTTAGTTATATATACATTTAATTCTTAAAAACACCTGTACTTAGGTATCTATCGTACCACTTATTCACTGTGCTGGTTTAGCTCATCCATTGTTCTCTGGTCAGAAACCCATTTTATAGACAAAGATTTATTTCTTCTTCTTTTTGTCGTCTTTTTTGTCATCGACAACTTCACCTTCGACTGGGCCATCCGTTGCAGAATTTTTAGTCTCCGTTGCTTCTTCGGTGTCGCCTTCAGTTCCGGCTGGTGATGCTTCGGCTTGCGCTTGCTCGTACATTTTGGCACCGATTGGCATGATTTTCTCATTGAGCGCTTTAGTTGCGATTTCGAAGGCATCTTTGTCGGCTTTTTCGTCGGCCTGGACTTTCTTAGCTTCGGCTACCGCTTCTTCGATAGTCTTCTTATCTTCATCTGAGAGCTTATCCTTATACTCAGTTGGCATTTTTTCGGCTTGGTAGACTGCGCTGTCAAACAAGTTACGAGCTTCGGCAGATTCCCGCTTTTTCTTATCTTCTTCGGCGTGGGCTTCGGCTTCTTTCGCGGCTTTTTCGACTTCTTCTTTGCTTAAGCTGCCGCTGTCTTGAATAGTAATGCTTTGCTCTTTACCACTGCCTTTATCTTTAGCTGTAACATTTAAGATGCCGTTGGCGTCGAGATTAAATGTAACTTCAACCTGAGGTACGCCGCGTGGAGCTGGGGGGATACCATCGAGCACAAAGCGACCGAGTGACTTATTGTCGTTAACCATTTCGCGCTCACCTTGCACTACATGAATTTCTACTTGCGGCTGATTATCTGCGGCTGTTGAAAAGGTTTCGCTTTTGCTGGTTGGGATGGTTGTGTTTCGCTCAATAAGCTTAGTCGTTACACCTCCAAGGGTCTCGATACCTAAGCTGAGTGGCGTTACATCAAGCAGTAAGACGTCTTTAACGTCTCCTTGTAATACACCACCCTGGATAGCTGCACCAATTGCCACAACTTCGTCCGGGTTAACGCCTTGCTTTGGATCTTTTCCAAAGATGGACTTCACTTTTTCGACAACTGCAGGCATGCGGGTCATACCACCCACCAAAACAACCTCATTAATATCAGAGGCTTTTAGTTTGGCGTCTTTTAGTGCCTTTTCGCATGGACCGGCCGTTGCATCAATTAAGTCTTGTACCAAGTCGATTAATTTAGACCGACTCATCTTATATTCAAAGTGCTTAGGGCCGTCTGCATCTGCGGTTAAGAATGGTAGATTAATATCAGCAACTTCGGTAGTAGACAGTTCTTTTTTAGCTTTTTCGGCTTCTTCTTTCAGACGCTGCATAGCAGCTT
>CAZIMF010000043.1:0-351 GCA_964540445.1 uncultured Candidatus Saccharibacteria bacterium
CAATGTTACACACAATAGCGGCGTCTTTCATGGCTTCCATGTGGTTCAGCGTAATAATGTCTTTACAGCCAGTCGCGGTTACGAAGATATCACCAATAGCGGCGGCTTCGTCCATAGCAACCACTTCATAGCCTTCCATCAAAGCTTGAAGAGCGCATATAGGGTCAATTTCGGTTATTAAAACTCGGGCACCAAAAGCACGGAGTGACTGGGCACTGCCCTTGCCTACATCACCATAGCCGGCTACAACGGCAACTTTACCGGCAATCATAACATCGGTTGCGCGCTTGATGCCGTCCATCAACGATTCACGGCAGCCGTATAGGTTGTCGAACTTAGATTTGGTAACAG
>CAZIMF010000043.1:361-7432 GCA_964540445.1 uncultured Candidatus Saccharibacteria bacterium
AACATTCTCGTTAACATTTAATTCCTGGAATTTTACTTAAGTGTGTTTTAAGAAACGATCAAGCTGCATTACACCGGTAGTCGTTTCTTCTGATACGCCTTTAATTTCAGCTAATAATTCTGGGTGTTTGGTATGGACTAGGTTGGTAAGGTCGCCGCCATCATCGAGCAGCATGTTCGGCCCTTGGCCGTTCTCAAACTTTAATGTTTGTTCTACACACCACCAGTATTCTTCTTCACTTTCACCTTTCCAAGCAAAAACTGATGTACCGGCTTTAGCTAGAGCCGCCGCCGCATGATCCTGGGTCGAGAATATATTGCATGAAGACCAACGGACTTTCGCGCCTAGTGCTTGCAGGGTTTCAACCAACACGGCGGTTTGAATAGTCATATGTATAGAGCCAGAAATACGAGCGCCTTTTAGCGGTTGCTGTTTGCCGTATTCCTCGCGGATGGCCATAAGGCCCGGCATTTCTTTTTCGGCTAGGTCAATTTCCTGGCGGCCCCACTCAGCGCCCTCTATATCTTTAATTTTGTAATCCGTAAAACTCATAAATTTATCTCCTCATTAAATGTTTGCTTGTATCGTGCTGCTACGGAATTGCGGTTTAGCTCTGCTTGCGGGCCGTGTTGTTCCAACGCATATGATGCCACAACGGCACCTAACTGCCCGCAATCCTTGAGCTTCCATTGTCGCAAGTAACCATATAAAAAACCAGCCCGGTATGCATCGCCGGCACCGGTTGGATCGGCAATAGATTCAGGTTTAGCACTGCCTATAATTTCAACACCTGTAACACTTTTACCTGTTATTGATGAACCTTTCGCGCCGTGGGTAATGATAAGAACCGGCACTTTGGCTTGCAGCTGTTCTTCTGTCCAGCCGGTTTTTTTAGCAAGCACATTAAGTTCATATTCATTTACAATTACTACTTCAGCTGCGTCAACACCAACTCGTAAATCATCGGCACCAATATTGCTAACCTGCTGGCCTGGGTCATAAAAAAGCCTAATTTTATTTTTCAAGCATTCTTCGGTTTGGCGGCGCATGGCAGTCGGGTCGTGTGCGGAAATACAAGCAATTACATCCTGGCCTGCAAAAGGTGCGAAGCTCAACGCCTCGGCATCTGCCATAGCGCCAGGGTAAAAGCCGCCAACCTGGCTACCTTCACTGTCGGTTAAAACGTTAAAAGACGCCGTTGGAAGCTGGCTAATATGAATGTTACTTATATCTACGCCTTCAGTCGCTAGACGGTTGGTATATATAGATGCGTTGTCGCCAACCGATCCTAAAAGCACTGGTGAGTCGCCCAGGGCCGCCAAGCTATGGGCAATATTTGCCCCAGTACCACCCTCGGCTTCGTTCAAAGAATCTACCAAAACACTTACTGAAAGTACATCAATTTTGCTGCTCTCAATTAGGCTGCGGTACTCCCCCGAAAAATTCATGATTCTATCAATAGCGATTGAGCCACTCACAACAAGCTTTGTCATTAAGACTTAGTATAAAGTGGCCGGTTGTTATGGCCAAATACAAATGGTTAGTTTATCCCGGGATATTGGCATATGCGGCAGCATCAAAAGTATACATAGTTGTCACATAACCGCTTTGAGTAATCGGTTTGCCGCCGAAAGCTTCGTAGTACTCGGTATGTGTCGCGTCGGATTGATGAGATGCGACTGCGCGGCCTACCCCATTGCATAGTGCCTCGGGTAAAATGGCTTGAATATCATGATTAACCTGAACATTGGTTAGTATTTCGGTTTCTGATTGACAAAGTTCAACTGCTGTAGCAATGACACTCGTATCCACTTTAGGAAGTGAACTATTAGGGCTATGGTCTAGTTCGATCAAGGAAACAGTTTCACTATCTCCGGTATACGTCACACCGCCCTCAATCCCTAACTTCCCAAAGGTTTTTTCCCAAAGATCCTCTGTCATAAAAATATAGCTTCGTTCCGCCACCACACTAGGCTCCACATTTTCCATGAAACTTATCTTTTCCCCGATTGGAGAAGTTACTTCTACATTAGCTGGCCCCATGACAGATACCAGCTGGGCTATATAAGCCTGAGTACGCTCAATTCTAGCCCGGTCTTGATCCGTAAGTTCTCCGGACAGATCAATTAAGTGGTTAACTGTCGACCCGACTTGAAAGTCAACGTTGCTTCGGACAGCTTGTTCGGCAAGTTTCGGCATATTGAAAATTCTTGCTGCATTTTCAACTCTAGGGTTTTGCACTTTAGGTGCTTCTTTTGAAGAGCAGCCCACTAACAGAGAGGCAGATGCTAAAACATTAGGTATGAGTCGGGATTTAGGCATATGATAATTACATTATTCAAACATTAAAATAAATATAAGTCAATTGAAAGGTAGCCGTTTAAGATAACTTACAGACACAGTTTTAAGGGGTGGTAACGTAATACTAACAACTTAATGGAGGTATACACTCATATGGCTCAAACAATTACCCAGGATGATGACTTTCTAACCAACAACCCAAACGATGTTAACCCCATATACGAAATGAAGAAAAAGGAAAAACTGCCCGACGATGTAAGCGATGAGACACCATTTTCTGACCCGGACGATTTTGATGACTTGCTTGATCCCCTCTCTGACATTGATCTTGATGAAGAATATGATGTTGGTCGCGATGTAGCCTCCGGCGAATTGGATGGCGAGGGCGATGAATACTAGAAGCTGAATAAGCCAGATATGTAAAAGCCAATTACTAGATTTAACAGATACAACCTGTTAAAATAACTCCTTGCGGTTATACGTAATACTATATACGCTATACATGCTACGAATCATTGGGGGTTCGTCAAGCGTGAGAGCTGCCAGTGGCAGTTCGGAAACGAACCTTCCGATGCCAACTTGTTGGCAGTAGCGAAGTTCGGGGGTCGCGGAACGCGACAAGACACTAGCTATCAGTCGCTTGCGGCTGAAAAATAAAATGAGTACTAGCGCTAGTACCAAACCCGAATAGGACATTAACAATTTAGTAAGATAGTAAATTATACTGGGGGTTCGTCAAGTGGTAAGACACTAGTTTTTGGTACTAGCATTCGGGGGTTCGAATCCCTCACCCCCAGCCAATATAAAAAGATCATGCCGCAAGGTATGGTCTTTTTATATTTGTTAGCTGGTTGACGGGGATTCGAACGACAGAGTCCTGTGGACTCTGGCCGCCCAAAGCCCGCAAGGGTTGCCTTGGAAAATCTAATTTTGATTTTCCGGCAAGGTCGAATCCCTCACCCCCAGCCATAAGCATTTTGTGAAAAGAAAAATATTAATTTGGTTCTAAAATGTATATCGCGAACTAGAATAAAAAGCAGTATGTGAGATACTTTCTAGATGACAGACATAGATATTAGATCAATTATATTAACTCAATATCCATTTGATAATATTAATCAACTTACACTACTCATAGGTGGTGTATCGAACGATAATTACGTGTTTTCTGATGGAAGTCAAAAATATGTTGCACGCGTGTGTCTTTTTGAAGCGAAAAATCAGATAGATGCAATGATACCTTTCTTGAAGTATGCCGAAGCAGCTGAGTACCCAGCACCGCGGCTACTGCGAACCATTGATGGTCGCGATTACGTAGACAACGATGGTGCTCCAGTAGTCGTCACTAAATACCTGGAGGGTGCTCCAGCTGATAGCAATTCTATAGGCACACAACATCTAAAATCGCTTGCTCAACTAGTAGCAGGATTTCACAAGCTAGAATATAACCCACCAAACACACCTATCACGCTCGATCCGGACTATATTTTTGATGTTTATGATCAAGTCACTGGCTATAGTCCTGTCGATAAAGACAAAGACTCGCTACGACTTATTGAATTGGTTGATTTTTACTATAAAAAACTTAAATCAGCGAAGTTTACGGAACTTGCAGGAAAGCTACCGCATGGGATAACTCATGGAGATATTAATCTCGGAAACGTTTTATTAGATGGAAATAAAGCTGTGTCTCTTTTAGATTTTGAAGAACTGGGTGTAAGCTGGCAGCTGCAGGATATTGCAATGATTTTGATTACGTGGACATATCAGGAGGGTAAACCCAACAATGAATATATGGATACTTTCCTAAAAGAATATGAACTGCATAGACCTTTGGCAGAAATTGAAAAAGAAAATATCGTAAATGCCGTAGAGTTTATTGCCTTCAGGCAGTGCGTGTACGCTAAAAGCATGCTGTCTAAGGGCACCATGAAATCTGTGAAAGATTTTAGCTCATATTGGGCTTTAGTATCTTTGAACGAAGACGGACTGAGTCTCAGCATTTGCTAATTTATCTAGACTTTAAGCGGTTCAAACAAAATAAAGTTGCGAAGTACGTCCACTAGCCCCAGCCAAGCATAAGCACTTTGAACTCTGATACAATTATTCTATGAGCAATGCCCTTATAGTTTTTAAGGCCTGTTTTAAGTACGATTACAGACCACATGAGAAAACTTTTATGACCCCAAATCGTCGTGGGATGCCTATAATTGGTGGTATTTTGATTTCTATGCTTTTAATAATATTGATACCATATTTTCTTGTTACTACTTCTGGCAATGACTCGGTATTTACTGCATATAAGTACTGGTTATTATTTTTTATAGCATCTTGGTTAGGGGCAATATATATATTATCGTGTGATGTACTAGGGATTTACGAACTTACAAAATTAGTAAAAAACAAAACTTTAAAAAAGAAACTCAGTTCTAATATTTTCACTGTCTAGACTCACAATAAAGTTGCGAAGTGTGTCCACTAGCCCCAGCCAAGCATAAGCACTTTACAAATAGCTATATTATGATAATATGAGTTTTATGGTAAATAGCATTGGCTCCGTGTTAGTTCCGGCAGGTACAGAACTTTTTCATTCTAGTACAGCTGTAGATGATTTAGTTACATCTGGTTTTTTTGATTCAAGCCAATCATTTTATGGTGGAGCAATGTTTCTGTCTTCGGATGTTACAAAGCATACAAACATCGTGGCTACAGTTGCTGAGGATTTGCGCTTGCTAAACATGGCAGGTCTAGATGAGGACTTGTCCTATATATTAACTGATCTAAACAAGGCAGGTTTGAGTCTAGACGCAGATGAGGCAGTGCGGCTAGGGTTTCATGGCTTACGAGCGACAACATCAGATTATTTTACTGAGCGGCATGACGGTACGCAGTGCGATGAACTAGTGATTCTCGGTTCTAGCTTACATAGACTTACTAATATTCGTCGTTTTTCGAATCTAAGCCTAAGCTAAAGTTGCGAAGTACGTCCACTAACCCTAGCCAAGCATGGAGCCTATGCTTGCTCTTGTTTATTATTTTCTGTTTAATAATCATAATGATAGGTGCACATGGATTTGAAATAGTAGGTATCGCCGCACCTACCTGTGCGGGCAAGACTTCTTTGGTTGAAGAGCTTGGGCGTCGTATGCCTGTGTCGCTGGCGACGCTTTCTTTTGACGAGTATGATCTTTTTCCGGCTGGCTCGGATGCAATGACGCAAGAATTAGCCTCGCCTTCTATAGCTAACTGGGAAGACCCTAGTTTGTTTGATATAGAACAGTTTGTTGGAGATCTTGGCCGAATAGCTCAAGGACAAAGAGTTTTATTGCAGACGAGATCCCGCGAAAGTATGGCGGCAGGCGTTTCAGAAAGAACATTCACCGCTCGTAAAACAAATCTTGTTGAAGGTATATTTGTTCTACATGATATACGTGCCCGCAGACTAATAGACCTTAGGTATTTTATAGATATTCCACTTGAACTTATGGTGGAGCGACGTCTTGCTACGCAACGTGAAGGCAGTAGTGGTAATCCTTGGGATGACCCGGACTATATTCGGGGAGCTATGGTTGAAAATACTAAAAGATACATACTGCCTCAACGCGATTTTGCTCATGTAGTTCTTGATGGCACTCAACCGACGGAAGATTTAGCCGATATCGTGATGGCAAACCTCCTAAACTAGTACACCATTATTAAATTAATTGACAAATTTCTTTGACCTGTTATAGAATGTCGACATGTCTATTTTTAGAACTGCAAATGAAGCAATGATGATGCCTATGCTACGCCCTAGGCCAGTTTTCTAATATCCCATAATATTTGCAACAAGACCGGCCTAGGGCCGGTTTTTTATTGTTAGTTATTAATTTTACATAGGAGTTTTAAAATGGGATTAGTTATTCAATTTCAAAGGCGGGCCATTGAGAGCCATGTGCGAGAGCCAGAAGCTGTAATACCGCCGAACCTTACTGGGGCAACACGCATAGGTGGACCAGACGGCACTAGTTTTTATTATGCCGGAGTAAGTCAAGGAATAGGCACGTGTTCAGATATTCATGATATGGATGTACTTGTACTGTCAAATAACCCAACTGCTCAAAGTCGTGAGGTTGGAGGACTATCATGCGCCTACACTGTTTTAGTGCGCAGGCTTACTCCCGAGGAGTCTGCCGCAGACCATTTAGCTAAGATTGGAATCTCTAGATTATGCGCTGAGCTGCTCAGACCAATACCGGTTCAAGATG
Organism: uncultured Candidatus Saccharibacteria bacterium; assembly: GCA_964540445.1. Lineage (GTDB taxonomy): Bacteria > Patescibacteriota > Saccharimonadia > Saccharimonadales > 2-12-FULL-41-12 > JALQXV01. The sequence goes on from CAZIMF010000043.1 coordinate 6,910, forward strand.
ATGGTCTTGTGGTTTTTGAGCCGACTGGTAAAAATACTTTCTATACGAACGTAGTTTAATAGTAGGCTAAAATAACTAGGACATGCCACATATGAAAATTGCGTATCAAGGTAAAGATTTCTTGGTTGCCGTAAAGCACACAAAAGTATCGGATGATTGGCTGGTGTTCCTTCATGGTATTGGCTGTGCCAAAGAATGCTTTGACGAAGCGTTTAAAATGGACTTAGCTCAGAGGTATTCAATTCTTACTTTTGACTTCTTAGGCTTTGGTGATTCGGATAAACCGGAAGATTTTGAGTACACACTGGAACAGCACGCCGGAATCGCCAATAGAATCATTGAGCAGTTTAACCCTAATAGTGTTTCGCTCGTGGCTCATAGCATGGGCGGAACAATTGGGCTTTTACTGAGTCAGAAACTGCAAAACCTGGATTGGTTCATAAATCTAGAAGGTAATCTTGTTTCGGAGGATGCCGGTATCGTTAGTCGTCGCACCGCAGAACAAACAGAAGCAGATTTTGTA
>CAZIMF010000044.1:0-7367 GCA_964540445.1 uncultured Candidatus Saccharibacteria bacterium
ATGCCAGCAACTACTAAAGATTTACACATTTTCTCACATGCGGTAAAAAGTCTTGAAGATCCGCAGCAACATATAACTGGAAATATATTTGAGCCACTTCCTCTGCCAGATGACTCGGTGGCCCTTATAACTTGTTTTGACTCGTGGCCGTATCACTTTCAGCGAGATGACACGATTCACCCCCCTGACGCAGATTTTGGACAAATTGCAGTCGATACGCTACTTAGGTTTTATCAAAAACTTGCTCCTGGTGGGAAAATAGTCATTTTTCCTTGGTCAATTAAGCGCGATGCATATCAAGATGTTAAAAGTGATGCGCGAGTCTTAGAGGCGGTTCGTAATGAATTCGGCGATAGAACTGAACAGGTTAGTTACAGCGGCCGTACCACTTATAATATGCTACGTAGCTGGATGTCTACGGTAGATCATGAAATCGCTGAAAACCTATCCCCCATCTTTGATACTAATCATACGCACTACGATGTGCTCATTATCTCTAAGCCCAAAGGCTCCTCACTTAAAGCTTCTGAAAGTTGGATGTCTTAGCCTCTAAAAGACAAGCTCAGGGCTTGTTAAGTCCCAGGCAGTAATAATACCGAGGGGCTTTTCGGTTTCTTTCCCATGTTCAGTTATAAAAACCATCCCCACGCGCTTTTTTTGGTGAATTGCTTCGCTAAATGTATTGTAAACCTCAGACAAAGATGAGTTTTTTGGTAAAAATTTAAAACATTCCCCAAGATGGGCAGACAGCGGCAAAAACTCTTTGAAATCATTAATGGTCATATCTTTGGTGACAATTGCTTCTCCGGCACTTACTAAGTACGCCAAAATGCAATTTTCACTAAAAATACCAATCATGTCGTTATTTTCAATAATCGGCACGTGCGTATATATGTTTTTATACATAGTACCCATTACTTCTACTGCATTGGCCGCCAGCGTTGAGGTAAATATTTGCTGGGCAGGGATAGCAATGTGCAAAGCATTGGGCGGGTTTAATAATGATCTATGGATGGATGCGTATAGCTTGATAAGTTCAGTATTTGGTAACGTTATTGGTGTTGCAACTGATGGTATAGGGTTATGCACCAAGCTGTTTCGTATCTGGGCCACGGCCCGTAAGACTTGTTGGTTGCGTGCGACAACCGGATTTGTTGCTGACAAATGTTGAATTAAATATCCATGGTCGGCGTATTTGTCGGTTGGATATTCCTGCCGCAAAAAATGATCAATCTCGTTGTATAGAGTAAGAAGGGTTTCAGCTGTATCTTGATCGGCTTTCATAATGACTCTTTGTCTACGTCACGTAACTGTTACGTCAATTCTAACACAGCTATTTAACTAAAATTCACCACAAACTTCGTTTATTTCGATTCGGCGTTGAGTTTGTTACGAATGCTGTTAACCACATAAGCAATATCCCAGTCGGATTTCACCATATAGTCGTAGGCGCCATTTTTGAGGGCTTCATTGATGTCGTCTGTGCCGCTCAGATTGGTAAGCATCATAACGGGGATGTTTTTGCCTTCCTCGGTGGCACGTAGTTCTTGAAGCATAGAAAGGCCGCCTTTATTTGGCATCATTATATCAAGCAAAATAAGATCAGGCTTTTGCTCGATTGCCATTGCTAGACCCTGGTTGCCATCATTTGCGACTATGACATCAAAACCTTCATTTTCGAGGCGATCTTTAAGCACCTCCAAAATGGGTGCGTCATCCTCGATAACTAATATTTTGTGGAGTTTGGTTTGTTGATCGTCCATTGATGCTTCCTCTGTATTATAGTGCACTAATGCTTAACGGGTAGTGTAACATAAAATGTTGTCCCACTATTTTCGACTGAATCAAACCATATGTTACCCCCAGCCTGATCCGTCAATGCTTTGCTTATATAAAGTCCGAGCCCTGACCCGTCATTGACCAGATTTTGAGCATTTGCCGCCCGGAAGAATTTTGCGAATATCATGCTTTGCTGTTCGGCAGGAATGCCACAACCGTGATCAATTATCTTAATAAGTATATCGTTTGGCTGTTTTTTAACACTGATGCTAATTGTCTGGCCTTCGGAACTATATTTAAAGGAATTAGTAAGTAGGTTATGCAAAATAACTCGCACCCAGCTTGGATCAATTAAGATGATTGGCAAATTTTTATCAATGTTTTTTACAAGGTTGATCTTTTTGTCGGTAAGCCCAGTAGATAGTTCATTAATAACCTGATCGAGTACAACTGCTAATCTGACAGGTTGAGGGTTTGCCGAAAAGGTACCAAAGTCAATATCCGCGACCTCCAGCAGTACACGCACCAGCTCGATCATCCGTTCGTTCGACTCATGAATTTGATTGAGATAGTGTTGCTGTTGGGCTTTTGTAAGCTTCCCGCCTTTATTTAGCAGTGCTTCAGACACCCACTTAATTGCTGTTAAAGGAGTACGTAGTTGGTGCGAGGCAACCGTTAAAAAGTCGGACTTTACCTTATCAAGGTTAAGTAACTCCTCCTCAGTTTTTTTATGCAGCTCAAACTCTTTTTCACTCTCTCGTACCTCGGCCTGAAATAATTTGTTTTGTTTTTTTAATTGCTTGGTAATTTTACTCTTTTTCTCTTCGATTTGCTTGAGTTTTACAAACTTTGTTACGTCAACGACGCAGTGAATAATAAAGTCTACTGTACCGTGCTCGCCCATTACCGGGGAGTTAAGAGGACTCCAGTATCGCTCCTCGAACCCACTGCCCTTCGAAGCTGGTTGCGGAATATCGTATTTTTGTACCGGCATTACGCTAGGAGCTTTATGGGTAAGGACTTTGTTGAGCGACGCGGTAAGATGTTTTACGCCGTTGGCATGTGGGTCGTCGGGATTATCGGGAAAAACTTCAAACAGTGGCTTGCCCACTATTTTCTCTCGTATTGTGTTGGTTGCCTTTAAATAAGCGTCACTGGCTTCGACAATGGTAAAGTCGGGCTCTAGCACCAGATATAAACCAGGTACCGCATCAAATATGGTATGGAAGTCAGGCTTCTTTATGTGGCTGGGTTTCATATAAAAATTACCATGCATACAGTATGGCACGAAATTAAACCATGCCGAATACAAACAACGGTGGACAATAAATAATATACTGCCATACTTAATAAGAGCAATAAAAGTAAATAAACATGTCTAAAAAAATATTTCATGTCGTTCACAGGCCAAAACTTACAAGACATATGGTGAATTTAAAACAGCTTTTGCCACGTTTTAAGCAATTTGTGCATGACTACAACTTACCAATAATCATGACGTTTATTTTTGTACTATTGGTTGTGGGAGCTTCTGTGCTGCGCCTATCACAAAAATCATCACTTGCAGACTTACTTGTCCAGGCTACAACTACCGGCAGTGACTACGGGACGTTACTCAGTAAGGATAAAGTTGATGAGTTCAAAAAAAATAATGACACCAACCAGCCTGCTGTAAAGTCACCCACAAACGCACAAACTTCTTTTGCGATAAGTACTACTTCGGTTAGCGGGGCTTCCGGCGGCGGATCATCTGCTACCGGCACCGGCACTGGATCAACCCCTGCTTCGCCATTTACCACTTCAATTGCTTCATTCCAGCAGGATAGTGTAGCCCTGGAATGCACAAACCCAAAACCGAAGCCACAAACGTGCTCCAAGCGGTATACATTTAAAGCTGGTGTACGCTCCCAAAATGGCCCTGGAACCGTTAACTATAGCTGGCGCAGTAGTTTGGCGAGCGTTCAAGAGAATGGCACTATTTCAGTTGGTGGCGGTCAAGTTATCTCCAACCTGCAAAAAGTAATTACTATTCAGTGTACCAATCCGACCAGTTTTAATCTCCAAATTGTCACCACCTCACCTACCGCTTCCCAATCATCAGTTATCAATGTTAATCACAATTGCAATGAAATTTAGAAGTATCTTTCATTTTAATAGTTTGTACAGCCGCTTTATTCTTCGCGTTCTCGCCCCACCGTTTATCATTCTTCTGGCATTAAGTATTGTCGGGCTGCACCAACTTGACAGTATTCTTCACCACCAGGCCATCGATGACTTAAAGCGGTCGGCAGCCACTACTGCAGCAACATTGGAACGTGAATTTACGCTTCGTGAAACTGTTCTCAAACAAACAGGTTCGGAACTATTTATTATCAAAAGCGAGTACACCGAGAGCAAAAATAAGCTCGAAAGTGATCATGCTGCCTGCCGTGCCTTCATTCAGCAAAAATTCACCTACGTTGCTGCCCCTAATGGAGTTTGCGAGCCATTTGCGGCTGGCCTGACTGATACAAGAACCAGCCTGGCGTCTCTTGAAAATGAATATGTTAAACGCGGTGAAGAGCTTATCCAAAACCAAAACCAGCGTATCAACGAGCGTTTGTCAGCCTATAAAGCATTCTTTCCCGAAACATTAGCGCTACTGATTATTGATGACAATAAATCGCTTGTTAGTTCAGCATATTCAGGAGCTTATCCTGGCACCAATGACGTCTTTATTGCTGACGCAGAAGCGGCGTTAACAAGTCCCATACGGGGTAAAATGACTTCAAGCGAAACATTTCAGATAGCAACATTCGCTTTTCAAATTCCCGGGGGCAGTGTACTGGCTGCCTATGATGTTCAAAATGAGCATTTTATTAGGCAGGCGTGGGAAAGTGCTCCGATTGATAAGACTCGTGCCCTGGCAGTGCTGCTTGATAGCGAAGGCAATTCGGTTTTTCCGGTCCTAAAGAATCCAAATAGCTTTATAGGTACTGTAGATGACTTGCACAAGAAAGCTTTTATAAAGGTTAATTTGGACTCGGTTGAACACACGGCGGTTGGGGCCTCGGCCGGAGCATCTAATTGGACAGCAGTTGTGGCTTCACCGACTGCCGCAGTATTATCCCCCATTCGTGATGCCCAGCTGGCCGGGATAATAACGATCGGCCTGCTAATAGTAGGCTTCTTGTGGGTTGGTACTTTCTTTATTCGCCGCACACTGCGTAACATCGTTAGCTTGGTCAGCGGCGCAATAGTGTTTGGTGAGGGCAAACTTGATTATAAAATTAAACTTGATCACCATGCTGATGGTGAGTTCACGCAACTGGCCGATACTATGAACAGTATGGCTGGTCGGATTGCGACTGCCGAAAAAGCGGTTGACGTAAAAAACAAAGAATTTATATCAATAGCCACTCATGAAATCCGTTCACCGCTAACGGCGATTATCGCCAATCTTACCCTATTTCGTGATGTACATGAAGCAAAGCTCGATCCAAAAGGTAAGCACGTCATCGACCAAGCTTATTCAAGTACCGTTCGGCTGAGAGATCTAGTAAATGACATGCTGAACGTTGCACACCTGGAAAGTGGCCAGGATGCAGCAACGCTTGCGCCGGTAGCAGTTAAGCCGCTGATACAGAATGTTTTGGTCAGCATGAATCAAGTAGCTACCATAGCCAAAGTTAACTTGATGTATATTGACACGCATAGCGCTGATATTGTGGCTGACGAGCAACGCTTGCGGATAATCATCAACAATTTTATCTCAAACGCCATCAAATATAATCGCCCAGGCGGTCACGTGATAGTTTCACATAAACATAAAGACAACCAGCTGATTACTACTATCCAAGACGATGGTCTAGGTATCCCAGAAGATCAGAAAACACATATGTTTGAAAAATTCTTTAGAGTAAAAGATGATGATCGTCAAGGTGTCACGGGCACTGGTCTCGGAATGTATATAGTTAAGCAATATATCGAACAGATGCACGGCGAAATTTGGTTTGAATCGGTCCATGGCAAAAGCACCAGCTTTAGTTTCAGTCTGCCTCTAGCGGGCACTGCTGTAACGGTAGCCGATGAAGACTCGCGATAAAGCCTTTATGCAGAATATTTCGAACGATGAATGCAGCCAGCCCAACAACAAGGCCGGCGCTTTCCGGCTGTAAGCTGCGAGCGAGTCCTTTCTATTCGGCGAGTCCTCGTCACCGCTTGTTTGGCATCTTCGACTAAGCATATCCATTCATTACGAGCAAGCGGCGTAATATCTTCCCACACTGCTAATGCCTTAGGGTTAGCAATAAGAACTTTTCTCAAATCAGCCGGCAACTTATGTACTACACCATCAGCTATTTCTACTTTAGTCATAACTCCATTGTACATCTGCTATATTCTTGGCTCAACCACACAATTTTAAGTAACTAACTCGTCCACCATAGTTAAGGGTGAGGTTGGTGGGGTCGTCAACTAGGCTTGCGCTTCAAAATCATTGTTGAGTGTTTCTATGGCATTTGCTAATGCTGCAGTGATTTCTGCTGAAGTTGGAGGACCAAAGCCCCGCATTAGCATTAATGCTGCACTATCAAACACAAAAGGAACACCAGCTATATTCTTTGCAAGTCCTTCGCCTGTAACAGTGATATTCTGTTGTGGCGTCATAGGGTCTTGTGCGTGGTCTATACTAATTCCCCCAAGACTTACGACAGTTCTTACAAATTCGTCGGGTCCTTCGATTGGAGTTACTTCGGCCAGCGGGCTTACTGCAACGCCAAAACTAAATCGTTCTAGCTCTGCTGCTAACTTCTCTTCAGCAGCTCCAGGACGAAAAATTAAATCATCTAAACTTGTCATAAACTAAAAATACCACAAAAGTGGTATTTCGTCAAACATAGCTCTTGCTAGTGGGCATACTTTGCAACTTTGAAGACTTCCAAGTACCTTACATTTAATCGGTTGACAGCATTTATTTGTAAATTTATATACAAATATGTTATAATATGTTCAATGAGTGCTGAAATTAATGATTTTGTCGGGAACTGCGGGCAGTGTCCCAATGTACAAGCAGGGCTCGGAGCAATAGCCGACATCCAGACCCAGTGTCATCTGGCAACAGAGATTGCAATGTTAGACGAAATAAATCCAGATTTGGCAGAGCAATTTGCCGATAAGTTCGTAACTGAATTTGCCACAGAAAAGCAAAAGGTTGAAGGGCTTGAAGAAATATCTGATATTTATGACAGCGAGCAAAAACTTAGATTAGCAGCTGTAATCTTTTTAGATAGAATGACAAAAAGAAGAGAAAAAATTGAAAAGAAACTGGCAAGAATCACTACAGAATGCCCAGGACCTTTTGAACTTAGCGGAAAAGACGAAAGAGATGATGAATTGCCCATAGAGTTAGAGATTATTGTTTGCTCCAGCCCAATGGCGCCTGAAGATGGCTACGAACGAGTGCGTATTAAGCGTAACTACCTTAATTTTAACTAAATAACCCAGCTATATGGCTGAGTCTTTAGTTTGGCTTAGGAGGTGAGAAAGTGCACATCTGCACCCATACTCGTAGTGAGCTGCTGCAAGTGGGTTGGATAATCATGCCTACA
>CAZIMF010000045.1:0-7281 GCA_964540445.1 uncultured Candidatus Saccharibacteria bacterium
CAATTACTACGTCGCTCTTAGCGACAAGGAGAAGCATGATGTCTGGCAGGAGTTTTACAGTAAACATGCCGCAGCTACGCAACAGACACCGCCACCAAAAGCAGATTAAACTTTCAAAGAAGGAGCGCCAGCCAGCGCCAGCCATAGTGCACCGCGCAATGTTCAGCCACCGATCAGCAACAATACTGCGGCATTAGCCCGCAAGAAGCACACGCTTCGATCCAAGCGGCCAAAAGGCCCCGACCTAAGTACGGCCAACGACATACGCCAAGAACTATTGTCCAAAATTCAAAATCGTTCCGAAGTTACCAAAAATCCTCATGTTCGTTCATTAGCCTTCGGCCTGACAATGGGGTTCCTTACAATTTTTATACTATTATTCGGATTCTTTAATGAGCGTTTTATCACCCCATTTATCCGACCCAGCAGTAATGTTAGCGCCACACCGATTATCGTCGATCCTGATGCCTCTGGCCCGGTTGGTCCCGAAGCCAAACTGATTATCCCTAAAATTAATGTTGAAGCACCTGTTGTCTACGATGTTCCGTCAATCGACGAAAAAGACGTTCAAAAAGGCCTAGAGAATGGCGTTGTGCACTACATCACCACCCCTAACCCTGGGGAGAAAGGTAACTCGGTTATTTTTGGTCACTCCAGCAGTAACATACTCAATAAAGGTAAGTACAAGTTTGCCTTTATTCTCCTTAAGAGCCTCGAAAAAGACGATACGTTTATTGTGCAAAAAGACGGCAAACGCTATGTGTATAAAATATATAATAAATTTGTCACTAAACCTGATGATTTATCGGTGCTTGGGCCGGCTGATCGTCCATCAACCATGACATTAATTACCTGCGATCCACCCGGAACGTCCACTAATCGACTCATCATTCAAGCCGAGCAAATCTTCCCGGATCCCGCGACTAATGTGGCCAGTAGCGTGACCCAAAGCGGCGTAACAGGTGCGCCAGAGCAGTTGCCAGGGAATTCTATTACACTCTGGCAGCGTATTAAAAATTGGTTCTAAGCTTTAAAGCTCCTCTCCTAGAGAGGGCTAAACTTAATCTGCTTCCTACCGATCGCCAGGCAGGCGTAGTTGCGTATCAAATACGCTAAATCTTCCAACAGTTGTGGCTTTATCTACAGTATATAAAACGGTGTAGTCACGATTGAATAGTAAAGGGGCATTCGGCAAGCTGGTTGTAAGTGGCTGCTGATTAGATCCATCAAAATCAAAGATAAAAGCTGCGCCTGCACTTCGTCCAGTTAGACGATTGCCATCCATCCAGGTAACTCTACTACCGGGATCAAAGCCATCAGCAATGTCATATTTATAGGTTTGCTTGTATTCTGCATCAAAAATTTCAAAGTGTTGTCCGCTCTGGGTGACAATAAATCGCGTATTTTGCGAGAAGGACAGCGCAGTCAGCGGCCCATTTGTTTTTAAAATCGACTCAGGTACCAGCACTGAGCCGTCTTTTTTGTCGAGAATTTGGGCCGGGTCAGTGTAAATATATGTTTTTTGTTCGGCGTCAGAACCAATCACCACTCGCCACTTACCGTCATAGCGGGCAATATCAAGCAACGTAGTACCGCTGGTGACTTCTTTAATAGTGTATGTATTGTTATCTTGTCGAAGAATAATTCGTTGTTTCTTACCGTCTTCTGTGAGCGTTGAGTAGAGTAGGGTGCTGTCATCGTGCGATTTATAGGTTATTACGCCGGTCAGTATCGTTGTGATAGCTTTTTTAGCATCAGCAGTTTGTAAAATACCACCCGTCTGAGTATATAAGTACCACTGGTCAAACTTTTTATCGCGTAGGGTTATAGTGGTTGGATTCTGAGCCAAAAGACGATTAATATTAATTGAGGTTTCGGGTGCATCCCGCGCAATAATTACGAACTCATTACCCCCCGTAAAGGTGTGCTTTACCAACAGATGCTTATTGTCGGTTGACCACTCAACTAGTTCTATCGCATGATCGCCAGGAGCTGCCGTAAACAGACTATTCGGCAGCACAAAACTGCGGGTTTGCGGCTTATTTTCAGTCGCCGACAATGCATTAAAGTCATACTCCGTAAAGTTTGTAAGCGAATTTGCCTGGTTCACCAGCGTCCACCGCCTATCAGGGCTCTGCGTTACAAATGTTGGTGCTAAGTCAAACGTTTGAATTTCCCGCGGTTCAAGTTTGGTAGGTAGTAGTAAAGGGTAGCTGAAGCGTTCAACTGCACCTCCGCTGATACTAAACGTACGATGCCAGTCCCGGTAACCATCTTTCTGGATTTTTAGGGTGTAGTCGCCAGATGGAAGAGAAAACCGGTTATTCGTCTTAGCTTTTTGTAGGTCGTCATTAAAATACACATTGGCTTTATCGGGAGCACTATCGACAAACACCAGACCATTTTGAATCACTTCGCCGGTTTTACGATCAAGGTCAAAGCCGTAAGCCTGAAACACTAAAATTGCTGATGCAGTTAAGATAAGTGTAGCCATCAGCCCGTAGCCGATATAAAGTCTAATTGTATGACGGCGCTTAGCCTTTGGGTCGAGAAAATCCATATGTTCAGAGTCTATTTTATATCATAAATTGATTTAATACTTTACGATTTTAAGCTTTGCATTTACACTTACTAGTACCAAGCATAAACACAAGCATCAAACAGTAAAGAATACAGATGTCGAGAGGGTACCATTGGCTACAGCAAGAACAACAATAGAGCTTAACGGTAAGCTTTATGACGCCCGCACCGGAAAAATTATCGACACAGGCGGTGCTATCCCTGAGCCAAAAGCCGTAAACCGTCAGAACGGGGCCGTACTTGATGGATTTGTTCGCCGTGGGCCAAGTACCGTACCCGCAGTGGCTAAACCAAAGCCGGTAGTATCACGTACAACGTCTCAATCAGCCAAACCAAAACTCGAAAAATCCAAAACGTTGATGCGCCCAGCAGTCAAAAAACCACAAGCCGTAACTAAAAATGCTACAAATTTTTCGGCAAAGCAAGAGTACTTCAAAAAAGGCGACCTACAACGAACAACCCGCGCCTCAAACACCCCACGTAGTACTCAGATCAAACGATTTAATTCAGGCGACCAACATAAAATTATCAAAAAAAAGGCAGTCTTATCGGTTGCTACACCAGCCCACACACCAGCAAACCAACAAATTGCCAATCAAGTGGCACATCTGGCTACCTCCACCGAAGCACACCTCAAGCAATCAGTTGATGTCATCGAAGAAAGTTTGCGCAGCGCATCGGCTCACCTTCAAACATTCGAGGGGGGCATTGGACGAAACAGCTTTTTAAAACGGATTGGTTTTAAAAATAAAACCGCTAATATAGCCTCAATGGCGTTTGCCGGTCTCTTATTGTGTGGTTTTTTTGCGTATCAAAATGCCCCAAACATCGAAATGCGTATCGCTGCTACCCGTTCTGGCGTATCAGCCCACATGCCTGGCTATAGTCCTGCTGGTTTTAGCGCTGCGCGTGACATCAAGTCCGAACCAGGCAAAGTTAGTGTTTCATTTCGCTCAAACACAAATGATAAAAAATTTACCGTCACCCAACAAGCCAGTAACTGGTCAAGTGATTCGCTTCTTAGCAATCATGTATTAGCCACTAAAACAGCCTTTCAAACCTATCAAGACGAAGGTAAAATCGTTTACATATATAACAACTCAAACGCTACGTGGGTTAACGGCGGCGTGTGGTATCGAGTTGAAGGTGACGCCAGCCTAACGAGCGACCAACTCCTTCGCATTGCCAACAGCCTCTAGCAGAAGCTTAGTTAGAGGAGGTAAGCACTTCCTAGCACTATACCTACGATTCATTAAATTTTCATGAACTACAGGTATAGCGCTCTTTGACATAGTGCCGAGCGATTATCCCTGTTACAATATTCAGATGAGCACGCCTGTTAGAACCCGTTTTGCGCCAAGTCCGACTGGTTTTTTACATGTTGGCGGCCTTCGAACAGCGGTTTTTGCATGGCTAATAGCCCGACAGAACAATGGCCAATTTGTACTTCGACTTGAAGATACAGATAAGAAGCGAGAGGTCGAAGGCGGAGCCGAGCATATTATAAAAAGTCTGCGAGCACTTGGCATAGACTACGACGAAGGACCGGATATTGGTGGCCCGTTTGCCCCGTATAAACAGAGTGAGCGGCTACCTAGTTACACAAAATGGGCTACAAAACTTATTGACAGCGGACGAGCGTACGCCGACCCATATACCCCTGCCGAGGTACAAGCGTTCCGCGAGCAGGCCCAAAAAGAAAAACGACCTTTTTTATATCGAAACCACCGGCCAGAAAATCCACCGGTGTGGGACGGCACACAACCCCTCCGGCTCAAGTCCGATCCAAAGCCATATTCGTGGCATGACGAAGTGATGGGTAATCTTTCTACAGGGCCAGAGGTAATCGATGATTTTATTTTGATTAAATCAGACGGTTACCCCACCTATAACTTTGCGCACATCATTGATGATGCCGAGATGGAGATTACTCATATTATGCGTGGGCAGGAGTTTCTCGCCAGCACGCCGAACTACTTAAATCTATATGAAGCACTAGAGATACAGCCGCCGGTATTGGCAACAATGCCACACATACTGTCGGCCGAAGGGAATAAAAAACTCAGTAAGCGTGACGGCGCAAAAGATCTGCTGGAATATCTTGAAGAAGGCTACTTGCCAGAGGCGCTACTCAACCAGATTGCCACACTTGGCTGGAACGATGGATCTGAGCAAGAGATTTTTACCGTAGCTGAACTGATTAAAAAATTTAGCTTGCAGCGAGTTCAAAAAAGCGGGGCTATGTTCGATGAGAAGCGGCTAGCTTGGATTAATGGTCACCACATACGTGCGTTATCAATTGATGAATTATATGCATATGTTCATGCGTATTGGCCCGAAAGTGCCGAAGGATATGATGAAGCATACAAGAAGCAAGTACTCAGTCTGGTGCAAGAACGACTTAAGTATTTTGCCGAGCTACCAGAAGTAACTAACTTCTTCTTTGAAGACCTACCCATAAAACCAGAATTAATCAGCAACAATAAGCAACTTAAAAAACTGTCGCTCGAAGAGATTAAACAATTGTTGATTACCAGCCGAGAACAACTAGCAGAGAGTAGTTTTACTGTTGCCGATTTAACAGAACGGCTCAATCTACTACTCGAGGAAACCGGTCAAAAACCCGGTATTCTGTTTAGCCTAATCAGGATTGCTACCACTAATGCGCCTGCCAGCCCAGGATTGGCCGAAACCCTAGCTGTTCTTGGTAAAGAACGTAGCCTTATGCGACTCAACGCTCAAATAGATACATTATTAACGTAAGCATTGTCAGTTAACCAAAAAAACGGTATATTGAATACTATGAATGACGATATTCGTCATCCTCAACTTGAGAACGCAGACGAGGATAAAAATAAAGAACCGGTTAAAAAGAAGAAGGGCGCCGAAAAGCCAACGGACTTATTAGAAGCGCCTGATTTATATAGCCAAGAAGAGGGTTTTGCTGCTGCCAACGCCGCCCGAAAGCCAAAAGACAAACCATGGGCCCATCTGTCTTTTAAAAACTTGACTAAGCGCCAGCGAATTGTTGCCAGCGGCGCAGCTGCATTGTTGCTGATAGTCGGAGGAGCCGGAACCTATGCACTAACTAAAAATACGCCTAAACCACCACCAAACGTTGCCACCCCGGTTGTAGAAAAAGCGGTCGAGACACCGAAGCCAACTACCGAAGCCTCACGATTAACAGGTGTGCAGGTTGCTCCCGAGCTTAACAAACGACCAGTTACCGGTATCATGATTGAAAACAGCCCCGATGCTCGCCCACAGTCCGGCCTTAAAGATGCCGGTGTAATATATGAAGCTATCGCCGAGGGTGGTATTACTCGTTTTCTAACCTTATTTGAAGAATCACAGCCAGACCACATCGGACCAGTACGCTCAGTCCGACCTTACTATGTTGAGTTACTGTTGCCGTATGATGCTTCCATAACTCATGCCGGTGGGAGTGCAGCTGGCCTAGCTAAAGTCCGCGACATGGGGGTAAAAGATATCGACCACGGTGCAAATGGTGACGCATTCCAGCGTTCCAGCGAGCGCTATGCTCCGCACAACCTTTATACCAGCATGGCTGCCCTTGATAAAGTTTCAGCAGCCCGCGGCTACACTAACAGTAATGTTAAAAGCCTGGCTCGCAAGCCAGAGCAACCAGGACAACCGGTTACCGCTGGACATATTGACTTAAATATTTCAGCACCGTTGTATAACGTGCATTACGATTATGACCCTGCCAGCAACGACTACAAGCGCACCTTAGCTGGTAAACCCCATACCGATCAGCGCAGTGGCACTCAGTTAGCACCAAAGGTAGTAGTAGCCTTAGCTATGGAATATTCTCAAGCCGGCATTTATTCTGTTTATAAAACGGTCGGCAGCGGCCCGGTATCCATATTCCAAGATGGTATTGTTCAAAAAGGCAGCTGGTCCCGAGCCAGCGAACTAGAACAATTTACCTTTACCGATGCAGCCGGTAAACCAGTGGCACTCAACCCCGGACAAACATGGTTTAGCCTCGTGAAAGCTGACAATGCCGTTACATACACCCCGTAATAACAAAAGGGTACTGTAGTGGGTGAAGGCTATATTCAGTCATTTGTACGTAACGTTCAATTTAGAATCATTACCTGGTTTGTTGGACTTGGTCTACTCCTTATCGGAGTAAACTGGGTAATTCATAATTTCGTTACTGATGACACGATCGTAGTGAGCACCATACTTGCCCTAGTTACTCTGTTTTGCGCATTCATTTTCGGCATGATACTGGCTGGCACGATTACCAAGCCGCTACGATATATCGCTCAAGCAATACTGCACATCTCACCAGCCGAAAATTTGGTTGCTGCTCCAAATATGGAAGAGCTACAGCTTGGTCGGGAACTAGCAACAACGCTGGCACGACAAGTCTACGGCTACGCCACCAGCGCTCAGGCTTCACAAGCGCCCGAGGGCGCTACAATTCCGGCTGGTCTATTTGATCAATTGCCGGTTGCTGTTATTGGCCTGGATGAAGCAAATATGATTATTATGGCCAACTCAACAGCTACCAAAACAGCTAAAACCGAGACATTAGTAGGGCAAAAACTGAGCGACAGCCTTAGTTTTATTTTTCAAGAAGAGATTACTCTTTTTGATTGGCTTAAAACTGCCAACGAAACTACTCTGAACGACGTAAAATCCTGGTAGAAAGTTGAACTTAAAACAATA
>CAZIMF010000046.1:0-7115 GCA_964540445.1 uncultured Candidatus Saccharibacteria bacterium
CGTCACCAATAATGCGTTAATGGCTGCAGCACGTACAGACGCTGAAACCATAATCCATGCTGCCAGCGCCGACTACATGGTGCAGGATTTATGTTTGTTTCTTAAAAAACTTGGCGTCAAAATAGATGGCTTTGGTTCGCATGTTCTCAAGATTAAAGGCGTGCCTTATATAAAGAAGACCGTCACTTATGCTCCAACCGAAGATCCTATCGAAGCCATGTTTTTTATTTCTGCAGCTGTCACAACTAATTCAAGTATTACAATAAAACGGTTGCCGATCCGCTGGTTAGGTCTAGAATTATTCAAGCTCAAGGTCATGGGCCTGCCTTTCGAAGTTAAGAGTATATATAAAGCCGACAATGGCGTCATTGAACTAGCAGATATTGAGATTCATAAACATAATGGCAAGCTGGTAGCCCCAACCGATAAAATACACCCTAATCTCTGGCCAGGAATCAACCCTGATAGTATCCCCTATTTTGTGCCAATTGCTGGCGTCTGCAAAGGGCGAACACTTATCCATGATTGGATTTTTGAAAACCGCGCCATCTACTATACCGAAATGGCTAAGGTCGGAATGAACGTAGAACTAGCCGATCCGCACCGACTTTACATAACTGGGCCAACTAAGTTCCGCGCCGCTGATGCTTTCTGCCCACCTGCATTACGACCTGCTAGCCTATTACTTATTGGTATGCTTGCAGCCGAAGGCACAAGTACACTTCGTAATATCTACACTATCAACCGTGGGTATGAGGATCTAGCCGAACGCCTTAATACACTTGGCGCGAAAATAGAAGTCATGCACGAGCTATAGAAATGCGCTCTACGGCATATACCATCGACACTATTTTTTTTGACTGGGGGGGCGTAATAGCTGACGACCCAGGAGATGAATTCCTCAGTCAACTACTTAGAGATATTGGTGCTACCGAAGAAGAAGTAGAAACAATATATGTTACGTATATGCGCAGCTTTATGCGGGGTGAAATTTCTGAATCTGAATATTGGCAAGTGCTCCGAAAGAACTACGGCTTAACTATCCATGATTCAATTTCCGATGAGTTTAAGCGCTGGCGTGGTCTTGACGTCAATCACGAAGTCCTTAGGCTCGCCGACAAAGCGAAAGCAATTGGAATTCAAACAGCTATCTTATCAAACATCATAGAACCCACCTACAATGCACTAGCTGCGACCGGATACTTTGATCGCTTTGATAAAACTATTGCCTCCTGCAAAGTTGGATACGCAAAACCGCAAGAAAAAATATATGACCTTGCTTTGCAAGAGATGAACACAACCGCCGGTCGGTCGCTTTTTATCGATGACAAGCCACGGAACCTCGAACCCGCTATTAAGATGGGTTTTAAAACAATATTAGCCCAGAACTCAAAACAAACTATAGAAGATATTAGCCGTTATTTAAACGAGCTATAACCGCTGAAACCGCTGCTCGAACATCATCACCCTGAACTGTAATAGTATTGTACCCATGCTTAGCAAAACTGTGGTAATCGTGCACAAATCGGTTAAAGGTAGCTTCGGAGGGACCATGACCACCTTGCTGCTTTCGGCTGACAACACGCTCTCTTGCCACTACCGGATCTACTTCAACTTCTACAACTAATATATTAAGTTCAACATTATGCTCAGCCGCATGATCCCGTAATCGCCCCACCATTTTATTGAAAATTTCCAAGTTAGTAAAAGGCTGATTCCAAACAACCATTTCTTTGGAGGCGATTGCATCGTACGCTTTGGCTCTTAAGAATCTATACGGATGGAGTGCACTATCAACACCTTCTGCAGTTAACGCTTTAGTATGATTTATATACTCTCTACTAGAATAGTCAGTCGCGTCAGGGTCTAGCATGACCACGCTTCCTTCGCCGATTGATTTAACCAGAGCTTTTGCAAGGTATGTCTTACCGCTACCGGGTAACCCCCTAACTAAAACTAGAGTTGAATGTCCTTTTTCTGGTGAATCGTTCATGCGATAGATAATACCACACCTCATGGTGACCAAAGCATCTAATTCGACCATGTGCTAAACTGAGTATCGATCTAAGTCAAAAAATAAGGAATCTAACTAAATGTTCACGTCAGAAGAGCTAACCCACAACGTAACCATAATAGTTCTATTGAGTTTTTTAAGTTTTACAATAGCTATGCTGTTAACTCCAATCTACACCCGCTTCGCATTTAAGCATAAACTCTGGAAACGCTCCCGCACTCACTCAACAACAGGTGAAGCACTTGAGGTTATCAGTAAGTTACGAATTAAACGTAGTGTGCCGCTAATGGCCGGGCTAGTTGCACTAGCTGCTATTACAATCACAACAGTTGCCTTTAATTTGGACCGCGGGCAAACCTGGCTACCGTTAGCTGCGCTACTTGGGGGTGGCTTTGTTGGATTAATAGATGACATCATTAACATTAAGGGTAAAGGCGGGAATGTAGCCGGTCTACGCGCTCCAATCAAGTTCGCCATGATTACTGCTGTGGCAACTGTTGCAGCGCTTTTCTTTTATTTTAAGCTCGATTATACGTCTATTTTACTACCCGTCTTCGGGAATGTGGAGTTAGGATTACTCCTTATTCCATTGTTTATTTTAGTTGTCGTGAGCACAGGAAACGCCGTCAATATTAGTGACGGGATGGATGGCTTGGCCGGTGGCTTATTAATGAGCGCCTACTCGGCTTTTGGTGTTATCGCGGTGCTCCAAGGCAATTTTGGGATTGCGGGCTTTTGTATGACGGTAGTGGGAACTCTTTTAGCATACGTTTGGTTTAATATTCCGCCTGCGAGGTTTTTCATGGGGGACGTTGGATCATTCGCATTTGGTGCTGCTCTAGGTGTAGTAGCAATGCTAACTGATACGATATTTCTTTTACCGCTGATAGCATTTGTCTTTGTAGCAGAAGCTGGCTCGAGTTTGTTGCAGATTCTATCTAAAAAATTCTTCCACAAAAGAATATTTATTGCAGCTCCAATACATCATCATTTTGAGGCTCAAGGCTGGCCCAAAACAAAAGTAACCATGCGTTTCTGGGTGATTGGGCAAGTTTGCGCCGTCCTCGGTGTCACGTTTGCGCTTATTTTTGGATATGTCAGTTAAGACATCTTAGCTCGCAGATTTTTGCAGGTGCATATAGTCGGTCCGTCCCATAGCCACTGTCCAGTGGCCGCCCCATTCCCAGCCGCGTGCTTCCATAAATTTTATCAATGGATGATCTTTATATAGTGTGCCTGGTTGCTTTGGATCCCATTTAGAATTAGGCGGAAAGATTATTTCTTCACCATCTTTGTAGCGAATATAAGGATTTTGCAATGGATTAATATCAATCGCTTTACCATAAGCGTGCAGAGAAAGCTTAGCTGTGTCAGCAATATAGCGATAGGTATAGCCGCAAGTTACATTATCTCCAATAATCAGCTTTTCTGGATCCCATAAATAATCCGGATGGGCGCTTGGAAGAACTTTGGCTATGGGAAATTTAATTTTTACTGACAGTTCAAACATACCTGAAATATCGAGTGCTAAATCCTTATGAATAACTATCTGGCCGCGGTGTAATTTTTCGTCGAAACCGTAATAGTGAACGGTTACTAATTTTTGCTGGGCAAGAATTTTTGCTGGGCATGGCGGTTTTTCTGGATTATTTGCCAAAGCCTCGTTGAGCGTAATGTTTGAATCAACAATAATTTCGGTGGGCATAGATTGAATATATTATCTTAATTTAAGAACTAGTTTGGGGTGTACTATTAAGATAAACGTACAATCCATTGCGGACAAGTTGACCAACGGCAGTAATTGGGTTTTGGTGAGTTTCGGGCTTTTCCCCATGCCGGGCAACTGCAATTCCATCACCTTTCATAGATAGCTGGTCGCCATTACTATCAAAACTGCTGTCTGCACGTCGAGCCGCTAAACGCAGCACTCCTGTTGCTTGAATTGAGTTAGGGGTATTGGTTATCACTAAAATACTTTTACCAAGCAGTTCTGGTTTTTTGTTAAATAGATAGTCCAATGCCTCTTTAGCTTTAGACGTTTCTGGCTCAACCACATCTACTTTGTGACCAGCCAACTCAAGCATGGGCTTCATGTATTCATTCATGATTTCTGTTTCGGTAGGCATATGGCCTGTAGTGCGTTCGAAACGTCTTGCTAATTGATGCTCGGTAGGTTTAACCAGGCGAGTGCCACCATACAGGACAAGTCCATCTTTAAACATTTCCGGGTCAAGCCCCATCGCTAAAATGGTGCGACGTAGCGGCAACCTAAACACTCCAGCTCCAAATACACCTACGTCAACTTGTTTTGGTGCTTGCTCCGGGCGGGCAAAATAGCGGTCAACAGGACGCATAATACCGGATTCGGTTTCTACCCAGTCAGCCGCAACTTCTACGGCAGCGTCCCCTAGAACTTCTGTTAGCTTGCCAATATTTTTTTGGAACTCTTTATCTGGTCCGGTGGCTTTGACAAAATCTCGTAGTAAGGGCTCACTTGGGACATGCACTCTTTTGCCAGAACCGTCTTGCTCGGAGGGTATATCGAAATTGATGGTTTCGGCAATCCTTGGTAATAAACCATTTGCCAATTCTAAAACATTATCGCCTAATTCAAAGTTGCTAAAGTCTTTATGTACCAAAATGACTATCCCTTGCTTATTTAAGCATAATATAGCAAAATATATATTTTGTCAATAAAACCTGAGGTATAAATGTTCAGCCGGGTGCTTAACAAACTCAATACCATCATTGAAGTATTACACGATATATAATTGTTCCCCTATCTGTTATAATGAGTTTTTGTCGCCTGCGGGTGTCGTATAATGGCTAATATGCCTGCCTTCCAAGCAAGCGATGAGAGTTCGATTCTCTCCACCCGCACCATTGAAATTTAGAATTTGTTAACGTTTTCGTTTTTTTACAACATACACTGCACCAACTGCGGCCGCGAGTAACGCACAGATAGCTATCGCTGTGTATAGTTCGTTGTAGTTTGGCTTTTGAGGTAGTCCACGATTTTTGGCATCTTGAGCATAGGGCGATTCAGGATCAACTGATACTCTATTGCTCAGTTCGTTGTTTGGCTGCAGATTAACTGAAGCACCGCTCTCGGGCGCCGCTCGATCGGCTGAACTTGAATTATTTTGTGCGCTAGCGCCATTCATCCCGGCAACTAAAGAAACTATCAGTAGTGTTATGGTAGCCAAAATGGCAACCAAGCTAGTTCGTATAGCTTTATTTTGCATTGTTAGCATTTTAGAAGGGTTTGTCATTTTGTATCCTTAGTTTAGTTAGGTGATGTACCAAAATATTATCTGCCTATATATAAACATAATTAGTAAGTTCCATATATACAACCGCAGAAAAAAGCCAATACCAGGTGCTTTTACATTCTTGTTTTGGAGTAAATTCCAACCGTAGATGAGTAGCATGCCAGCACCCGTCCAGAAGATCATAACAACTAGATAATAGATTAAGCCCACTGAAAAGCCATAGCCAGTGTGAATCGTATTGGTAAACTGCGGCCACGTGACTAGCCAAATACATAACATTGCCACATGGTACAAAATAATACCGGTAATCTTTTTAATAAAAAGATGTCTGTCTAGGCGCACTCGGCCTTTCTTTTTACTAACGCCAAAGCTATTAAACAACAGCGCTATCAGCGTGCCCGGTAAAATAAGGGCCACTACAACAAAAATAACGATTTGCAGCAGTGAAACTGCAGCAACACCGGCGGGTAATAGAAGACCGAAGCTAAGCATACTGTGTAGTATACGCATATGCTTGCGGTAAGTGTAGAATAGCTACCATGCAACGATGGTATAAACTGACCGATTCTTTACCTGAAGAATGCGGCGCAAAGGCGCGTAACCTTTCGCTACTTGCTCAAAGCGATATAACCATACCGAACGGATCAGTCATCGTTCATTCGGCAACAATTGACACTCAGCTTATACAACAGGCCACCGAGAACCTAAGCTACCCTCTTATTATTCGCAGTTCTAGCAATGTTGAGGATAGCTCGCTACACTCGCTTGCCGGTATCTTTACATCAATGATTGCCCGTAGTGCAACAGAAGTTGCCACCGTCATAAAAGCAATTCATACACACAACACATCTGCGCAGGTACAAGAACTTCTGAGCCAATATGCTATTTCGGAAGATATTTGGGTTAGTTATGTGTTGCAGGAATATAAAGCTTCCCGGCGGGGTGGTGTCATGATTGTTCCTGAACGTTCTGGCGATAGCATAACCATAGAGGTGGGTGATACGCCCGAGCAAGTTACCTCAGGCGTTACAATACCTCAAAGTTACACTATTAAGCCGGCCGGCCATACCAAAAGGACCGAGAAGTGGCTGGCGCCGCTAGTAGACGCAGCCCAGACAATCGGCAAAGAATATAAGGGCAAACAAGACGTAGAGTGGCTGGAGGCAACAGACGGCCAACTGTATATCTTGCAAGTCAGGCCGTATGTATCAAAAGCGTCACCACAAGAGGTTATCGCCGAAGAACAACACCGGCTTTCTAGCATCACGCTCCACGCTGGTCACTACATTATCGACACACTCCCCGATATTAACTCCCCCACCCCTGCTACTCTGTCGTTGTTACAAAAAATATATGGTCAGGGGATAAAAACTTCTTTTGGCTTACGAAAAAATGTAGAAGCAAAAAAGCTGTTTCCGATTATCGCCGGGCAGCTTTACTTCGATGCGTTTGAGTCAGCCTCTATGTTTACGCCAGCATTGTTAAAACCAGCCGCTCGAACCCGTTATTATATTCGTCGGCTAAAACTACTACGCAATCTTGCGCAGCATAAACGACTACGAAAAAATACAGTGGAACTTCCTAAGCTTTCGAGTGACCTGCCTAAACTATGTAACCAAATTGAATACGAAATTGGTCCTGAAATTTTTAAAATTTCCGATCAGCTACAGATTGTTCAAAAACAACTGCAAAAGAAGCTCCACATTACCGCTGACAGCCACTTATTGCGCGATCTTTCGGTTTCGCCCTTGCAAAAGAAGGCGGATGGGCTCACCGATGCAGAGCTGATTAGTCAGTTTTGGTACTTAGGGAATAATGAATATGAGTTA
>CAZIMF010000047.1:0-7111 GCA_964540445.1 uncultured Candidatus Saccharibacteria bacterium
ACAATATAGCAATAACCATCCAAATCGCAAGCGCACCCTACTCCACTAAAAACACACCCACATAGTTACCGTTGCTAGTCCGAACATTCGCAGCCTCGACGCTGCACTTGATAAAGCTCACATTTCTCCGTTACATCACACCGTTTCTGGCCTTGCCGCTGCCGAAGCAGTGCTTAATCGCAAGCAAAAAGAGGCTGGAACACTTGTGCTCGACATCGGTGCTAGCACCACCAATCTAGCGGTCATCGAAGATGGAGAAGTTCAACACGTCGCCGTTATTCCAATGGGCGGCACACATATAACAAACGATTTAGCTATCGGCCTCAAAACCGACCTAGAAATTGCCGAGTTAGTTAAAATTCACCACGCCGCATTAGCCGAAACCGGCAAGTCCGGCCGCTTAAGCGTGGTACACGAGAAAATAAACTACGGGTTCGAAGCCGAAGATATTCATATGGTAGTTGAAGCCCGCGTTGATGAGCTCTTTGATTTTGTCGAGAAAGAACTCAAGCGAATCCACAAATCCCGCAAATTACCCGGCGGCGTGGTTATTGTTGGCGGTACGGCCAATATACCTGGTATCGCTCTATTTGCCCGCGAAAAGCTACAGCTTGCCTCGCGACTTGGCCATATGGACAACCTCCAAGGCATCATTGACGATATTAAGAAGCCCGAATACATCACTGCCGTTGGGTTAATGCAACTCGACATGCTATTTGCTGAGCAAATGAGCATGCAAAATTATCAAGGTAGCAGCTCCGGCGGTATCATCGACACTTTCACCGGCCTCCTCCGAAAATTCCGCTAGTTCCCGCCTTGCTCTGCAATTACAATTGACAAAATGCCATGATTATGTTAGTATTCTTATAAATTAATAAAAAATCCAGTCCAATTTAAGTCAGGCCGAAGGAAGTCAACGATGAAACCATTTAAAGGCAGAAAGCGCACAGACAAAGAACCAGCTACGCCAAAACCTAAGATGGAGTTAGATCGCCCGGGCAGTATTTTCGTGGTGTTACCTGAAGAAAAAAAAGAAGCTGCCGGTAAACTACTTGAGGATAGCCGCAGGGAAGCACTCCTTGCCCGTACCGGAAGGTTAGTGAGAGAAGAACTGGCTCCTCCTGATTTACGATATAAGGCTCCCGAAGAAATACCTTCTAATCTAAGCCAAGCTGACTACGAAGTTGTGTTACTCGAAACCCTTACTCGTGAAGGGCGGATTAACTTTATGGATGCTTCTGTCGCTATTAACCAGGATCTAATGAATGGAAAACCATTCCGCGAGCAAGATGCCGATAGGTACGTGGGTGCCATTAAAACGATAGTCTTAGGACTTGGCCTAGAAGAGCAAGAAGTCCCTCCTCGTTCCTAAAACATTGAACCTAGGCACCGCCTGGGGTATACTGTTTTTAATAGAGTAGACGTCAGATAAGGAGAACGCTAAAGTTATGCCTCAGGTTTCACCGGCTATAGAAACATTCGCACGTATCAAAGTTATCGGAGTAGGGGGCGCTGGTGGAGCGGCCGTTAATCGCATGATTGAAGCGGGTGTTGATGGCGTCGAATTTATCGCCATCAACACCGATGCCCAGGCATTGCATCATTCAAAGGCTCAAACAAAAATTCATATTGGTCACGAAACAACCCGTGGCTTGGGTGCTGGCGCCGATCCAACAGCTGGCCAACGAGCTGCCGAAGAATCTTATGACGAAATTAAAGCTGCTATCGAAGGCGCTGACATGGTCTTTATTACCATCGGTGCTGGTGGTGGCACGGGTAGTGGTGCTGGCCATATCGTGGCTAAGATTGCTAAAGACCTCGACATTCTGGTAGTTGGTTTTGCAACCAAACCGTTTGCCTTCGAAGGCGAAAAGCGTCGTATTAACGCCGATGCAGCAATTGCTAATCTACGGGGTTCTGTCGATACGCTTATTATCATCCCAAATGATCGCTTACTACAAACCATCGATCGCTCAACACCAATCTTGCAGGCTTTCAAAGTTGCCGACGACGTGCTTCGTCAGGGGGTTCAGGGTATTTCTGACCTGATTACGGTTCATGGGCTCATCAACCTCGACTTTGCCGATGTTAAGGCTGTCATGAGCAATGCCGGTTCCGCGCTTATGGGCATTGGTCGGGCCAGTGGCGATAATCGGGCAGTAGAAGCCGCCCAAGAAGCGGTGGAATCGCCACTCCTAGAAGTTTCTATCGACGGTGCTCGTGGCATCCTCTTTAATGTTATCGGTGGCAACGATATGTCGATGCACGAAATTAATACCGTTGCCGAGACAATTACCGCCTCAGCCGATCCTAAGGCCAACATTATCTTTGGTGCCACTATTAATCCGGCTCTCGACGGCGAAGTTATCGTAACGGTAGTCGCCGCCGGCTTTGAAGAAGCCTACTTTAACAAAAGTGCCAGCGATAATGGCCCTGCTTCATCAGCCGAGCCCAAGGCTGCACCAGCGCCAAACTATGCCCGCCAAACCATGAAAGCTACTAACGACGATGTCCCAGCAGATATTAACTTAGACCTCGAAGAAGTCTCTGAAGAACAAAGCGGTCGCGAAGAGTTCGCTCGCGAAAACAACAACGTGCCTAACATCTGGTCGCACATCGAGGCCGATCATGTTGGCAAAGATAAAGATGCCAGCGCTAAAAACGGTGCCGATAAAGCCGGTTCAAAAGCTACCGGCAACTTATTTGATGAAGATGATGAGCTCGATAAACCATCATTTTTACGCCGCCTCGGGCTTAAAAAATCTACTAAAGACGACGATTCCGACGATAAAACCAGCAATTAACAGTGCTGATAAGCATGTAATTAACACTACGTAAAATACTTGCAAAACGCTATAGCTAGCGTTACTATTATTACTAGATACGCTATATATAGCGAAAATAACTATATAACCATAAGCGTGGTACATTCACTAACGAGTCTGATAGTCGAAAAAATCGACGAAACAGGTTCGGCATAAAAAGGAGGCAGACATGAACTGTAGTAATTGTCATGCAGCCGATACAAAAGTTATTGAGTCACGCGAAGCCGGTGGCGGTGAATCGATTCGCAGACGGCGCGTATGCTCGTCTTGCAATTACCGATTCACAACCTACGAACGAATTGAGCGACCACAATTAATTGTGGTAAAAAACAACAACGTCCGCGAGTTATTTAATCGAGATAAGCTACTCGCCGGATTGTATCGAGCCTGCGAAAAGACAGCAGTTACCAGCGTACAACTGGAGCAGTTAGTCTCAGAAATTGAGCAACAGCTGTATGAATGCGGAGACGTCGAAGTGCCGACAGCAACGATTGGTGAACTAGTTATCGCCAAGCTGTCAGCATTAAATGAAGTCGCATACGTACGATTTGCCAGTGTCTACCGGCGTTTTAAGGATATTGCCAGCTTCGAACAGGAGCTATCGGATATTCGCCGCCGCAAGACTGTACAAGAAACCGAAAAAAAGCCGGTCGAAGTCTAGTCAACACGTAGCAATACGAGTACACTAGGTTCGACGGCTCTCCCCGTCGTTTAACCCACAAAAGAAGGGTGACAAAAGAGTCATTTAAACGCCGAGGAGAGCTCGCTTTCATCTTTTTAGAGACAGATGAAAGAAAACTCTAACAAACATTAAAAAAATAATTTAAATTCCATACAAAGTGAGGGTACTATTATGGGTCAACAAACAACCAATTTAACATTGGGTCGGTTCTTCACCGACTCAAAAACCAAGGCATACGACAAACTAACGTGGGTCAAACGCGATTCAATTATCGCAAATCCGAGCACTGGCAAGAACGTGTTCGAACAATTTGGTGTCGAGTTTCCAGAAGACTGGTCGCTCAACTCTATTAATATTGTTGCGCAAAAATACTTTAGCGGAACGCCGGGTACAAAAGAACGCGAATCCTCACTCAAACACATAATCGACCGAGTTGCCGATACGATTACTCGACAAGGTCTCCAAGAAAACTACTTTGATACCGAATCAGAAGCAGAAGATTTTCGTGAAGAATTAAAATATGTCTTAGCAACCCAACGGGCTGCCTTTAACTCACCTGTTTGGTTTAACATTGGTGTGCCAGAGCGCGCCCAGCAAGCCAGTGCCTGTTTTATCCTTGGCGTCGAAGACACCATGCCAGCTATTTTAAACTGGTACCGCGAAGAAGGAATGATCTTTAAGGGTGGTTCTGGTGCAGGTACTAACCTAAGTAATATCCGTTCGTCGGTGGAGCCGCTTGGTAAGAGCGCTGGTACTGCTTCTGGCCCACTGAGCTTTATGCGCGGTGCCGACTCATCGGCTGGGGCTATTAAGAGCGGTGGCAAAACGCGTAGGGCTGCTAAAATGGTTATTCTTGATGTTAGCCACCCCGATATCGAAGAATTTATTTGGGCCAAAGAAATTGAAGAACGTAAAGCTCGCGCCTTGCAAGCTGCCGGCTTCGATATGAGCCTTGACGGCAAAGACACGTTCTCGGTTCAATACCAGAATGCTAACAACTCAATTCGGGTAACCGATGAATTCATGCGTGCGGTTGAAAATGACGACGACTGGGACCTAAAAGCAGTCACCAATGGCAAGGTTATGAAAACCCTTAAAGCTAAGGATTTATTCCGCCAATTTGCTGAAGCTACCTGGAAATGTGCCGACCCGGGCATGCAGTTCGACACAACCATTAACTACTGGCACACCACCCCGAACGCCGGTCGTATTATGGGCTCTAACCCATGCTCAGAATACATGCACCTAGATAACTCTGCCTGCAATCTATCATCCATTAATCTGCTAAAGTTTTTAAATGATGATTTCAGCTTCGATATAGAAGGCTTTAAGCATACCGTAGAATTGATGCTCACCGGTCAGGAGATCTTGGTTGGCTATAGTGATTACCCAACCGAGAGTATTGCAAAGACTGCACGGGCGTATCGTCAACTTGGTCTTGGCTACGCGAACTTGGGCGCACTATTGATGGCCCAGGGTCTTGCCTATGACTCAGATGAAGGTCGTGCTCAAGCTGGCGCCATTACTGCGCTTATGACCGGACACGCCTACGCTACCAGCGCAAAGATCGCTCGCAAAGTTGGTCCGTTCGCTGGATTCCATAAAGACCGCGAGGGGATGCTTAAGATTCTTAAACAGCACCGAGCAGCAGTAAATACTATCGATGCCAGCCAGGTCTCTGAACAGCTATTGAGTGCCAGTGCCAGTGCTTGGGATGAAGCAGTCGAATTAGGCGAACTCTATGGAGTACGCAACTCACAAGCCAGCTTACTAGCGCCAACCGGCACCATCGGCTTGATGATGGACTGTGATACGCTCGGCGTAGAGCCCGATCTTGGCCTTGTGAAGACCAAAAAGCTAGTTGGAGGCGGTACCATGAGTATCGTTAACCAAACAGTGCCACGTGCTCTTAAGGCGCTTGGCTACACTCCAAAAGAAATCGACGCTATCGTCGAATACATCGATATTGAAAAGACTATCATTGGTGCTCCAGCCCTCAAGCCAGAGCACAAAAATGTCTTTGCCTGCTCGATGGGTGATAACGCTATTCACTACAGCGGCCACGTTAAGATGATGGCTGCTATCCAGCCGTTCCTCTCGGGCGCTATTAGTAAGACGGTAAATATGCCCGAAGACGCCACCGTAGAAGACATCGAACAAATTCACATTGACGCCTGGAAAATGGGTCTCAAAGCAGTAGCTGTTTACCGTGATAACTGTAAAGTTGGCCAACCGCTATCAATGACCAAAAAAGCCGGTTCCGAAGACACTCCGGCTCCTGCGGCTGAACCAACGCTCGCTGCCTCGCTCAACGATGCCTTCATCGTTCGTGGTGCAGTGCGACGTGAATTGCCACGCGTTCGTTCATCTAAAACCTTCTCGTTCAAGGTTGCCGATTCAAAGGGTTACGCCACCGTTGGCGAGTACGAAGACGGCACTCCTGGCGAGCTCTTCATCCACTTCGCTAAACACGGTTCAACCCTTCGGGGGATCATGGATGCCTTTGCTATCGCCGTCAGTCACGGACTGCAATATGGTGTGCCTCTTAAGACGTATGTAAAAACGTTCATGAGCACTAGTTTTGCACCAAGCGGCATCACCGATGATCCAGAAATTCGTACAGCTTCATCGTTGGTAGACTATCTGTTCCGACGCTTAGCACTGAGCTACATGTCATTCGACGACCGTCTCGAACTCGGCCTAGCCTCGTTCGAAGATATGCCCGACCCAGACGTGCAAATTAGCCTGCTCGATACCACCGACTCATCAGTCGATGTAGCCGAACCAACAACCGAAAAGATTAACCCAGCGGTTACTGTTGTCGAAGAAGCTCCGGTTACGGCATCGGTTGCCACTAAGTCAACCGGCAGCAATCCTGCGCCAAAGGTTACCAAAGACGACACAGCTCCTATGTGCTACAACTGCGGCAACCAAACGCAACGCTCCGGTAGCTGCTACGTCTGCAGCTCCTGCGGCAGCACCACTGGCTGCTCATAAGTCAGCCACACTTTTAAAAGGTGAAAAAATAACGCGGCGATATAAATGCCGCGTTATTTTTAACTTAAAGTTGTGAAGTGAGTCGTGCCACGAGTAAGTCTCGATAGCAAGTTTCCCAGAGGCTTTTTTGCTTACCCATTTTATTTGGATTTTGAAGTTTTTTAGCGTCATCAACAATTGAATCTGCTAGCTTAGCTTTTTGCTTCTCCCAAACTTTAAGAGGATCTGTAATCCACTCTGCTTTGCCATGCTCAACTTTAATGAGCGAACGAAAGGCCGCAAGCGCCGGATATATAAACGGTGATGGAATCTGTTTCACAGTAGTTAGATCACTAAAAGGAAGTTTTACAGGCTTATCGTGCGGGGTACGTGATACCCCAGTTAGTTTACCAAAAGCGCCGCCGCTACCTTCGTTATAGGCTGCCGGCAGATCGGCATATATCTTATCTCTCAATGTCAGTATAGTAGGGAGTAGAGGGATGTATTTTGCTAGTTTTTCTCGATTTGCATCTTCTTTGAAATACTTGACCACAGCAGCCTTGGACGAATAGGCGATAGTTGGCTGTTCTTTGGAGTCCATGGGGAAGCGTTCTGCATCAAAACAGAT
>CAZIMF010000048.1:0-7102 GCA_964540445.1 uncultured Candidatus Saccharibacteria bacterium
TTTGAATAGCTAACGCTGTAAGAAGTTCACATAGGGGCATAGTACAACGGCTAGTATGAGGGTCTCCAAAACCCTAGATCGAGGTTCGATTCCTCGTGCCCCTGCCAAGTAACTTGTACTCTTGTCAAATATTTACTATTGCTTGTGTTTGTATTCAAGCAGTTGTAAGTGTATATTTCTGTACTATAATTTGGCCTGGTAAAAATGGTGAAGTAATACTTGAGAATCGGCTTGACGCTTGGTACGCAAAAGTTGGCGCTCGTCTGACTGGAAATACAACTCTTGTTATGACTGTGAAGGATGTACAGAAAGTAACTAGAAGCGGACGACTTGGTGAGATGGTACTTACCCCGGAACTTAAGTCTGAGATTATTGAAGACCAACAAGAAGTTGCTCGGCTTAGTCCCGTTTCCACTTTGGCCGGGTTCGTGTATGCAGAATTTGGACAGGTTCATATTAATCACCTCAACGGCCCACCTGAAGCTCGATCCAATAAACACACCCGATAAGTCAATTAACATTCTTGGATAACCTCTCTCTAGTGTCTTCTTGTTGTCCAGCTGGTGTGGTTTTATAATTATCTAGAAGCCCTTCGTCAATTAATTGACGTATCTCCTTATAAAATCCAGGGATCAGTCAAAGATTTTGACGAGGCAATACCCAAGAGTATTAAATCTGGCGAGACTATTCAGTCTAAGTTTGGTTATGGGTAGGAACCAAAGACAAAACTGATAATTACTACCTCCATTTTCAGGTGATTATACTGATCATAGTGAGCCGCTTCCATTGAGCCTGCGCCCATAAGTTAATTGCCATCACCTAAGTAACCCTAAGAAACCTTATCTAATTAACACAGTAAATCTATTGGTTGCGTCGTTTTAGTTCTTGGCGTAGTCGATAACTTCTATTTGTTGTGTATGCATACAAAACAAAACCAAGTAATACGACCCCCATCATTGTGTAGCCCGTTACTGAGCTAACCAACTGGTTTGAGCCAAAAAATATGTTCGTTATAAAGCACATAATAAATAATGCAACTAGTGACTTTGCTAAAATATAGTTATCTTTTTTGAGATTATTTTTTCCAACTGTTGCTATCGTGTTGTTGTTTTCGACAGCTAGTGACCTAGAGTTTAGTTTTCCATACATTTCTTCCATAATAACTTCAGAGTTTTGCCTAAAAGCTTCATATGTATCATTCTGCTCAAGGCCTATAGGCCAATAAAAATAGGCGTAAGTATCGACTATCTCTATATCGCAAAAGCGTTTACTAGCCATAATTGACTGCATTACATCGGGTGCGAGTAAAGTTAGAGCCTCAATCCCGGCTTGGGTAGGTGCGTATAACTCAAAATATTTGCTAAACTCGCCTTCCAGGGTTATCTTTTGAGATCTATCGAACTTTACACCTATAGAGGATCTTTGTCCTATCGTGTCTTCTGCAAGAGAATTAACTATCATTTGAGGCACTGAATATGGAAGCGTGTAGCGCATCATCACGAAAGAACCCGCCGTTTCAGAACGTTCTGGGCTGTGCGTATATTCAATATACGATAATCGAAAAGCTAACTCCCTAAAATTACCTTGGGAAATAATAGTATGTTTACTTACCGAAAGATAGATAAATATCGAGGCCGGCTCATCAGATACTACCGTACTATTTGGTTGCATAAATAATAGTATACGCTATCGTCATTAGCGGAGTTTACTTACTAGAACTGCCAAGCATAAGTTGTTATAATAACCATATTTTAATAACAGAAACAAATAAATGCCAACCCAAGCTAAAGGTATTCACCATCTCCATTTGAGAAGAAGAATTCATCTTAAAAAACAAACGTATCCTAGTAAAAAACCTTTATTGAGATTTTTTGACAATATAGCGTATGCGGCAGGTGTATTAACTCCAGCGTTTACATTACCCCAGCTATATGAAATATATGCCCATCATGATGCCTCCGGAGTTTCTTTGATTACATGGTCAGCATACCTAGTTCTATCAATATTTTGGATGCTTTACGGAATAGTGCATAAGGAGAAACCTATCATACTTATGTATTTTTCACAGGCTTTTCTTCAAATATTTATCGTATGGGGAATAGTAATTTACTAACATTGCAAAAGTTCTATTACAGAACTTCCTCCCCTGCCAAGCAGTAGTTAAGCTGCCGAATCTTCTACTTGTCAGTTACGCTGCAAATTATATCGATAACAATCAATTAATGTTTCTAGTCCCTAACAGCGATCTAGCTTTTAAGTAGTTGAACTGTCACCCCATAACGCTTATACTAAAAACGAGAAGAAACATAACACAAAATAAACGAGGCGTACAAACGAGTGAAAGTGTTAATGCTTGGGTGGGAATTACCGCCTCATAACAGTGGCGGACTTGGTGTTGCATGTTACCAGCTTTGTAAAGCACTCGCAAATAAAGGGGCCGACATCGAGTTCGTCCTTCCATATACAGCTGAGCATAGTATTGATTTTATGAATATAAATGCAGCTCATCCCCAAGATGTTCAGGCGGTACTTAAAGCTGGGATTGCTTACGATAGCTTTAAGTACGTTAAAAAAAATGGTGATGTTGAGTGGATTGATCTTTTTGGACAAAGTGCAATTTATGAAAAAGCCGTTGAGCGAATTGTTAAGCTCAAAGAGTTTAATGTAATCCACGCCCATGACTGGCTCACCTGTAGAGCGGCTATTCGAGCAAAAGAGATGACTGGCAAGCCGCTGATTATCCATATTCATTCCATTGAAGCGGATCGAGCAGGCAAAGAGCACGGCGGCAATCCAATGGTCCGCGAAATTGAACTTATGGCTATGCTCATCGCCGACCGTGTCGTAGCCGTTAGCGAGCACACTAAGAAAGCGATAGTACGTGAGTATCACATCCCGGCTGATAAAATCGAGGTAATTCATAATAGCTTTGATACAGATTCACTTATTGCTGATTCAGGCGCTAACGCCTATGCCTACCTAGAAAAAATGAAAAAGCAAGGCTACAAAGTTGTCGCCAGCATTGGCAGGTTAACCATTCAAAAGGGGCTTACTAACTTATTGATTGCTTTTAAAGATGTTGTTGCTCACCAGCCCAAGTCATTGCTTTTGATGGTTGGCTCCGGTGATCAGTACTATGAACTTATTGGTTTGTCTGCCCAACTTGGTATTTCAAAAAATGTAGTCTTTACCGATTTTCAGCGCGGTAAAAACTATCGAGATGCATACAGCGTTGCTGACCTATTCGTTATGCCATCTGTCTCCGAACCTTTTGGTCTGACTCCACTGGAGGCTATTGGTTACGGCACACCTGCCCTTATCAGTAAACAGTCTGGAGTGGCTGAGGTTATTAACAATTGTCTCAAAGTAGACTTTTGGGATACCCACGAAATGGCAAATCAAATCGTTGCCGTTCTGCGTAGCGATGCACTACGCGACGAACTACACACCAACTCTTTAAAAGAAGCGCAACGACTAAGCTGGGACCGCTCGGCCGATAAACTATTCGATGTTTATAATCGACATCAAAGAAGAAGCTTGGCCGCCATATGAGCAAAAAACAGGCCATTGTTTTGTATCTGCATGTGCATCAACCGTATCGCATACGGCATTACACTATTTTTGACTCTGGTGTTGACAGTAATTACTTTCAACCAAGCTATGACGATCGAACCAGTAACGAACGGATTGTCCATAAGGTCGCCGAAAAATCATACCTACCCACCAACCAAAAACTACTCGAACTATTACACCGGCATCCAGAGTTCAAGCTGAGTCTATCTATTACTGGTACAGTGCTCGATCAGTTAGAACAATGGGCGCCAGCAGCACTAAAATCGTTTCAAGAGCTAGTTGCTACCGGTCGAGTTGAGATTGTAGCCGAAACCTATCATCATAGCCTTGCCTTCTTTTACTCATTGGCTGAATTTGAAATGCAAGTAACGATGCACCGTGAAAAAATCGAAAAATTGTTTGGTCAAACACCACAAGTCTTTCGCAACACCGAACTTAGCTACAATAATGATCTTGCGTATTGGGCAGACCGCGCTGGGTACAAAGCTATCCTTGCAGAGGGTTGGGATCCAATTCTTGGTTGGCGCAGCCCCAACTTTGTCTACCGCCCAACCTATACAAATAATATTCGTTTGCTTATGAAGAACTACAAACTAAGTGATGACATTGCATTTCGTTTTAGCGATCAAAACTGGTCAGAATGGCCACTTACTGCCGATAAGTTCACGCATTGGCTAGATAACGCCGGTGAAGCCACAAATTTTAACTTGTTTATGGATTATGAAACCTTTGGTGAACACCAGTGGGGCGAAACAGGCATTTTTGATTTTCTAGAGCACCTACCAAATAAATGGCTGGCCAACCCAGAACATACCTTTATGACCGTCTCAGAGGCCGCAGATTCATTTGAACCTGCCGATCAGGTTGATGTACCATATACTACCACTTGGGCTGACACAGAGCGCGATTTGTCTGCTTGGCTGGGGAATCCCATGCAGCAACAAGCTATAAAAGCCCTTTATGAACTTCAAACACCTATTATCCAAAGTGGTGACTGGCAACTCATCGAAGATTTGAGCCGACTACAAAACTCCGATCATTTCTACTATA
This sequence comes from uncultured Candidatus Saccharibacteria bacterium, assembly GCA_964540445.1. Lineage (GTDB taxonomy): Bacteria > Patescibacteriota > Saccharimonadia > Saccharimonadales > 2-12-FULL-41-12 > JALQXV01. The sequence continues at coordinate 4,624 of CAZIMF010000048.1, forward strand.
TGTGCAAAAAATGGTTTAACGACGGCGATATTCACGCCTACTTTAGCCCCTATGAAACTCCATACGAGGCCTATACTAACTTCATGAACTCGTGGCACGACCTTCGACTTCGAGCAGGAGCAAACTAAATGGGACGATCAGTTATTTTAGGTAACGGCCGCTTAACAGTCGGGCTCAATGAGCGGGGTATGGTTCACGATTTTTACTATCCATACGTCGGGCTAGATAATTTAACGACCGCGCGTAGTGTGCATCATAAAATCGGTATCTGGGTAGACGGTAATTTTTCTTGGGCTGACGACGAGGGTTGGGTATCAGAAGTAACATTGGCTCCCGACGCCCTTGTTAGCGAAGTTACTCTTACGCACGCAGGCTTACAAATTATGTTAAAACTTATCGACTTTGTTGATTATGAAGTAGACGCTTTCTGCCGCATTATCACGGTACATAACGACGGCGAAGAACATCGATCGGTACGCTTATTTATGCATCAGGTTTTTGAAATATCCCGCGCCGGGCGGGCAGACACTGCGTTGTATGTGCCTGATGATCAACAGCATTACATCCTTGATTACAAGGGTCGTTGTGTGTTGCTCGTATCTGGCAAGCATCATAGCGGCGACTCATTTGATCAGTACGCAGTTGGTAATTATGGTATCGAGGGTAAGCAAGGCACCTTTAAGGATGCTGAGGATGGGGAACTCTCTGGTCACTTGGTTGAGCATGGTGGTGTTGATTCAGTAATTCGATTTTCTCTTGAACTTGAGCCGCATTGCAGTCAGCCTATCGATTATTGGGTAGTTGCTTCTGATACACAGTATAACGGAGAGATTATTCACAATCAGTTGCAAAAAGGCTTAGTTAGCCGGCTAGAAGATAACAAGCGGTATTGGGAGCGATGGCTCAGCACTGGCGCTAAGCGGCTTGAACACGTTTCACCGGAGTACCGAGACATGGTTAATAAGTCCTTGATGGTTATCAAGGCGCATACCGATGATCGTGGCGGAATAATCGCCTCTTGTGACAGCAGTATTTATAACTATGGCCGCGACTATTATAGTTATGTCTGGCCACGTGATGGGGCCTATGCAATTTGGCCGCTCATCCGGCTTGGCTACACAGAGGAACCGAAAGCATACTTCCGTTTCTGCAAGGATATACTCACTGACTCTGGTTACTTGATGCACAAGTACCAACCAGACCGAGCAATCGGCAGCACGTGGCATCCGTTAGTGCACAATAACCATAAAGAGCTTGCCATCCAAGAAGACGAAACGGCAATCATTGTTGTTATGCTGGGCGAATACCATCACGACAGCCAGGATGATGACTTTACTAAAGAAATGTACAGCAGTTTTGTTGTGCCAGCTGCAAACTTTTTGTGTAGTTTTATTGATGAGGCTACCGGTCTTCCCCACGCTAGCTATGATCTATGGGAAGAACGTTTTTTATGCTCAACCTACACCACTGCAACGGTTTACCGAGCATTGTTAGTGGCAGCTGATTTTGCTGACAAGTTTGGTTCACCAGATCAGGCTACGTCTTGGCGGGATGCTGCAATTAGCCTACTTGCCCGCAGGCAAACCTTTGTGAACCCAGACCGAGCCGGCTATCGTAAGGGCTTTTTACTTACTGCTGATGGGTCGCTTGAGTTTAATAACACACTCGATGTATCAAGTTTGTACGGAGTAATTACGTTTGGTTATTATCACGATCAAGACAAAGAAGAAATTCAGGGTGCACTGCGTGAGATTGAACAAACACTTCACAATAAAACTCCTGCCGGTGGTAGCCCACGTTATGAACATGACAATTACTTCAAAGTCTCGGATGCTTACTTAGGCAACCCGTGGGTGATAACCACGTTATGGCTGGCTCAATTTTATGTACGGTATCGTCGATTTGACGAGGCTCAGGAAATCCTTAGATGGGTTAACGCAAAGGCCTTGCAAAGCGGTATGCTTTCGGAGCAAATTAATCCTGATTCCGGCGCAGCATTATCGGTTACGCCACTAGTATGGAGTCACGCGGAATACATAAATACCGTTTTAGACATTTCGCATATTCAAGAGCACAGTAGTGCTGATGCACCAACTGAAATTAAAAACGAGCAGTAAAAACTGTTCGTTTTGTGCCACATTGGCAACTTGCAAACAATTAGCTATTTTTTGCGCGGCTTAACAACGTTTTTACCAAGGTTTTTCTTGGTCTCAACGTATAAGGTGTGCTTTCGCACCAGCGGGTTATACTTACGCAGCTCTAATTTATCAGGGGTATTCTGAGTGTTCTTGGTTGTGTAGTATGTTCGGTGGCCAGTTTCAACGCAAACTAAACCAACCAATTTTCGCTTTTCAGTCTTCTTTGCCATATTTTCCTATTATATCAATTTTCGTCACTGCTGTAAATATAAATAATGTGGAGCCACCTGTGAGATTTGAACTCACGACCCCATCCTTACCATGGATCTGCTCTACCCCTG
>CAZIMF010000049.1:0-6948 GCA_964540445.1 uncultured Candidatus Saccharibacteria bacterium
ACCCTTGCGCAATATGTCTACTTTTTTGCGCTATGTAGTGTAATTGCTTATTTACTCAACTGCATTATTGCTGGAAGATTTATTAAGATAGAGCCAAAAATGGCGATGCTGTATATCTCTACTCTTATTTTGATCGGCATCTTTGGCGAGATATTTATTAATAGAATATACGAAGTTTTATTTGACCATCCTCTTTGGACGTATCAAATTGCACCGATTCACCATGGCCTCAGTTCTACCTATGCCTTTTTCTTGTGGGGCATCTACGGCTTTCACTTATATCTCCTGCATGGGGCACTGCAGGGTAGAAAAATTAACTCAAAAAAATACATGACCTATATTTTTGGATTCGAAGGAGTTTTATTTGAGTTTATCGCAAACAGTTTATTTATTATATCGTTCAATAAGTATCTATATTATTACCCAGCAAACGATTTATGGCATATCACATCTGTCCAGGCACTGCCGTGTTATATAGCTGGTGGATGGGTAATAGCAAAATCTCTTCAACGATTTAAGAAAGACCCAAAGTTCTTTATATCCATGAATCTTTTACTGACAGCAGTGGTGGTTTTCTTCATCTAAGCGGACTATCCCAAGTATAAGCTGTTTGTGTTTTGGCCAAAACCTCCAATGTTATATAGTTAAGATAACTTAAGAAAGGTAGTTATGGACCAAAATTTTAATCGGCCAACTTCGGGATCTGTTAGAGGACAATCAACCGGCACCAACTCGTCGTCAAATCAAGCTCCTAATTCTTCTCAAACAACTTCTGCGCCACCTACAAAACCAAAACCAGTCGATACCTATTCATCGGGCAAAACTGCAGTTTTTGCAGTTATTTTTATTGTGGCTCTCGCAGCACTTGGCTTAGCAGCGTTTGGGTTGGTCACCACAAATAAAAAAGTAAATAAGACCGAACAAGCAGCACAAGTCGAAAGCTCACAAAAACGCATTGCGGCACTCGAAGAGGCAGATAAATATACCGAACAACAAGTTGATAAAGAACGGTATCAAGCGCTTTTTCTATCAACTGGTCAGGTCTATTTTGGCAAAATTACCGCAGTTACCCGAGATACGATGAAACTAGAAGACATTTATTACCTTAAAACCGGAACCGTCGATAAAGCGGGTAACCCGACGCCGGGCACAGATGTAAGTTTAGTAAAATTGGGCAAAGAGTTGCATGCTCCAGACGACACAATGTTTATTGAACGCAAGAATCTGACATTTTGGGAAAATCTAAAAAGTGATGGCCAGGTTGCTCAAGCCATTGTGCAGTACAAAAAAACTAATCAATAATTATGAATTTTGGCACGCTCACATTTGAACCGGTCATAGAGCACAGTGAATTAGTCGCTAGACCAACTCGGGCTGCGATTGAGCAACTAGGCTTGTCAGATGTTCTAGTGAGTGAAATTGATCCGACCCTGGCAGATACAACAGCTTTTTGTGAACAATATAAGATTGGGCTAGATGTCTCGGCTAACTGCGTGGTTGTTGAAGCCAGAAGAGGCGAGACAAAATGGTACGCCGCTTGTATTATATTAGCGACAGATAAAATAGACGTTAATAGTATTGTCCGACGACATCTTGAAGCCAAAAAGATTTCATTTGCGCCCATGGATACAGCAGTGTCGCTTAGTCATATGGAGTACGGCGGCATTACACCAATTGGCTTGCCAGGCGACTGGCCGATTTTAGTTGACTCTAAAGTTGCAGTAACCGAAAGAGCTATCATCGGCAGCGGAATTCGCGGCTCTAAGTTATTAGTCCCAGGTAAACTATTCGCAGCCTTACCAAACGCCGTAGTTATGAACATTGCTAAAATTGAGGAAGGGGTTGCATGATGGATGTAGAAAAAATTGTTCGCGAGTATATTGATAAAACTGTTCACAAGTTACTTAGGTAATAATTGTTACCTAATACGATACATAGGTTGGTATGATGAGTCTATGAGGAATACTGTACCTAAAAACCCAATAGCTCGATCTCTGCCTAAGCAATTATTAGTCAGTATTAATAACCAGGATGAGCTATTACAATTACCCAAATATTCTCATCAAGCGGAGTAGAGTAGTATGCCAGAACTTTCAGCAACCAACCTTAGCATAGCTTTGCTACAAATTTTGCCCCCGAATACAAAAAACGAAACAGAATTTATTGTGAAAGGGGAGGAGTATTGTCGCCGTGCAGCAGATCAGGGGGCAGACATCGTGCTTTTCCCGGAACTGTGGAACATCGGCTACACATTCCCAGCCAAGCATTCTAAAAATGACATCGAAGAATGGGGCAGTCGAGCAGTTACAAAAGACAGTAGATTCGTGTCTTTCTTTCAAGAACTTTCCAAGGAACTGAATTTGGCAATCGCCATCACCTACTTGGAAGACTACGCGCCAGACCACCGACCGCGCAATTCGGTAACACTTTTCGATAGGCATGGGCTAGAAGTGCTCCATTACTCAAAAGTACATACCTGCGATTTTGGTGACGAAATTTTGACGGAGCCTGGTGATGAGTTTCGAGTGGGGACACTATCAACCAAAGTTGGCGATATAGAAATAGGTGCAATGATCTGTTTTGACAGAGAAATGCCGGAGAGCGCTCGGATTTTGATGCTCAAAGGAGCGGAAATTGTGTTAACGCCAAACGCCAGTTTTTTACATACGCCTCAGCTTGAACAATTTTCAACTCGAGCCTTTGAAAATATGGTGGGCGTAGCAATGGCTAACTACCCAGCCCCAAAATATAATGGTTTATCCACAGCCTTCAGCCCTATAATAGAAAGCGAGACTGAGCAGATAGATAATTGCTTAGTCAAAGGCGATGAAGATGAGGGTATATACTGGAGTGAGTTTAATATTAGCGCTATGCACAAATGGCGCAAGCAAAAGATTTGGGGCAATAACTATCGTCGACCATATACATACCATAAGTTAATACAGGAGAATCTATGACTGACTATACAATCATTAATTTACGAGAGCTTGAAAACATGTCGCCTAAGTATGGTCACGGCGAAGACATGGAGGCGCGGTTTGCCACAAAGCCGCTACAGCTCAAAAAATCTGGCTTAGGCTTTCAAAAAGTGTTGCCAGGTCGCACTATTCCGTTTAAGCACAAACATGCAGCCCAAGAAGAAATTTGCATTATTGTAGCGGGGAACGGCAGTATTCAGCTGGATGATGAAACCGTAGACGTCAAAACATGGGATGCCGTGCGTATTCCTCCAGAGGTTATTCGAACCGTCAGCGCCGGTCCAGATGGTCTTGAGATGATTATTGTCGGTGCGCCGTTTACCGAAAAAAATGATGTTGAGCTCATACATTCCTAAGCACTATCTGTTAAACTAGGCTAGTCACAGTTCATTATGCCGCGGTGGCGGAATTGGTAGACGCGCTAGTTTCAGGGACTAGTTGGGGCAACCCAGTGGAGGTTCAAGTCCTCTCCGCGGCACCAAAATGAGTCGATCTTTCGGTCGATTCTTTTTATTTTAAAAAATAGTTGACATTCTCAACTACTTGGTGCAATCTTAAGACAAAGAGGAGCATTAAAGGTATGGTAAAAAAACCGGTTCACAAAGGGTTAATTCTGCTGTTGGCAGCGTTAGCCCAGTTTATGGTGGTGTTAGATATATCAATTGTTAATATTGCAATTCCGGACATTGCAAAAGAGTTAAGCTTTAAACCAGCCGATTTACAGTGGGTGATAACTATTTATACGTTATTTGTCGGTGGTTTCTTGTTGCTTGGTGGTCGTGCCGCCGACTTGTTTGGCCGTCGCCGGATGTTTATGCTTGGGGTCGGAGCTTTCACAGCCGCATCATTACTGGTTGGTTTGAGCCAAGACAGCATGATGATTGTTGCTCTGCGAGCCGTCCAAGGCTTAGCTGCAGCCTTTATGTCTCCAGCAGCCCTGTCAATTATTTTAACCACCTTTAAGGAAGGGTCAGAACGTAATAAGGCGCTTGGCGTTTGGGGCGGTGTTGCCGCTGGTGGAGCGGCAGCGGGTGTGCTTTTGGGTGGTGTTATAACCGAATATCTTGGCTGGCGCTGGGACTTTTTTGTTAACATCCCAATCGGTATCTTTATTCTGTTTATGGCTCAGCGTGTTATCCCCGATATCAAGACGACACTTAAGCATAATCACCTCGATATACCGGGCGCAACCCTTGTAACAAGTGGGCTTATCTTACTTGTCTTCTCTTTGGTAAAAGCTCCAACTTACGGCTGGACCTCTAAATCAATCATCCTAATGCTGCTCGCTAGTTTTATATTGCTGGCAAGTTTTATTGTGAACGAATACCGGTCGAAGCAACCGTTGGTGCCTTTGGATATTTTCAAAAATCGTAATCTGAGCGGCGCAAACATGGTACAGCTAGCAATTACAGCTGGCATGTTTGCCATGTTCTTCTTTTTGTCACTGTATATTCAGCAAGTACTCCACTTTTCGCCGGTAAAAGCCGGCTTAGCGTTCTTGCCAGTTACCATTGTAATTGGTATTGCTTCGGGTCTAGTTTCGGCCTTAATAACTAGAATTGGCTACAAAATACCAATGGTGATTGCACCGCTGTTTTTGAGTGCCGGTATGATCTTCTTTAGTCAAATGCCGGTTAATGGTAGTTATCTAACCGATGTTCTGCCTGGTTTGGCATTAATGTCGCTTGGTCTTGGTTTTTCCTTTGTAACAATGACAATTGCTGCTACCTCTGGTGTGCCGGCCGATCGTTCTGGTTTAGCTTCAGGAATTCTTAACACTTCTCAGCAAATCGGCGGGGCATTGGGCCTAGCAGTTTTATCGGGTGTATTTGCTTCAAAAGTTGGCGAAACATTAGCTAGCACTGGCGATCCAGTCGTAGCACAAGTAGCTGGTTTTCACGATGCGTTCTTAGTGGGCGCGGGTTTTGCAGCAGCAGCTTCCATTATGGCAATGGTGTTTATAAAGCAGCAACGTGGTGAATCGCCTCAGAGCGAAGCCATCCACATTGGCTAAGTCCAAGCGTTAGTTTCGAGGACTAGAAAAACCGACAGAGGCAATGATGGTAGTCGCTATAACATCGGCGGTAAGCATCGTCGTAAGTGAGGCTTGGTCATCGAACATGGCCAAAATAGCAGTACCCAGCCAGACCACAACGATAATCCCGGCAGTGTAGGGGTAACGCACATGAAGCAAGATATTCTTAGACATAATTTCTAACCTTTATGCTAGCACGTAACTGGGCGTAAAGCGATGGATCTGCTTCGGCGACTTGTCCAAGCCATGCCCCTAAAACCTCGAGTGCGTTCTCGAAGCTCATAGGTCGGGCCGGTACTGGTTCTGGCAGTAGCTGCATATGATTTAGGGTGTAGTCAATTTCCTTGTATAAGATTGAGTGGATGAGAGCAAGATCTTCGCCGCTACGAGCAAACTGACGAATAACTTGGACATACATGCGGCTGGCACGAAGCGTAGCTGCTGACTCGGTATTTATTCGTAGGCCATAACGATTGCCGTTATTAACGAGGAGTATGAAAACACGCAGGAGCCCACCAGTTGAAACAAGCTCAGGATTCTTGCCTGTATGATCGATATGCTTAATGAATTCGGCGGTTGTTGTGCTGCTTATTTTATTAAAGATACTACCGGATGCACCATGCCGTTCGATTGCAGCTATGGCTTGTGCCAAATTATTATCAAAAAATCGAAGCATGGTAATCATCATGTCGCCAGCGTTAAAACTGCCATCGTAACAGGTTTTATAAATCTTTAACATGTTGAAAAACGCGTGTTTATCAGCTGGGGTTGTCGCCACAATGCCAAAATCTATTAGGCCGACTTTATTGCCTTCTAGGAACTTAATGTTACCAGGATGCGGATCGCCCAGCATAAACTCAGACCACAGGCTGGCGTGAACTATTTCTTTACCAACTAGTTCAAGTTGCCACCAAAAATCTGAACCAATCCGCTCTTTTGTAAGGGCAGAAGCGTCTTTTCCGGCTGTATGTTCTTTAAGAAGTTTTGCAAGTGATATGCCACCGATGTAATCTTGGGTAATAATATGCCGGGTACAAAGCTGATCGTAGATCCGGGGCACCACAATATCAGGGTTAGTACTAAAATAATTATAAAACCATTTAGTGGTGCGCGCCTCTTGAATATAGTCAGTTTCACGCTTGGTGATTTCGATAAACTCATCAAAAAGCATGGCAAAGTCGAGGTAACTAGAAAACTTAGAAAACTTAACAAGTTTCATAAGACGAGCCAGCATTTTTAAATCACCGTCCAGATTAGCCACGATGCTTGGTTTGAGGACTTTAATGGCAACCTGCCGGTCATCGTGCAGTGTTGCGCGGTACACCTGACCAAATGAACCAGCTGCAAACGGCTGCGGTTCTATGGTTTTAAAATACGCACTATCTTCTTGCCCCAATTCTTTAAGGAGCAGCTGGGTAATGTCTAATTCGTCGTAAACAACTTCTTCGAAAACTGACAATTCTCCAGGCCCAGCCCAGCCTTTCATGAAAGGAGCATTAACAACCATTCCTTGTAAGAACTTTAGATAGACACCACCCAGCTCTGAAAATGTAGTAAAAAGATTTCGCTTAAAAGTTGCATTGTTGCTGGAATTTTTAACTATTCTGTTTTTAAGCAATTGCCAGCAGAGCTTAATAATGGGGAGGTTGCGCGAAAAGGCGATAGCTTATGTCCTCTTAAAACCAATTATAAATAAGATGCCTGTCATTGTAACGGCTAATAATTGTGCAGTCACGACGCTAAAGTTTGGTACAGAAGAAACCATAATAATAACCGCTATCCAAATAGCCACGATGCTTATGAACACAAAAGCATATCTCATGCCATAACTTTATCAGAGAACAATCAGAGTAGCCAGTCGATTCTTTGTCCGTTATACTGATGAAAGCTTATGATATAAGGCACCTTGGCGGAGTGGTTACGCAGAGGTCTGCA
>CAZIMF010000050.1:0-6762 GCA_964540445.1 uncultured Candidatus Saccharibacteria bacterium
TACGACCTTTGGTACCGGAAACCAACGCTCTATCCAGCTGAGCTACGGGTGCCTAAATTATTGTGTGCCATCCATTATGACCGAAGGCCGCACTATCAAGCAATAGATCAATGAGCTTTTTAGGTACTTTCGAAAAATGTATCCAATATATATCTATTGTGTATCCGCCGTATATATAACGGATATATTTTTAGAAAGTGCCAATTTTCAACGTGTTCGGTTCTTCTCACTGCTAACGGCCCCGGCGGAGTTAAAGGCACATAATAAAGTTATACAAAAAGACCAGGTGGGGGGATCCTGGTCTTTTTGTTACGAGATTGGGGGAAGACTAAGTAAAGTTGCGATTTTCTTCGCTTAAGATTTGACGTACTGAACGTCGTTCGCGCCAGTGTTGCTTTATATCGTCAATGGCATGCATAGATATACCTCCTTCATGCAAGTACTAGTATGACAGGGGTAAAATAACTGTCTGTGAATAATCTAATCTTTGGCTTTTCGGACGCCTTTTTTGCCGACAACTATCGGATGCTGTTTTTCCCAGTCGATTTGAGCCAGTGCCTGGTGTACCAAGGTAAATGTAATCAGAGCCATCGGCACCTCTATTAAAATCGCAAAAATTAGAGCCTGTACCTGTTGGATGCCGGGGTTGGCAGTCATGACGTCGAACCAAGCATCAACTATCAGGATTGTGGCCAGGGAACTGGCAACGGGGGCCAGGCGGGCACTGCGGCGATAGGCTAAAATGGCGGTCAAAACTACCAAAACCAGGATCGCAACATCAAAACCGACCCAGGCGGTATCCCAGTTACCAGCAATCTGCCTGGAAGGTAAGCTTTGTGACAAATAAACAATCCAAGGTGTCAAAATGACAGCCGAAATCGAATAGAGGGCGATCAACCATCTGGAGTAGCGGACATTACGCTTCGACATGCTTATACTTTAACAGATGTAAATTTAGCCAGGCAATCACCAATTAATATATTTTTCCTCGAGATGGTAGCGTTTTGCCATTACCTCAATATTATTTATGACAATACGATGGTTATTATTTTTAACCAGCTTCTGCTGGATCAGTTTTTCCATTTCACGGCTAACGCTTTCGCGAGCCAGATTGATCGATTCGGCCACCAGCTCATGTGTAAGGGGGGCGTTGATAGTTACTGATTTACCTCGTTGGGTGCCGAACCTTTGGGCTAAAAATAATAAACGGTAGGCGACCCGATCGCCGGCCTTTTTATATTCCAGATTTTCGACCCGGTAAGAGTAGGTCAAGAATTGCTGGGCTACTTGCTGTGCAAACGCATGACTTAGCGCCACGCTGGAAACCAGGAATTCGTTAAAGGTATCACGAGATAACCGCCAAATGGTGGTGCTGGCAATTGCCTGATAGAACAAATTGTCCGGCTCGAGTCCCAAATATGCCCATGTGACCGGAAATAACTCACCTTTTCCAAGGATTTCCCGTAAAAACTCTTCACCAGTATCGCTAATGGTTACAATTTTGACGAATCCGGTATCTATAAAATAAATGCCATCCGGCTTGGCGTCATTCCCCATCACTACATCGCCTTTGGCATACACGAGCGGCTGACCCTTGAGAAAAAGCTCGCGTATAAGGCTGCTTTGCTTGTAGTGCGGCATGAGGAACCTGCTTTCATAACAATGCTTTACTAATATTGTAAACCTTATGATGAAATAAGCAGTAATACTTATTACAGAATATGAAGTATCGAATCGGTGATCGCTGTCACGGCAAGCATTAGCCATAGACTTCTATACTGCCAGAGTCAGTTAATCAAGAGGGGAGGCAGCATGAGTAATTTGGTCGTTTTGGCGTTTGACAGCGAAGACGGCGCTAGCCAAACGCTCCACGAAGTGGAGAACTTACAAAAACGTGACCTCATAAAAGTAGAAGACGCAGCGACAGCAGTGCGGCATGCGGATGGCAAAGTCAAAGTTAAGCAAGACACTAGCTTGGCGGGTGCGGGGGCACTCGGCGGAGCCTTTTGGGGCATGCTATTCGGGCTGCTGTTCTTTGTGCCATTTCTAGGCATGGCCGTCGGTGCGGCAACCGGCGCTTTGTTTGGTAAGGCGGCCGACTATGGCATTAATGACGATTTCATACGTGAAGTTAGCCAAGCCGTACAGCCTGGCAATTCGGCACTTTTCCTGCTCGTCAATAATGCGCGCGTAGACAAAGTAGTCGACAGTCTTAAGCCGTTTGGCGGCAAAGTTTTGCACACTTCTTTGTCAAAAGATGAAGAAGCACGGTTAAAGGAAGCCTTTGCCGTTTAAGAAGATATTTGAGATTAATGGAGGATAGATTATGGCAAGTAGAACACAAGATGACATGATGAGAAACGGTCCATCGGGTTGGGTCAGCTTTGCTGGCGTAATGATGATTGTGGTCGGTTTTTTCCAGGCAATTGCCGGCCTAGTAGCTATATTTAAGCCGGAACTGTATGTAACAACAGCAAATCACCTATTCTTGCTGGACTTCACGCAGTGGGGTTGGGTACACCTGATATTTGGCCTGATTGTAATGTTTTCTTCTGGCTCGCTATTTGCGGGCAGACTATGGGGCCGATTTTTGGCAATTATGTTGGCAACCGTCAGCGCAGTGCTTAACTTTAGCTTCATCTGGGCATACCCAGTATGGTCAATCATGATCATTGTGCTGGATGTCGTCGTTATTTACTCGGTGGTAGTTTATAACGGCACGGATATGGAGTAAGTAAGCAAGGAGTTTACCTATGGCACGCACCAATTCGCAAAACAATGTTTGGGCAAATCGTGTGCGTGTCATGGGAATCAGTTTACTTATCCTGGTAGGTTCAGCGGCGTTCAGCCTGTATGTGATTGCACATTGGGTTGAGCGCCAAATTTTTGATACTGACAACTGGGTAGCGTTGGTCTCACCTCTGCCCAAACAACCGGTGGTTTCCACGGCTCTCGGTTCGTACATTAGCGATAAAGTTTTTGAAGCTGTGCCGGTCAAGCAAAAAATCAGCGATGCACTGCCGCCACAAGCTGTTTTTCTGGCCGGCCCCCTGACTGATCAACTGCAAAATCTGACAACAACAACTTCACAAAAAATTGTTGCCAGCGATGGCTTTCAGACTTTGTGGTCCGGCGCAAATCGACTGGCGATGGACCGGTTGGTAACCACGGCTCGTGGTCAAACGCCACCGCTGCAGGCAAAAGTAAATGAGCGCTTTGATATCAATATTAGTGATTCGGTTGCCCAATTGCGCACGGCGCTTGGCAACGCGGCCGAGGCGATACCGGCGCTGCAACCACTAGCAAATCGAGATATTGAAGTGTCGACCGATCTGCACGCAAAACCACGCCGTTTTCATGATGTCGTGCGAGCCGTTGACACGCTGGTAGTTGTATTACCGTTTGCGGCCATAGCTTGTTTCCTGTTTGCGCTGGCATTATCTTATCGCCGCCGCCGGACGGTTATTACCATAACTTTCGTACTGATTGGCTGTATGTTGCTTGAATTAATACTACTAAGACTGGGCAAGCAAGAAACTCTAAACGCGGTTCACGATTCTAGCAATTTAGCAGCCGTCGGATATATTTATGACACGTTAGTTGGCTGGCTGCGCCACATGATATTTATTGTCGTGGTCCTTTTGATGGTGGTTGTGTTCGTGGCCTTGGCGGCTGGGCCAGCAAACTGGGCAATGCGTTTACGCGAATATTTGCATCTGACCCGGATTCGCAAGAGTCAGGCATATGCCTATTGGTCTAGTTTTAGAGCCTGGATGTGGCAATGGCAATATTATGTCTGGTTGGGTTTGGGTTTTGCGGTCTTAGCTGGCTTGGCTTTGGCGCTGACGGTTACGCCCGAGGTAGTAATGAATGCCGTGCTACTGCTAATCGGATTGTGTGCCTTAGCACATATTGTGGCAACACCGCCAACGCTATCAAAAAATAGAACAATATCACAAAAAAACAGTTAATATTATGAACAATTGTGACTTGGCTCACGGACTAAATTGAAGCATTGTTTTATCATTTCACTACAATATAAGTTCGAAAGGAGGTGCTTATGAGATTGCTAATCGCACTACTTAGCGCGATAGTCGGCCTAGCTCTAATAGTCGGAGGTTACAGGCTTGCTAGAGTGCTTATCCCACTAGTAGGCTTTCTAGCCGGCTTGTCGCTTGGGGGAGCAATAATTTCTGATTTAGCCGGAACGGTATTCCTAGGTACGCTACTGGGTGTTGTCGTTGGTTTGATAGCTGGACTGATTTTCGCAATACTTGCCTACTTCTATTACTACATCGCTGTGGTGATACTAACTGGCTCTATTGGTTATTGGGCTGGCAGCAGCCTGATGCTGGGGCTCGGTTTTCAGCCAGGCATACTATCATTCCTTAGTGGCTTGCTACTTGGCGTGGCGGCCGGATTTGTAGCGATAGTAGCCAATGCACCGCGTTACGTGCTGATCGTGCTCACATCCTTTATGGGAGCAGTTACAGCCGTCGGTAGCGTAATGTTGCTATTCCACAAGATCCCGCTGGAGGCATATAGCTATACCTCAGCCAAACTTGCACTTAGCAATTCATTCTTGTGGACGCTGGCCACGTTGTCACTATGGGTCATTGGTATGGTAGTTCAGGCGGCTTCAACGCCAACCAACTACCAGTTTGAGGAATGGAATTGGTCTGAAGAATCCGATCATTTGCCCACAACTCATTCACATCCAACGCCTCATGTCACTGGCGCATAACGAAGACTACACCGTGCAAGAGGCAGAATACTTAGCCATAAGGCGGCAGTACAAACAGGCTGCCGCCTTGGCTATTTTTGTCATCAGTTTGGGCACCTTGTTCTATCATACCGTCGAGCATTTTAAATGGTTGGATGCTATATATTTCTGCACCATAACGCTCACAACCATCGGCTATGGTGATCTGGTACCCAAGACTGATGCTGGCAAGACTTTCACGATATTTTATGTGTTGTTCGGCATTGGCATCATTGCGTTTTTCGCAAACCTGCTCATCAAAAATGCCGTACTGCGCAGGGAATTGCGACGCAATAAAGCACATGTTAAGTGATATTATCCGAATTGCATTCCTATGTATTGTGATTGGCAGCGCATCGATCCCGCTTAGCTTTAATATCAATAGTTCGCCGGTGGTGGTGTGGGTCGGCAATGCGCTAGGTTCACTTATCTCGGCTATTGTGGTCATTTATATAGGAGATAGAATTACGGATGACCAATTCAAAACCAAAGTTCGCAAGCGTCGAATTGGCGACAAGGTCGTCACCACGTTTGAGCAGGGAAATGATAACAAGGTGGTGATCAAAGTCCGGGTTTTTATCAACAAACATGGCTTGCGACTGTTTGCACTACTTTGCCCAATCTTTCCCGGAGTATTATTGTCGACCACCGCCGTTTATATTTTCGATTTGGACAAACGGACATTCAAACGCTGGATGTTCACTGGTGTAGTTTTTGTCAGCGGCCTGTACGTCCTCGGCTACTGGTTCATCTTCGTAAAATAAAACAAAAACTATGGAAGTTGGTACAGCATTGTGCACGAAGTTAGAACTATACTTGCATAGAAATGGTACAGCACGCTGGGTCTGGTCAGAACCAAACTTAGTGCCAAGCTAGCTTTACGAGCGCGGAAGTGGCTTTATGAAGGTATAAATAAACGGAGCTAAGAATATCACAACACCTGGAAGGAACACGGGCCATACTATAGCGCCGGTGGTATCGATATTGCCCACGATGCCAAGGATTATTAGCGGAATAGCTACGAGATAGCACAAAATTGCGATAACAATTCGTAAAGTCGTACTTAAACGGTATTGCTTCATCTGGACTGCCCATAGTACATGCCCCAGTAGAGGTATGGTAAAAAGGGCGACCAATAAGAAAACGGTGTTTAATAACCGTATATTCTTGGGTGTTTTGTTATTCACGACTGGATTCGTAGGTGCACTGCTAGGGTTTAGCGGCAAAACAACAGGTGGCTGATTTTCTAATGGGGCAGCAACAGTAGGCTGGGTATTAGCGCTGACTTGAGTTTGGTTTTGTTGATCTGGACTCACGCTCAAATCATAGCACAAAAAATAAATGGCTATACTTGGTACGCGCGGAGGGGTAGCGCACGATAATCTGTGCGCCGAGCTAACTCGGGCAACAGACTATCGACCGAACCGTTCTGTTAATCCCTCGAACAAACCAACAAAATAGCCCCGCTTTGCGAGGCCCTTTTGTTGGTACAGCTTAGTTAACAAAGTTAGAACTCAATTAGCTTAGAACCTTCTTTGCCGTAGGGTCGCTGGGTGCTTTTACTGTTAATCCAGTCGTTGGCTCTAAAATTTCTGCGACTATATTATTAGGGGTACCTGGCTGAATGACGACGTAATCGCCTGTTTGCAAAGTTATCTCATTATCGCCAATAAACCCCTTTGTTTTACCCGACAAAATAAAAGTACATTCGATAATTTCAGATTCTTTAGCAGGGTGGTCGTTAAAGCCGACCTCGAATTCCCAATATTTAATCTCAACTTCATCATTTTTCCGCGGAGCTCTGTCTTTGAATTTTCCGACAATCCAACCTCGATTTGGCTCATTTAAGCCATCGTCGCGATATGAACCAATGTAGAATGTTTTATTCATAAGATAATGATAACAAAATAGACGCCGTTCTGACGTCTACTAATTGAATCTCGTGTGGTACGCCCGGACGGATTCGAACCGCCGACTTTCTGTTCCGAAGACAGACGCTC
>CAZIMF010000051.1:0-6561 GCA_964540445.1 uncultured Candidatus Saccharibacteria bacterium
CGGTGGGCAAGTGGGTGATACGCACGGCGGAATCGGTAGTGTTTACACTCTGCCCACCGTGGCCACCGGCGCGGTACACATCAATCCGCAAATCTTGCGGCCGTACTTCGATGTCAGTTTCAACAGCTTCAGGCATAACGGCGACGGTTACTGTACTAGTATGAACACGACCCTGTGACTCAGTCGTTGGTATGCGCTGTACCCGGTGCACGCCAGCCTCAAACTTAAGATTTTTATATGCAAAATCACCTTTAATTAGAAATACAGCTTCTTTAAAACCACCGGCTTCACTGGCGCTGTCGCTTAGATGCTCAACCTTAAAACCGTTGGTTTCAGCCCATCGGGCGTACATTCGGTACAGCTCGCCAGCAAACAAACTGGCTTCGTCCCCACCGGCAGCAGCCCGAATTTCAACAACTGCATTCCGTTCATCGTTTGGATCTTTTGGTGTCATTAACTCATCTAATTTGTCTTGAACTATAACTCGCTGCTCAGATATACTGGCTAGCTCATCGGCGGCCATCGACGCAATATCAGGATCTGAATCCTGCGCCATATTGGCGGCCCCTGCCTGCTCGGCTATAAGCTTTGCCAGCTTATCGAATAATCCAAGAATTTCTTCGAGCTCACTTTGGCGCCGTGCCAGCTTTGGATAATTTGGATCGCTATAAATAGTCGGATCCTGCAACTTCTCTTGCAGTTCCGTAAGCTCAGTGCGTAATGATTGTTCTTTTTGTTCCATATTACTTCCTAATCATAACAAAAGACCGGCGAAAGTACCGGTCTTTATAGTAGTTATACGTAGCTACTGGGCGGATTTAGCGTCGGCGAGCTTGGTTGGAGCGGCTTGTTCTTTGCGGTTTTTGCCGGCGCGCTTACTAGCTTCTTCGCGCTTTTTGGCGGCTGCTTCGGTGCGGGCTTTAAACTTATCAACACGGCCTTCGATGTCGACTAGTTTTTCCTGGCCGGTGAAGAATGGGTGAGAAGCGCTGCTGATATGTACTTTAACCAAAGGATATTCAGCGCCTTCGTGCTTAATAGTTTCGTCGGTTTTAACGGTGGACATCATGAGGAATGATGTGCCGTTCGACAAGTCCTGAAATACAACTGGACGATAATTCTTAGGATGGATATCTTTTTTCATATAAAGGCTATTATAGCGCGTTCAGAGGTAATACTCAAGAGATTTATTGCGCACAGGCCATGATTCTGTTAAAATAAACGTACTAACTAATTAAGCAGCCAGGGAATTAGTTCCTCCAATGCGAGTTCCTTCTTCGGAAACGCGGCGGTACCCTTGGTGAAGAGAAAGGAAACTCTATATGGCTACTGTTGATGTAGACATTAAACAATTATTAGAAGCTGGCGCGCATTTTGGCCACAAAACTAGCCGTTGGCACCCTAAAATGGCCGCGTACATTCACAGCAAACGTGCGGGCAGCCACATTATCGACTTAACTAAAACAGTCGAAGGACTCGAAGAAGCATTACTATTTGCAAATAAAACTGCAGCAGCGGGCAAGCAAATCCTATTGGTTGGCACAAAGCGCCAGGCAAAAGATATCATTCGTAAAGCAGCTGAAGACACCGAGATGCCATTTGTTGTCGAACGCTGGGTTGGCGGTATGCTCACCAACACGGCAACTATGAATGGCCGAATCAAGCATCTTAAAGATCTTGAAACTCGCATGGCTTCCGGCGCACTCGAAGCTAAGTACAACAAACTTGAAGTGCAGCGTTTCCAAGAAGAAATTGATGAAATGAATCACCAATATGGTGGTATCAAAAACATCACAAAGAAGCTTGGCGCCGTATTTGTAGTAGATGTTATCACCGAAGTAAATGCTATCCGTGAAGCTCGCAAACTAGGAATTCCGGTTATAGCTGTTGTTGATACAAATGCTAACCCAACGCTTATTGATTACGTTATACCTGCCAATGACGATGCAATCAAAACAGTTGATCTCATCACTAAATATATGGTTCAGGCAATTAACGATGGTAAGGCTGAATTCCAAAAGAAGGCACCGGCTGCCGATAAAGACGAAACACCAAAAGACGCCGCAACCCCGCCGGCTGCCGAAGCTCCTGCAAAACCAGTAGTAGAAGCAGTCAGAATCTAGACTCATCCCAAGTACTATACTTGGGCGGAATGAAATCTTAATGAA
This sequence comes from uncultured Candidatus Saccharibacteria bacterium, assembly GCA_964540445.1. Classification (GTDB taxonomy): domain Bacteria; phylum Patescibacteriota; class Saccharimonadia; order Saccharimonadales; family 2-12-FULL-41-12; genus JALQXV01. The sequence continues at coordinate 2,169 of CAZIMF010000051.1, forward strand.
GTGGCGATATAGTAACAAAAGTGTAGTAAGTACCGGCCACGTGCCAAGATTATTTTAAGAACTAAAAAGGATTTAATAATGGCAAATATCTCAATTGAAGAAATTAAACGACTGCGCGGGCTCACCGGCGTGGGAATTACCGATGCAAAACAGGCGCTGGTAGAAGCCGAAGGGGATTTTGATACAGCCCTTCAGGCAATGCGTAAAAAGGGTCTTACCAAGGCTGAAAAAAGAGGTGAACGCGAAGCTCGTGCCGGTGTAGTTAGCACCTACAACCATGACAATCGTATTGGGGTGGTGCTAGAAGTAAACTGCGAAACTGACTTTGTGGCTCGCAACGAAGTTTTTGCTGATCTCGTAAAGAACATTGCCATGCACATTGCTGCTAGCAGCCCGCTTTACGTCAGCGAAGATCAAATCCCAGAAGCAGAAAAATCCAAAATGCAGGCCGAGTTTAGCGAAAAGGCTAAAGCCGAAGGCAAGCCGGATAACATGCTCGACCAAATTGTGGGCGGCATGCTCAAAAAGTACTTTGCTGAACAATGTTTACTCGACCAGCCCTTTATTAAAAACCCCGATCAATCGGTTGGCCAATACATCAAAGAAGAGGGAATTGCTAAGCTGGGTGAGAATATTGTTGTTCGTCGTTTTAATCGTATTGCTATTGGCGAAGTCGAATAGTCACTGAGCAGAGACTATTGACATTATATAGTACTTATTATACAGTATAATGATGAGCACAAATCAGGGCGGTCAAAACAAGTCACTAGAAGCCGGTTTATTGCAGCCAGGTGTTGTCGCCATGCTTAATCGTGCCGATCCGGCATTAGTATCTCAAGATGTATTAGATCTGAACCACGTCACAGCAGTTACTGGCGTTACTGCACAACAACTTGCAGCAGGTGCTGACGCTGGCCGTATTTTATTTCATCCAGCCCTTGAAGCATACGACCATGAACCGTCAACAACTGTTTTAAGTTTGCGAACAGGGAACCCTAACTGCCATGCAGAACGAGATTCTAGTTTCGGCCTAGATATACTAGAGTCAGTCTCAAAAGCACTTATTACTTATCTGAAAAAAGGCAAACCAACTAAATAAAAGATGTGAAGACTCGCAAAAGCGTAGTAAGATTATAGGGAAGTACTAAAGAGCAAGACATAATATAGTAGGAAGTAGTATAACCTCGTGAGTCCACAAGATGTCGTTAACCAAACAAATTCTAAGCTACAGGCAGCAATTAGCCATTTTGATGCTGAAATAAAGAAGTTACGAACCGGACGGGCGCATCCAAGTATGCTCGAAAGTGTTACCGTTGAAGCGTATGGCCAGCAAATGCCATTGATTCAGCTGGCAAGTGTGAGCACACCCGAGGCTCAACTATTGCAAATTACCCCGTTTGATCCGGCTAATTTGCAGGCAATTGTTACCTCGATCCGCGACAATCACAGCTTAGGAATGAATCCAAGCGATGACGGGCGAGTGGTACGTGTGCCAATTCCTCCACTGACAACCGAACGACGCCAACAAATCGTTAAGCAGCTTAGTGAAAAAGTTGAAGACTGTATGATTGCCATGCGGGGTGTTCGACGTGACTCTATGAGCGAACTTGATCAGGCTAAAAAAGACAAAGATATCAGCGAAGACGAACACAAACGGTATACCTCGCAAGTAGATGAGACCATGGCAAAACACAAAGCAACGGTAGAGCGCATGGCCAGCGCCAAAGAAACCGAAATCATGACCGTTTAGGATGATATCGGTATTATTTTACCCGGTAATATCTCCGTAACGTGTTAAAATAGAAGCAATGTCGATATTTCTTTTGATAGTGGGAGTCCTGCTTTTTGTTGGTTTAGTCGTAGTCCACGAGTTTGGCCATTTTATTGCCGCGCGCCGAGATGGCGTCGAAGTAGAAGAGTTCGGCATTGGGTTTCCACCACGAGTTTGGTCAAAAAAAGTAAAAACCAAGAACAGCAAATTTTTGTTTACTGTTAATGCGCTACCGTTGGGTGGCTTTGTCCGTCTAAAAGGTGAAAATGATGCTGCAACTGAGCCAGGTACATTTGGGGCGGCATCGCTAGTGACGAAAGTCAAAGTAATGCTAGCTGGTGTCGGCATGAACTTAGTCGTAGCACTTGGTATGTTTACTTTTTTGGCACTAATTGGCATGCCAAAAGTTATCGATAATCAATTTACGGTTGCCAGTGACACCAAAGTGACTCGGCACGTTATTGTCCGCGCTGCCGAAGTTGATGCTAATCAGCCGGCCGGCAAAGCTGGCATTAGCAGCGGTGATGAGATCATTGCTATTAATGGCACACCCATAAGCAATCCTGACGAAGTTGGTTCTCAGGCCAAGGCCAACGCGGGAAAAACAATACCCATTACTATTAAAACGAACGGGCAGCAACGCGACGTTCAGGTAAGCGTTAACCAAGAAAATACTGGTAACGGTTTCGTTGGCATATTGCCAGAGCGTGAAGGAATTCAATTGCAGCGCAGTACGTGGTCCGCACCGGTTGTGGGCGCCGGTTTAACCGCTCAGCTCACGCAGTTAACGTTCAAAGGCATCGGCACCGCCATCGGCAGCCTGTTCAAAGGTGATACTAAAACGGCCAGTGAACAAGTTTCCGGTCCGGTTGGCATTGCTGTCATCCTCAAAGAGGGCAGTAAGCTTGGTATTAGCTTTATTTTATTCATTATCGCTATCCTCTCCCTTTCGCTAGCTATCATGAATGTGCTGCCCATCCCAGCGCTCGACGGAGGACGTTTGTTCGTACTTCTCTTGTTCCGGACGATTAAAAAACCGCTTACCAAACAACGAGAAGAATGGATTCACGGCACCGGCTTTGTAGCGTTGATGGCGTTGTTTGTTCTTATTACCGTAGTCGATGTCAAACGATTCTTCTAAGTCTACGGGTAGTTTCGGCCCTATTTCGGCCCTATTAGTTACGTTCTTAACGTATCTGGGATCACAAATTATTGCAGTGCTGCTTATCTCGGCTGTATATCGATTAGTTACGCATAAAGATTCAGAAGAGGTACTCAGAAAGTTTGTCGACTCTACCAGCGGGCAATTTCTGTTTATACTACTAGCCGAAGCAGCAGTATTGGCTATTATTTATTGGTTTATCAGACAACGTAAGATACCGCTCAGCGAAATTGGGCTGGGCCGCGGACCGAAATTAAGTGATGCGGGCTACGCCTGTCTGTATGCCGTCGGTTATTTTATTGTTACGTTTATTGTTCTTGGTTTTGTTAGTAACTTCATTCCCTCGGTAAATGTTAATCAGGAACAACAAATTGGTTTTGAGTCAGCCAGTGGCACGCTGCAACTAGGGTTAGTATTTCTGGCTTTAGCAGTGTTTGTGCCGATTGCCGAGGAGGTAATGGTGCGGGGATTCTTGTACAGCGGCCTACGCCGTAAGCTCGGCAGGACAGCCGCTATGATAACCGCCAGCGTATTGTTCGGCATTGCGCACTTACAGCTTGGCAGCGGAGCGCCCCCCTTATATGTGGTAGCTATCGACACATTTATCTTGTCGATGTTTCTAATTGCACTTCGTGAAAAAACCGGTAGTTTATGGGCAGGCATATTGGTCCACTCCCTAAAAAACGGTCTGGCATTCCTGGCGCTCTTTGTGCTTCACGTTGGCTAGAACCTACTTGTTAATAGATAGACGGGGTTACCGCTTATCTGTACAATATTAGTCATGCAGACAACATCTATAAAATTATCCGAATTATTTACTAAAACCAGCAAAACCGTTCCGGCCGATGAAACAGCCCGCAACGCCCAGCTGCTGATTCAAGCTGGGTTTGTCTACAAGGTCATGGCCGGTGTCTATGCCTATACCCCGCTCGGTCTTCGTGTATTAGAAAACATCAAGCAAATCGTCCGCGAAGAAATGAACGCCCTGGGTGCTCAGGAACTCATTATGAGTACACTTCAACGGCGTGAAACATGGGAAATTACCGATCGTTGGAATGACGAGGTTGTAGATATCTGGTTTAAAACTCATCTAAAGGATAAGACCGAAGTTGGTTTGGCTTGGTCGCACGAAGAAACCATCATCGAGATGATGAAACAACACATCGAGAGTTACAAAGATTTACCTGCAAATGTCTATCAATTTCAAACCAAGTTACGCAACGAACTTCGGGCTAAAAGCGGTGTCATGCGTGGCCGCGAATTCGTTATGAAAGATATGTACTCTTGTAGTGTTAACGCGCAGCAGCACGATGAATTTTATAATCGCACCATTGCAGCCTACAAAAAGGTCTACGAACGACTTGGTCTTGGCGACGATACGTACGTTACGCTTGCCAGCGGCGGTGCTTTCACCGAGTTCAGCCATGAATTCCAAACTGTTTGCGAAGCCGGTGAGGATA
>CAZIMF010000052.1:0-6361 GCA_964540445.1 uncultured Candidatus Saccharibacteria bacterium
CCACACCATTATGGAGCCCGTAGTTTTTGTTCCTTCCAGTATGGAACTTGATGACTTGATTGAACGGATGCGTGACGAGTCAATTGAGGCAGTTATTGCAATTGATGAGTATGGCGGGGTTGATGGGATGGTTACTCTTGAAGACCTGATTGAAGAACTAGTCGGTGAAGTAAAAGATGAGCATGATGAAAGCGGTATTGCCATCAAAAAACTTAAAAATAACACCTGGTCAGTTTCGGGCTTGTTACGTACCGATGAGGTAGGGCAGGTAATCGGATTATTTTTGCCTGAAGACGATGAGTTTGAAACTATTGGAGGCTTAGTACTCGACCTGCTTGAGGGCGTGCCAAAAGTAGGAAACACGGTAACGGTCAATGCGCTGGGGCATGCCGGAACGCCATATCGGATTCAGTTAACAGTTCAAAAAATGGATGGTCGGCGGATTGATCGACTGGAACTGGTTGCAACCCAACTGCAGGGCGAGGATGACTCATGAGTATTGAAGTTGGCTTGTTTGTTGCGTGGTTACTCTTGCTTGGCAATGCTTTTTTTGTTGGAGCTGAGTTTAGCCTGGTGTCAGTACGACGGAGCGCTATTGAACCATTGGCAGCCGAAGGATCTAAGCCGGCTTTAATAACGTTGCGGGCACTCGAAAATCTCTCATTTTTGATGGCGGGTGCGCAACTTGGTATTACGTTGTGCTCGTTGGCCTTGGGTGCTGTAGCCGAGCCAGTTATTGCACGTATTTTAGACACACCGCTACATAGTTTAGGAATAGCAGACGACTTACTGCATCCGATATCATTTGTAATCGCCTTGTTCATTACTGTATTTCTGCATGTGGTAATTGGTGAGATGGTACCTAAAAATATTGCCCTGGCGCGACCAGAACGGTCGGCTTTGGCCCTAACCCCATTACTGGTGTCGGTGACCACTATCTTAAAGCCGGTGGTGCACGGGCTTAATGCGGTAGCCAGTGGTGTGTTACAGCTGGTTAACGTTAGCCCGCAGACCGAAGTTGCCAGCACCTATACTCGCGACGAAATGGCTGACTTAGTAAAAGAGTCACGTAAAAGTGGCTATTTAAGCGAAGACAATGAACAATTGCTTAGCGGGGCACTGACGTTTGATGCCCAGACGGTGCGCGATATTGCCGTCCCCCTCGAAGAGGTGATTGCAGTAGATCGAACATTCACTCCGGCGAAAATTGAAGAATTATCGGTGGCTACCGGCTTCTCTCGCTTTCCAATTACCGGCAAAAAGAATAAGTTGATTGGCTACGTGCACCTAAAGGACAGTATTAAGGTTGATGATGTGTTGCGTCACGAACCACTCTCCACTCGAAATATACGTGAACTTCTGACAGTACATCATAACCAATCGATCCGAATGACACTTAAAACAATGCAGCGCAGCGGTGCTCACCTAGCTGCCGTAACCAGCGGGAAAAAAGTAATCGGGCTGGTTACTCTGGAGGATGTTCTGGAAGAATTAGTGGGCGAAATGAGCAGTCTTGACTAGCTTTTGTATAAGCAAATAGTGGTTCGAGTGCTCTTAGCGCTGCTTTTATCTTTTTTGCAGGTTAACTCGATTTTGGGCAACAGTGAGCGACCGGATTTATTCTCAGGCTTAGAATTTGAACTTGGCTTCGAGTCATTCTTTATAGCTTCAGTCTGAGCAGGGGGTGGAGTATCTACTGATGCCTGAACAGGAGCAGTACCACTTTCTGAAGCCGGGGTTGGTGCTACTGTTTCGTCGGCTTTTTGAGTTTCAGCTTGTTGGACAGAGGTGATTTCTGGCACAGACGATTGGATAATGTCCACCGCCGAAACTGTCTGCTTGGTATTCTCAAAGCCGTACGTACTCGGAACAACATTCGGTTGGGTTGCAACAAAAACAGTGCTGCAGAGTAAGCCAATAAACACGCAGGTTGACACGACATACTTTCGTTCTCCAAACTCAAACATAAATTTTTCAAAGATACTGGGTTTAAGAATATTGAATACCGCAATAACTACTATGAGGCCAATCAGCCATAGGCTAATACTGTGTACCATATCTTGAAGTTCAATGACCACGTGTGGATCCATAGTAAGTTATTGGTCCTCGTTAAGAATTGACGCCGAATCGCTGTAACGCGACTAGTATGTAAAACTCTATTAAAGCAGGATTACCTATCTTTTGGCAAATCATAAGCGTAATTGCGCGAGTGTCTATACTTGCCGATCAAGAGCAGCAAGGGCGTACGTCGCAAAGACCGGATCACTACTTGTAAGTGCAATCTCTGCCGTGCCGAACCGAACTCCGGCTCGCACATAATTATGGCTACCAACAATACAGGCTTTCTCTGAAACGAGTAATTTAGCGTGCATATAGTTTCGTCTTTTAGAAAGTTCATTTTTGAATAACGCGGGCTGATATTTACGTTGCTCTATATATTTAACGGCGTAGTGCAACCAACTTAACGGAAACGAGTGTTTACTCGGATGGTTATAAATAAGTCGTACATCCACGCCCCGTTTAATAGCTTGCGAAAGTTTTTTGGCAGTCACATCGTTTGGAAAGTACTGGCAGGTCATTACGATGTATTCCTGCGCATCATCAATCAGCTGGAGCGCATGCCTAAAGATTAATGACTGATTTTTTACCCCCGCATCAATCAGTAATTGTGTCTGTTTATCTACGGGCATAGCTGTATCGGTATTTTTTAGAACTCTACGCACATTGTTTTTCTCGTGCACGTTAGCGGCAAATTCAATTAACCAATCGGCAACGTTGTTGTCTTGCCACTGCACCATAATATCGCTCCGGTCTGCCTCTTTAAGATTGCATCCTCCGGTGTACACTTCGTTATTAATCACGGCAAACTTAATATGCGATCGGTTGGCAAACGGATTGCTGAATAGTCGTCTCGGGGGATTTGTAACCGTATATTCCCCGCCGCAGGCTGCTAGTTTTTCGAGCGCTGCACGTTTACGCGCATACAGTGGCAAGGCGAGGATATCAATTTTTTTGCCATACAGTAACGGCCCAGGAATCCTTCCTTTAACCAAGGTAAACGAGATAGCATCAACAATACAGCGAACTGCGACACCGCGCTGGGCAGCTGCACACAAGGCTTCCATTACCTGATTAATATGGATTTCCGAAGGCTCAAATGCCAGGGTAGCAATCGCAATTCGGTCGCCTGACTTCGTCTGTTTAATGTGCTCAATCAAGCGAGCGTAATATTCAAGACGAGTATAAAAATTAAATTTCTTAGCAGCAGTATGTTGAGAATCGGACACCCTAGAAGTATATAGCAAAGATAAAAATGGTAGCAGCGCCTTTGACGAATTGGAACAATATAAAAGCAGAACTGATAACTATGTGGGAAGTAGTGCGCAACACTAATGGTTTGGTTACTGTTAGTAGCTAGTATAGTAGGTTATAACAGTAAAAAGTGCCTACCTTAAATAAGCGGCACATAGAATAATAAGCTGGAAAGCAACAATATAAGAGGACTGGAATAGCAGGTAATGCGGTCTAGTTCTTTTTACAAACCAAAATAGAAGCAGAGCAATAACCATCCAAGTTAAGCAAATAGCTCCTAATACTTTAGCTAGAGGCGTAATGTTGTGAGCAAACAGTATTAGCGCACTCAAAGGCAAGTAAAGATATGCCATCGTGTAAGCAGCAAAATAGTGGACTTTGTGACTCCAGCCCTCGGTATCAGCCACTAAGCCTGCAATACATTGACAGACGATAGTAAGGGTTAATAATGGGATAAATGCACTGGACAGGTCTAATTGAGGCGAAAACCACTTCACTAACCAGTAGTAAAACAGCAGACCAAGCACTACTAGTACTAACGCAAATAACTTTGATGCTGTTTTGTTGCTAGCTGCATGTAGGCTTAATGACATCGCTCTTGTCCCACGCCATTTGCTCACTAAATAGGCACCGCCAATCCAGCTAAATAAAACAAGTGCGAGACCAAGATATTGAAGCATGAGCTAACTATAACAAAAAAGGACGGTTCAAAACCGTCCTAGTGTGGGTTCGTAATGGTAGCAGCGACTGGGTTTGAACCAGTGACCTCAGGCTTATGAGTCCTGCGCTCTAACCAACTGAGCTACGCTGCCACATCGTAAAAAACGAGTTTAGAATGCACGTTTAACGGAGGTTAATATACCATGAATTCCGTTTTTATTAAACTAATGCTACAATTAAAATCTAGATGGCTCTAAGTCTAGACACACCAATTGAATTACACGAATTAGCTCCAAGAACGACAGACGGTCGTTCTTTTTTTATAGAGCCAGATCCGTCTCCCGACCTTACTCTGTATGAACGGACTCAAACTATCCATGGATGGGAGCCAACCATTGGCTGCCCTAACTTTGAGCTGCACAATATAGAAGGAGCAGAGCATGCCACAATTGCCACCGGCCTTGATAGTGACGGCGCGACACCGGTTTGGCAAATCAGGGCCGGAACATTTCTCTTGCATGGTCAAGTGGGGGCGGAGGCATCCAGCTGGCAATTAGCTTCGTTTGATCACCAGGGACGCATGTGGCAGGAAGCAGTTGTCGACGAGGAAGGTTCGACACAGTTAACCGACTTCGTCTTAGCCTCTATTAGCAAAGTATCTCTAAACGGTATTGCAGGCAAGCTATTACAACTGCGCAGTGCGGCTCGAAGAGATTACGAGGCTTACCGCACTTACCAAGAACGGGAACATCGGGGCTCTCACAAACGGTTAACTGAGCTACTGAATGTCTACGCAAGTTCTAGATTCTCAATTTCAAGTATGGTTCCCACTAAAAATATGGTAAGTCGGAACCCAAGCAAAGCGCCACGCCAGAAAACTATTGAACAGTTACCAGAATTAGTAAAAAGAGTATTAGGCGCAGCTGATTGCGCCGTTGATGTTCCCACTCAACGTCCAATCTAACAAGTATAAAACCAAGCATCAGGTCGGCGTAGGTGTTTCTATTGTAGCAATGAGTGAATACAATACAGTGTAATGAACGCAGCACTTGACCCCGGAGTATATGTGGTTGCCGTCTCGGGCGGCATTGATTCGGTTGTGCTGCTCACCTTGCTGCGCGGCAACCCGAGTTTGCAGCTCGTGGTGGCACACTTTGATCATGGTATTCGCAGTGACTCGGCCGAAGACACGGCTTTTGTGGCCGGGTTAGCTAAATTATATGAACTGGAATTTGTCGCAGGGTATGGACAGCTTGGTCCGGATGCTAGTGAAGATACTGCCCGTCGGCATCGATATGCGTTCTTGGAGGACGTCCGGGCTCGGCACGGGGCTGCAGCAATTGTGACGGCGCACCACCAGGATGATGTAATTGAAACCGCGTTGTTGAACATCGTTCGGGGTACCAGGCGTCGCGGATTGGTCTCGCTACAATCCACTGATAGTATTAAGCGTCCGCTGCTTGGTGTGACTAAAGATGAAATTCGAGACTATGCTGTTTTGCACAAACTGGAGTGGGTCGAAGACAGTACCAATTTAGAAATGAAATATGCCCGAAATCGAGTACGCGCCCAACTCTATAAACATTTGACGAATAAAAAACGCCACGAAATCGCAAAATTATTGCGCAAAATTGATGAATATAATTCTAAAATTGATAATCAAGTTAATGAAATTTTAATGAACTACGACAAAACCTTACCCAAAAGAATAATTACAACAACAGACGAAGTAGTAGCAGCTGAAATTATTGCCGAATGGCTTCGCCGCAATAAGGCTACCTTTGATAAAAAGGCCATCGAGCGGCTGTACTCAGGTATAAAAAACTTACAAAATAGTTCCAAAATCGATGTTGATAAGCACTATTACTGTTTACTTAATAAACATGAAATTGTTCTTACCGAGCGGGAGTCTGTATAATATTTGTAGCCTATGGATAAAAAACCGTTCAAGATCAGTCAGCAAGGTGGGGGTAACAAGCGAAAAAGAAACGTTAAGAATGCAGGTTTCGTTGCGCTATTGATGCTTTTTGGCCTAATTATCTTTACTGCTACCAGCAAACCGAGCACCCTAACCGATGCTCCATACTCAGATGTTATTAAACGCGCCAACAACGGCGAGATTGCCAAAATCGAAATTGCTGGTGAACAGCTGAGCATTACTAAAAAGGGTGATAATAAACCAACCGAAAAATCCCGTAAAGAAGCTGGCTCTAGCATTTATGAACAAGGGCTAAAAACTGATGCTCCAGTGGCTGTTGATATTAAGCCCGAATCAAACAGCAGCGCCATTTGGACCAACATTGGCATTAGCTTGCTGCCGATTTTAATCATCAGTGTCATTTTGTTTTACATGCTTAGAAGTGCTCAAGGGCAGGGCAACCAGGCGATG
>CAZIMF010000053.1:0-6335 GCA_964540445.1 uncultured Candidatus Saccharibacteria bacterium
ATATTAGTAGTAAGCTGTGTGGGCACATAATCGGCGGGGAGCGGGTGTTGCTTGTTAACGATCATCCACAGACTATCCGGTTTATCTAAGGGGTATCGATTTTTATCAAAGGACAGAATTGGATTACTTTCCTCGGGTGTCTTAATTGTCGTGTTTTGCGGAGTTACTTTGGGCTTAGCGTCATTATTATGCGAACGGACTACTACGTATGCTGTAGCCGATCCGGCAATCAATACAAGGAGTAGTAACAGAACCAAGATTGTCGTTTTTTGTTTCATATAACGTATAATACCGTAAATGACAGAAAAAGACCCTGTTCCCACAAAGTTGCTTTGGATTGACTTAGAGTTGACCGGCTTGGACATAACCAAAGACGTAATACTCGAAGTGGCCGCCGAAGTTACCGACTTTGATTTCAAATCACTAGCCAGCTACTACGCCGTTATTAAACAGCCCGAAGAAAAGCTAGCTGACATGAATGAATGGTGCCAGATACATCACACCGAAAGTGGCTTGCTCGAACGCTGTCGCACCGAGGGCAGGCCAGAACAAGAAGTTATTGCCGCGCTCAAAACTTTTATTGCCGAGCAGTTTGCCGGTGAGCCCGCAGTACTAGCCGGAAACTCCATCCATAATGATCGTCGATTTATTACGGCTTGCTGGCCTGAGATAGATAAGCTGCTGCATTACCGTATGCTCGACGTGAGCAGTTTTAAGATTCTGATGCAGGCAAAATATGGAGTCATGCATGAGAAAGAAAAAGTTCACCGAGCCTACGATGACATCCATGCCAGCATAGCCGAATTGCAGTACTATTTAGATTATCTCCAAAGTAATTTTAAACGTAACGACTTAATAAATAGCTAAAAAAGTGATATTGTAACAGATATGGCTACTCAAAGTTACCACGGGCGACAATTTTTTTCAGGCAGTGAAAGTTTCGAACGCGAACAAGACCTTAATGCGAAGCTTAAAGCAATGCTGGCCTGTACGGATGGTGCACTTGAATCCACAGACGGGAGTGATCTTGCATCGGCGATTGGAGAATCACTCCATGTGTCACCAGTAGCGATAATGAACGCGATTAAGAGCGCATGGTTCAATGGGGAACTAGGCTACGCAATAGGACCCCCAGAAGATTCATCACACCTATCTGGACCCCTTGTGCGGGTTAGTATTATTCCGCCGCAGGAAGTACATGACGCATAAAGAAGTAGAAGCCTACATTCTTGAAATGCCTAACGCTGTGCTTGAGTATCCGTTCGGAAAAGATGTTGCCGTCTATAAAACAGGCGACAAGATGTTTGCCTTAATTGCCGAGGGCAGTAATCCAGTACGCCTGAGTCTCAAGTGCGACCCCCAGCTTGCTAAAGTACTACGCGAAAAATACGAAACTGTTATGGCCGGCTACCATCTGAATAAAAAGCATTGGAATACACTAGTCCTGAGCGGCCAACTATCCTGGGAGGAAGTCCAAGGCCTTATTCGACACAGTTATGACCTGGTGGTCGGCAACAAAAACGCAATCCCGACTACTGATTAGGCTTAACAGGCGTTTGTTTAAGTAAAATGCCGGCATTTTCGAAGGCTGCGGTGAGAGTAGTTTTCTCTTTAGGAGTACTGCCTGCGTAGGCGCCCTGGAGTAATTTTTGGTAGTCAGCTATTTGTTTGTTCAAAATTGTAGTAAAGGTTGCGTCAAATCGGTTGTTTCTTGTCGCCTCATCAAGTGCCGCATCGGTTTTGGCGTTCTTTGCAGCGCCAAGTTGTTTATTCAAGCCTTTCGATTTAACTCCTCTAGCATTCAGTGTTTTTATAATCTGTTGCTGAGAAGTTTCAACAGTTATCTGAGTATTAAGTGCAAAATTACGAGTGTCTAGATCTTTGGCTTTTGTTTTAGCAATCGAGCTAACTCGAATGAGTTCACTCTGACTTTGAGCGATTTCTACCAGGCGATTGGTTTGGACTTGTGAGTCTTTTGTCAAAAATGAATTAGCTACAGCAGCAATAATGCCAACAATAATAATGATTACAACCACAACAAGGGCTCGGGCAAGTTTGTTGTTCCCTAGGGGGAGCCTTTTGCCGGGTTTTGCGTTGTTGCCCATAATAAAGTCATACTGGTTTGGTTGTTGTGGGGGCATATGTCCTATTTTATAGTTCTTACGCTAAAAAGTCTAAGCGATGAGTAAATTTGCAGAAGCTTTGATAGTTTTGTTGTTTCACCTTACACTTATGACATGGATGCCGTTAGTGAGGTTAAAAGTCGATTAAGTATTGAGGACGTCGTCAGCGAGTATGTTCAGCTTAAACGTGCTGGTAAAAACTTTAAGGGCCTAAGCCCGTTTACCGCCGAACGGACGCCAAGCTTCGTAGTCAGCCCCGAAAAACAGATATGGCATGATTTTAGTTCGGGCCGTGGTGGCGACATGTTTAGCTTTGTGCAAGAAGTAGAGGGTCTTGATTTTAAAGGTTCACTTGAACTACTTGCTCGAAAAGCTGGAGTAGACTTAGAACAATTCCAAACGGCCGGGAAGCGGGGAGGACCTGATAAAGAACGGTTGTACAGCTTGCTCGATGCCGCAGCAAAATTTTACCAGGTGCAGTTTAGTACTAATAAAACTGCCTACGAATATATCTTTAAAAAGCGCGGCTACACCAAGCAAACGGTATTGGATTTTCGGATTGGCTATAGCCCCGAGGGGCAAAGGCATCTCACCGATTACTTACTTGGTAAAAAATTTACAGAGGTAGAGTTACGAGCAGCCGGTGTTTCGGTTGATCGGCGGGGCCAATTGGCTGATATGTTCCGCGGGCGAATTATGGTGCCACTAAGCGATCCGTTTGGTCGTGTGATTGGGTTCACCGCCCGATTATTGAAAGACGTTGAGGGTGCACCAAAGTATATTAATACGCCTGCAACAGCGCTCTATGATAAAAGCCGACATATCTATGGATTGCACTTAGCAAAAAAGACAATTCAAAAAGAGAAAATTGCAGTACTAGTTGAAGGGAATCTGGATGTAATTGCTTCGCATCAGGCCGGTGTTATAAATGTTGTCGCAACAGCCGGAACGGCATTAACAGAGATGCAGCTTAAAAATCTAAGCCGACTTACCACAGATGTGCGGTTGGCCTTCGATCAAGATAAAGCCGGAATCGCTGCCGCCGAACGAGCAATTCCGATCGCCGGCAAGGTGACCATAAGTCTGGGTATTATTACGCTCCCCGCCGGCAAGGATCCGGATGATCTAATTAAAGATGACCCAGCATTATGGAAACAGGCGATTGCCAACTCCGAACCAGCTCTTGACTGGCTTCTTAAAACCTATGAAAAGCGATTAGATTTAAGTACCGCTGCCGGCAAGCGTCAATTTAGCGATGTTTCGTTAGCTATCGTACGTTTACTGCCAGACGCCGTTGAGCAGGATCATTACATTCAGAAAATTGCGAAACTAACAGAGGTACACGCCGATTCGTTACGTGCCAAACTGCAGACTGTTACTAAGGCTGAGACTCCACGGATGCGAACGGTTAAGTCAGCGCCGTCTCAATCAACAACACCAATTCCTGAAGATCGCCGGGTTCAGGAACGTTTGCTGGGTATTGTTCTTATGCTGCCGGCAACTAGACGTTACCTGGAATTAACCAATGAGCATATGTTTCAGGGCGAAGAAGCACAGACTGTGGCTGCTTTTTTGCAACAACACCCAGATTTCGACGGCGACGTGCTAAAGGCTCCAGAGTTGCAATCAATTTTAGATTATGTCAAAATACTATCATTACAGTTCGAAGAACTATATGGCGAGATCGATACGACGGAACTTCAGTACGAAGCCGCGCGACTCCGGGCCACTGTTATAAATCATTTTGTGAAAAAACAAAACCAAATCATCCGACGAAAGCTTAAGGAAGCCTCCCCCGCAGAGGAAGCAGAGCTTATGGCTCGGGTAAATAAACTCAATCAACTATTAAAACGAACCCGTGAATAGCAAAAAACTGAACAAATCATTAAATTTTCATTAAAACTTAATGAAAAAATGAACATTTAATGAAACGTTCATCTAATGTGCGACACGGCTTTAAGGAGCAAAGATGGCAGATGATACCAAGCAAACGTTAACGGACGCGAAACAACAACTGTTCGATCAGGCCAAAAAAGATGGCAAAATCGACCAAGAAGCAATTTTTGCTGTTATTCCTGATATCCCGGCGAATACAGAAACCCTGGATGCACTCTATAGTGATTTGGCAGACGCCAGCATTTTGATATCAACAACAGTTGATCCTCCGGCTGGTACTCCCGGAGCAGCCTTTACTACAGAGTGGGTTGCCGAAGACGAAGAAGAAATTATTTTAGATGATAAAGTTTACTTAGACGATATAGCCGATGACTCTGTTCGATTATATCTCCGAGAAATTGGTAAAATTCCGTTGCTAAAAGCGGATGAAGAACTAGCTTTAGCGCAACGAGTTGTTGCTGGTGAAAAAGATGCTAAAGATAAAATGGCTGAAGCAAACATGCGGTTAGTCGTGAGTATTGCCAAACGTTATGTTGGCCGTGGGCTTGATTTGCTTGATTTGATTCAAGAAGGGAACACTGGCTTACTACGTGCAGTTGAAAAATTTGATCCAGACAAAGGCTTTAAGTTTTCAACTTATGCAACCTGGTGGATCCGCCAGGCGATCACTCGTGCCATTGCTGACCAAGCCCGCGTTATTCGTATCCCCGTGCATATGTTTGAAACAATTAATAAATTACTTCGAACCCAACGTCGTTTAACGCAAGAACTCAACCGCGAACCAACCAACGAAGAAATTGCCAAAGCCATGGAAATGGAAGTTGAAAAAGTTGAGCACATCATGAAAATTAAACAGGACATTCACTCGCTTGATGCCAGTGTTCGTGATGACGAAGAAGACAGCGTGCTTGGTGACTTTATTGAAGACGACGAAACAGTCAGCCCCGAAGAATCCGCAACTAGCCAACTTTTGAAAGAGCATGTTAAAGATATGCTCGGCGGTTTAACTGAACGAGAGCAAAAAATCCTTAAGCTCCGCTTTGGCTTAGAGGATGGCAAAAGCCACACGCTCGAAGAAGTCGGCCAAGAATTTAGTGTAACCCGCGAACGTATTCGCCAGATCGAAGCCAAGGCACTTGCCAAGCTTCGTAAGCACAAAGACGCCCGAAAATTACACGATTATATTAGTTAAGTAATCGATAAAGTCTTCAAAACAAATTCAAGATCATGAATTAGTTGTTCAGTTGAGCCCTCGTTACCAATAGTGTAATCGGCATTGGCAATTGGACCGCCTTTTTCGATGTTCTCGATTTCGGCATATTCTCGTGCCGTGACTTCTTTTTCCGTAAGGGGTCGAACTCGGCGATTTGCCAGCCGTTGATGCCGAACCCTACGGGGAGCAGTAATCGCAATGATAACTGCCTTTTCGCCAAAGCGCTGCTTGAACACTTTATATTCACTCCAGCTGTATAAGCCGTCAACGATAATATTTGTCTCACCAGCAGCAATAAGTTTTTCTATTTGCGAAATGATTCGTAGAGCGTAGGCATCCTTGCCTTCGGTAGTTCGAATGTCTTCACGAACTGTCTTTTCATTTTCCGGGTTGATTACCAGGCCGCGCTTTTTTACTTCCTCAAGGGTAATGCCGCCAAAGTAAACCGATGGCCAGCCCTTACTTTTTAAGTACTCCACGCAAAAACTTTTTCCGGCACCGGGCATGCCAACTAGAACGATTAAATTTACCTTTTCCATTGGCATCATTGTAACAGACTACGAGTGTTTGTCTGTAGGTATTACTGATTCCAGCCCGTATAATATATGAAGATTACTTATGAATAATGATTTTAAAAGCGACCTGTCTGCGTACAAGGAACTAATTGACAATGACATCGAGCGGTATAGCAATACGCTCATGCGGCAGGTAACTAAAACGTATGGTGATTCATCCCAACTAGTTACCAGCACATATACGGATATACTCAAGCGCGGCGGCAAGCGTCTGCGCGGCACGCTAACGATGATCGGCTATGAAATGTGTGGCGGTAACGACACGACGATGATTCTTGAAGCCGCCCGGGCCATCGAAATGATGCATGCCTATATTTTAATTATTGATGACATTCAAGATAGATCAATCCTGCGCCGCGGTGGTCCGAGTGCACATACATTACTCAAGACGGCACATACTGAACAAAAATGGCAGGGCGATGGTTCCCATGCAGGTATATCTTTGGCAATAAGTGCCGCTTTGCTGGGTTTACATAATGACCAAATAATTCTTGCCAATCTGGATGCAACTCCAGAACTGCGGCACAA
>CAZIMF010000054.1:0-6247 GCA_964540445.1 uncultured Candidatus Saccharibacteria bacterium
CGCAGAGGTCTGCAAAACCTTTTACACCGGTTCAATTCCGGTAGGTGCCTCCAAAGTTAGGGCGAGTGGCGGAATTGGTATACGCGGTGGACTTAAAATCCGCTGGCCTAAAAGCCTTGAGGGTTCGAGTCCCTCCTCGCCCACCAACTGTAAAAGCCGGTATTGCTACCGGCTTTTACTTTGGTCAAAGACATATCCAAACCAGGATATTATTGCTATACTATAAGCACTAATTAATGGGGATACTATGACAGGTTTATATATTGTACTTGGGGTAGTGGCACTTGTTGTCGTTGCCGGAATCGCTATCTACAACAGTTTGGTAAAAAGTAAGGTTCGGGTCGACGAAGCCTGGAGCGACATCACTGTTCAGCTAAAACGTCGGTATGACTTAATCCCTAATCTTCTTAACACAGTAAAAGGCTATGCTAGCCACGAAAGCAACGTGTTACAAAAAGTAACCGAAGCTCGTACTAATGCCATGAATGCTCAGGGCAATCCAAAACAGATGGCCCAAGCTGAAAATGTATTCCAGGACACACTTAAAAGTTTGTTTGCTGTCAGCGAAAACTACCCAGACCTTAAGGCAGACCAAAACTTTAAAGCACTCCAAGACGAGTTAGTAGACACCGAGGATAAAATCCAGGCCTCACGTAGGTTTTATAACGGTGCAGCCCGTGACTTAAATATTAAAATTAAGACGTTCCCAACCGTTCTTTTCGCTGGGCCATTAGGCTTCCAGACACGTGAGTTCTTTGAAGTTGATGATGCAGAATCAGAGGCTGTTTCAAAGCCAACAGAAGTAAAATTCTAACAATCAGGAAAGATAGGCGACGGTAATGTACTCAAATATTGCTGCGAATAAACGTAAGACAATCTATATCTTTATAGTCTTTATTGCTCTCATCGGAGGCCTTGGATATTTAGTCGCTGCTTATCTGGGACATCCGGTGATTACGCCGTTTATCTTAATCGGTGCACTCTTGTATGCGTTAATCACGTATTTTTCCGGTTCTCGGATGGCGTTAGCAGTCAATGGAGCCCGTGCCATCGAAAAGAAGGATAATCCGAGGCTGTACCGCGTTGTCGAAAATCTGGCGATAACAAATGGAATGCCAATGCCAAAAGTTTACATTATGGATGATCCGGCTCCCAACGCCTTTGCTACCGGTCGCGATCCCAAGCATGCAGCCGTCTGTGCCACTCAGGGTTTGCTAGACATCATGACCGACACTGAACTCGAAGGCGTTATGGCGCACGAATTAGGTCATGTTAAAAATTATGATATTCGGGTTTCTATGTATGCGTTTGCTCTGGTGGCTGTAGTCTCATTGTTAGCAGACGTAATTTTGCAGATGACGTTCTTTAGCGACAACGATAATCGAAATCCATACGTTCTCATTTTGGCTATCGTTGCAATTGTTATTGCACCGCTGGTAGCTGGGCTTATTCAGGCCGCTATATCGCGTCGGCGTGAATATCTGGCAGATGCTACGGGTGCACTCACTACTCGCTACCCCGAGGGCTTAGCCAGTGCTCTGGCAAAAATTGGTCAGTATGGCAGCACTCTCCAAAAGCCAAATACTTCCACGGCTCATCTTTTCTTTGCTAATCCACTCAAAAAAGGCTCATTCACCAGTCTATTTAGTACTCATCCACCAATCGAAGAACGTATTCGCTTATTGCAAGACATGGGCACAAACGTCTAAAAGAACACTATGAAGTCTGCAAAAACCAAAGTAGCCAAACCAAAATCAGCCAGCTCCAAGACAACAAAAAAACGGGTACGAGCGATACCACAACATCGCACGCTACGACTAAGTAAAAAGAAGCTTAAGCAAACACAGTCAATACCAAGCGCGTTTCAACTATTTAAAGATACATTTTTAATTTTAAAAAATAATAAAAAACTATTCTTTGGGATAGCACTGCTAAACGCAATCATTGCATTTCTTTTTATTAGAGGCCTTAGTTCGTCGTTTGATGTTGTGGATGTTAAAAATAACGTCACTGAGTTGGTGGATGGGAAACAAGATCAATTCTATACGGCGGTAGCCGTTTTTGGATATCTGGTTACAGCAGCTGGTTCGAGCGTAAGTGATAAAGCAAGCGTGTATCAATTGGTGTGGACAGTAATAACAACGCTGGCAATTATTTGGGGTATCAGACAAATTAAGTCGGGCGAGAAGCCTCGTATTCGAGACACCTACTACAAAGGAATGTATCCACTTATTCCGTTTATTTTAGTCTTAGTCGTGATTAGTCTGCAGCTTATACCACTATTATTTGGAAACTTAATTTATGCAACAATTTTACAAAACGGTATTGCCATTACCGTGCTCGAAAAGTTTCTTTGGTTCTTGCTCTTTATGGGGCTGGCCTTACTATCGTGTTATATGCTGGTTTCTTCGTTGTTTAGTCTTTATATTGTTACCTTACCCGATATGACACCGCTGCGAGCACTTCGATCTTCACGTGAACTTGTACTGCACCGCAGGCTGGCAATTTCATTACGAATTATTGCGTTGCCACTAATAGTATTGTTACTGGGAGCACTCATTTTTATACCACTTATTATTCTCGCTGCACCTATCGTTGAAATTTTATTCTTGTTGCTTACTGGCATTGGTCTGGTTTTTATTCATACCTATATGTATTTACTGTATAGATCGCTCCTGTAATGAATAAAGCAGACGCCAGCACACGAATCAATAAGCTACGCAAACTGATACATGAATATCGGTATGAATATCATGTGCATGACAAGTCAATCATGAGCGAAGCAGCGGCCGATAGCTTAAAGCACGAGCTAGCTCAACTCGAAGAACAATACCCTGATTTAATTACACCTGATAGCCCAACACAGCGGGTAGCCGGTAGTCCGCTTAAGAAATTTACCAGTGTTGCTCATAGCCAACGGATGCTCAGCTTAAATGACGTTTTTAATACCGAAGAAGTTGCAGCCTGGCTAACGCGCATAAAAAAATTAGCACCAGTCACAGAACTATTTAGCGATATAAAAATGGATGGTCTGGCTTGTGCGTTGGTCTATGAAGACGGGCTGCTAACCCAAGCTATTACGCGCGGAGACGGATATTTAGGCGAAGACGTAACCATGAATATTCGTACGATTGATGCGGTACCACTACGGCTTAACAGCAGCAACGCTTTCGAAAAAGGGCGAACCGAAGTACGCGGTGAAATCGTGATGTATAAACAAGACTTTGCCGACTTAAATGCTGAACGTGCCAGGCAGGGTTTGCCATTATTTGCAAACCCACGAAACCTTGCTGCTGGCACCATACGTCAACTTGATCCAAAGCTGGTAGTGGCCCGGAAGCTACACTTTCATGCCTATGATTTATTGCGTGACGATCCCAATGAAGTGCCAACTAATGCGTTTGCATACGATACTCTTAGCAAACTTGGTTTTATGGTCAACAAACAGTATCAGGTGTTACCTGCAACTGCAGAAGCAGTAGCTAATGAGGCTCAGAAGTGGGAAGAAAAACGCCATACACTGCCATTTAACACCGATGGTTTAGTCATAAAAGTAAATGATCGGGCAATCTATCGCCGGCTTGGTGTAGTCGGAAAGGCGCCACGTGCATCAGTTGCTTTTAAATACCCAGCAGAACAGTCAACCACCAAAGTCAAAGATATAATTATTTCAATTGGCCGAACCGGTGCGGCTACGCCTACGGCCGTCCTCGAACCAGTCGTAGTCGCCGGTAGCCGCGTTCAAATGGCCACACTGCATAATGAAGGCGAAATACAGCGAAAAGACATTCGGATCGGCGACACAGTTATTATTCATAAAGCTGGCGACATTATCCCCGAAATTATCGAGTCACTAAAAGACTTGCGAGATGGCAGCGAACAACCATTTAAAATGCCAACCCATTGTCCAGAATGTAATACCAAGCTAGTTAAATTAAAAGCAGAAGAAGCCGTTTGGCGTTGCCCGAATAACCATTGTCCATCACGAGTCCAAAACCGGATTCAGCATTATGCCAGTAAATCTGCCCTCGACATAGAAGGTCTGGGCGAAAAGAATGTCCTGGCTTTGCTTAATGCCGGTCTTATCAAAGATACACCGGATATTTATGGTCTCACGGCAGATCAACTGATAAAACTCGACCGTTTTGCTGAAATTTCTGCCCATAAATTGGTTGATGCAATTCAAGCCAAGAAAAATCCAAACTTTGAAAAGTTTTTATATGGGCTTGGTTTGCGCCATGTTGGCATTCAAACTGCGGTTGATCTAACACGTCAATTTCATACACTTGATGCATTATCCAAAGTAACCGTTGAGGATTTGGAAAAAATTGATGGCATTGGTACGGTGGTGGCTGAGTCGGTGGTTGCCTGGTTTGCCGATCCCGAAAATCAAAAAATATTAGATCAATTTGCTGAGCACGGTGTACATCCAATTGAAACGGCACCAGTTACCGGTCCGCTTAGTGATGCTAAATTTGTGATAACCGGAACTCTCGAGTCGATGAGCCGCGAAGCGGCGGCGGATGCGGTACGGGCTCGCGGCGGCACGTTCCAAAGTGCGGTGAGTAAAGACACGACTTACTTAGTGGCCGGTGCTAACACCGGTGCTTCAAAGCTTGCCAAAGCAAGTAAATACGGTGTGACCGTTGTTGATGAAGCACAGTTCCTCAAATTATTATGATACAATTGGTCGGTAAAGTTTGGGGCATTGGCGCAGTTGGCTAGCGCGCTTCCATGGCATGGAAGAGGTCATCGGTTCGAATCCGATATGCTCCACCACAGACTCATATCAGCAATATCCCAAGAATCGTAGTACAATAAATTACATGAAACATCCATTTACCAAACTCGGCAAGCGCAGCACACAAACAAAAACGAGTTCCCCTGTCACATCACGCAACGGTTTATCCTTTGGTTTATCAATGACATTGCTGGTACTCGCCGGTATCGGGCTACTAGCCTCAAGTGGTTACTACTGGTATAACAATGTTCTAACCGACCCTACACGCACCATGAGCGATGTTCTCGATAAAAGCCTACAGACAACCAGTGTCTATCGAACTATCGACCAAACAAATAATCAAAATTCGGTAACTCAGTCGCTGTATCTTTCGTTTACTCCTAAAATATATGCTAAATCAGTAACTCACCTTGAAGAGTCAGGTTCAGCCGGTAATTCATCGGTCACAACCGAAACCTTGGGTACCACTGATGCTGACTTCGTGCGCTACAATGCAATCGATATATCAAGCAGAAATAGCGCTAAGCAAAATTTTGATAATGTACTAAATGTATGGGGCAAACGCCAACCGCCTAAAGACGATCCACAACCTGCTTCATTCTTGAACGATGCGTTATTTGTGGCTGTACCATTTGGTAATCTCACTAGCGATCAGCGTAAGCAGCTAAAAGACGAGATAAATAAGGTAAATCTATATCAGATAGCTAAAACCGAGACTAAGTTTCAGAATGGCCGTCCGGTTATGAACTATACTATCGATATCAGCCCCCAAGCTCTAGTTCAGGTACTCGCAAAATATGTTGAGATAACCGGCGTTGGTAATTCAAAAGATCTTGATCCTGCCCGCTATGAAGGAGCATCAACAACTCAAATTACTATCCAAGTAGACTTGCTAAGCCGGCATCTAAATAAAATTGAATTTCTTGAATCGGGACGTACCGAAACCTACGGTGCATATAACCTGCAACAAGATGTATCTTTGCCTACTCAAACAATTGAGGTTGATGAACTGCAAAACCGTTTGACAGAAATCGAGCAAAAAATGCAACAATCAACCCAACCTACTGCTCAGTAGTCAATTAGCTGTATAAGCCAGTCAAATTGGCCGAACTTGCTATACTGAGACAAGAATATGCAAATTATTGTAAACCAACTCCTTACCACCTATAGCGAAGTAGGTAGCGGCGATAAGACTATCTTATTTTTGCACGGCTGGGCCGACAGTAGTAAGACCTTTGAAATGCTCGCTCGTGAAATTAATGCCGTTGATACGAGCTACACGGCATTACTGCTAGACTTGCCTGGTTTTGGCGGAACAGCTTCACCAGACGTAGCGTGGGGCCTATCTGATTACGCAACGTTTATATCTGATTTTTTAAAGAAAATAAACAAGCAGCCGGTTGCAGTCGTTGGTCATTCAAATGGAGGGGCAATTGCTATAAATGGACTTGCCCATAATGTCCTCATCACCCCCAAACTAATCTTAATTAGCTCTGCCGGGATTCG
>CAZIMF010000055.1:0-5897 GCA_964540445.1 uncultured Candidatus Saccharibacteria bacterium
GGCGGTCAATCTGTAAACTAAGCGGCTGCAAAGAAAGTAAGCTTGGCGCAATGACTACTTCAATGTCATGGTGATTACTAATACGTTTGTGCAAACGCGCCATCAGCAAACTGGCATGAGACACATTAAGATGCATCTTCCAGTTTCCGACTATTAAAGTTTTTCGCTTTATAATTTTCATACTTATTATGGTTATTGTACCACTAGTTAATCGTCTTTGCCGACCAACGCTTCAACTCCTGGCAGCGGCTTACCGCTCATTAGTTCCATGCTCGCTCCCCCGCCAGTCGAAACATGTCCAAACTGAGCTACCAATTTTTGACTCTCTATATAGCCAACCGTATCTCCGCCGCCAACGACCGTATGCGGTTTATGACCAAACTGGCCAAGCATCGCCTCGACAACCAGCTCGGTGCCCTGCGAGAATGGTCCTGTTTTTGACTGCAAGGCTTCTACCTCCGTGACACCCATGGCCCCGTTCCAAATAACCGTATTTGCAAGTTGCATGCTGCCGGCAATAAAAGCCCCCGAAAATGGACCAATATCTAGAATGCTTTCGTCGGTAGCTACCGTGCTGCTTTGCTTGGGCGGAAATTTTGGATAATTTTCGATTTCGGCAATGGCGTGTGTTCCCCAGTCGACAATTCGGGTCGGCTGGCTTGAGTCGATGGCGTGCGCCACAACACCATCTTGTGGTACATAAAATACAAACCGTCCTTCGCGGGCTTTGGCACGGGCTTTTTCTAAAATTTCTTTAGCTAACGGCACTTCTTCTGGATCGGCTAAGCTTTTGCCAATCTTAATGCCTTCTGCCAGCAAAAAAGTGTTTGCCATAGCACCGCCAACAGCTACCACGTCGGCAATATCAACAAAACGATGCAGCATATCGATCTTGTCGCTGATTTTAGCTCCGCCAATAAGCGCAAATAAAGGTCGTTCGGGTGCCTCCATAACCTGGGAGATAGTATCAACTTCGTTTTCTACCAATAAACCGGCAACACTATAGACGTGATGAGTAATTGCCTCGGTGCTGGCATGTGCACGATGAACAACACCAAAACCATCTTGCACGAAAATGTCGATGCCTTGTGCCAGCTCGGCCGCAAAACCGTTGTCATTAGCTTCTTCTTCAGGATGAAATCGTAGATTCTCAAGCAGTAGAACTTCGCCGTGTGGTAAGTCATGAATCATTTGGCGTGACTTTTCTCCCACACAGTCAGGCGTAAACCACACTTCTTTCTTTAGTAACTCAGCTAGCCGGGCTGCAACTGGCTGCAAAGAATTTGCTTTGTCGTCAGGACCAGTTGGTCGACCTAGATGGGAACAAATTACAACCTTGCAGTTATGTTCAAGCAAATAGCGAAGCGTTGGTAGTGATTTCTCGATTCGATAATCATCAGTAATCACACCATCTTCAATAGGCACATTATAATCAGCACGCACCAAGACGATTTTGCCCTGAATGTCGATGTCTTTGATTGTTTTTTTGTTTATCATGGTAGCGCCCGCCCTCGCTGCGATTTACTTACAAAACCCGAACCTTAATTGTATCGGTTGTACCAACTACACCTGGGTACTGGCCGGTGGCGGTAATTATCGTGTCACCTTTGCGCAGTACTTTAGCACGATGTAACCAGTCGGTTAGCTTTACCGCTTGCATGTGGCCATCAGGTCGTACATAACTTTTAACGCCATATACAAGAGCGAGCTGTTGAGCTGCACGAGCAACCGAGGTTACCGCTAAAACTGGAATATTGGGGCGTCTTGAGGCAATTTGAAGTGCCGTTGCACCTGATTTTGTTTCGGCAACAATGGCAACTGCTTTTACGGTACTAGCAAGTTCGATAATGGCCATTGAAATCGCCCGGCTATTTGAAGTTACGTCGTTTACATCAACAACTGTGGTTGGATGCAATGCATGAGATTGGGTATAGTTTACGATTCGCTTCATAACAGCGATTGCTTCGATTGGATACTGACCGTTGGCCGTTTCTTCGCTCAGCATAACCGCATCGGCGCCAAGCAAGGATGCAGTTGCTACATCAGAGACCTCGGCGCGGGTTGGCTCGGGAGTTTCGGTCATACTAACTAACATTTGAGTTGCAACAATGGTTGGCTTGGCGTGTTTCATGCCAAGCTCAATAATTTTACGCTGGATAATGGGCACTGACTCTGCAGAAGCTTCGATTGCCAGGTCGCCGCGGGCGACCATGACCATGTCGGCCTCAACAGTAATTTCTTCGAGATGATCGAGCGCAATTACGGTTTCGATTTTAGCGATAATTTTCGCAGTAGAGCCAAGATTCTTGAGCATTTTACGAAGTGCTTTTATATCTTCGGCGGTTTGAATAAAACTGAGCGCAACGTAGTCGATATCGCGGGTAGAACCCCAGATAATATCTTTTTTATCTTTGAGTGTAATAATATCGCCGCCAAAGTCTGTGTCTGGGATATTAATGCCTTTGCGTTTTACCAAAACACCGTTGTTTTCGGCCCTAACATGGACCAAGCCATCTTTGACACTGGTAACAGTTGTTCTAACGCGGCCGTCATACAAGTACAGTCGCTCACCGCGTTTCATTTTTTTGGATAAATCATACTGGGTTGGGATTACGCCAGAACGTTCGTAGTCTTTTTTATACCCAAAGGTCAGACTTTGACCAGTATTAACGGTTATAATGCCCTCAAAATCGCCCAAGCGTATCTTGGGGCCCTGCAAGTCTTCGATAATCGCCACTGGCTTACCATAGGCAGCAGCGGCTTTACGAATCCATTCGATTTGGGGATCGCGTTCTTCGTAGGTACCATGACTAAAGTTAAGACGCAGCCCGTTAGCACCTGATTCGATCATTTGCTTGATGCTGTCGTAACTATTTGTGGCTGGCCCAACCGTAGCTATGATTTTAGTGCGCTTAAAATCACTCAACGGAATATTAGGGACTTTATTTGTCGTCATTTGTTATTAATTGTAACTGGTTATGTTTAGTTGCGCCAGAATTTTTGATTTATCTTGAAACGAATGTATTGTCTGTAATCCAAAATCGCCATGGCGTATCAATAGCTTTGCTAATGCCGACCCGCGGGCCAACGCTAATCTGTTCATTACTAAGATTTAATGATTTTTTAATGAACAAGTTGCCCTCGAAAAGAGGCTTACCATAATCAGACTTACTAATACCCATCGCTTGTACTAGTTTTGCTGGCCCGTTGCATAAGTCTTTTTCTAATTTTTTATTGCGACGCTTTTGCATTATTTCGATACCTTCAAGCGGCTCAAGTGCACGAATTAACACCGCCTGCCCATGCCCAGCCGGACCGCTGACCACGTTAAAGCAGTAGTGCATACCGTAAGTAAAGTAGACATAGGCATACCCACCCAACCCAAACATAATCTTTGTCCTGGGCGTTTCACCGCGGCAACTATGGCTGGCTGCATCTTCCTGGCTATAGGCTTCTGTTTCAACAATCATCCCGGCAGTTACCCCATCTTCAGTTTTGTGCACCAGTACGCAGCCAAGTAGTTTTTGAGCCAGCCTAACTGCATCGTCACTAAAAAAATCTTTGTCCACCATACGCATTAACGTAACAAAGTTACTGCCCCTAAGCTGCTTTCTGATCTTGTTCTGGATAGCGGATTTTAGCTAATTCTTCAAGTGCCATCTCGAGAATAACGTTTTTGGCGACTATACCGCCCAGCAACATTCCTTCATACGCATCGGAGCCACCTTGCACAGCATGTGTTTTAGCTAAAGTACCACCTGTATCGGCGATTGTAACAGCTATAAACCGCTGGCAAATATCTTTCATCCCAGGAAGTAGTAGAGTTTTTTTACCGATATCAAATTTTAGGCGTGTTCTCTGGAACTGTCCCGTGTAGTTAGGAATTCTGGTGGCTACTCTGTAGTCTTTCCACGCTATGCGTGGTTCACGAATAGGACCGATTTGAAGTTCTCGTTCGCTCCGCTCAAACAGACGCTTTAGCGAGTCTAATGGTATTTCAAAATAAGGATCATCGCCCTCATCCTCACGGTTCATCAAGGCTCTCTGCAAGGCCCGCAGACTATCTACATTCCGATGTACCCGTGCGCCATATGCTTCAACGTAGGTAGGATCCGCTAAGATAACTGCATTCATAAATGTGCCAAAACCCAGTCTAAACTTTCCTCCCATAATTAACGGTCTTTTTTCTGGGTACAATTTGGCTTCGGCCTCAAAAGCGGCGTCTGCCATATGCGTGAGTTCTTCTCGAGCAGCATGAACTCCTGTGTAGCGATCGAGTAATAGTTGGTCATTCCATTCTGCCAGAGTTGAGTTTCGCGCTACTGTGTAGCCGTATTCAGGAGAGATGATTGAACCGCCCTTTGGGTCGGTAAACAAATCAATTGGCCCAGGTTGTGTCAGCCCAACAAACTCAGGGCCTTGCATTGATTGCCGCGGTTCTTGCCTTGCCATAGTTACTTCAATGATTACATATTTTTAGCAAAAATGCAAGCAGGGAGGGTGTTCTGGATCTTAATAAATCGTTAGCCCTCTACCCTTTCTTTCTGTACTTACCCCAGTAGACAAAGAGTAGAAGAGCAGTGATGACCGATATCGCCGCCAGCACACGTATAGCCACGGAGTCATTCGAGAAATGTGCCGCTACTCCATATACTCCAAATAGCACTATTGCCACTATTTCAGAGAGGAAGGATGGTAATGAGGCTATTGTTGCCCGTGATTTACTTGTAATGTGCTGCTGGAGACTGGATTCAAAGAGCAGGCCTGCCAAGTACCCAAAGCGCATGAACATCAACATACCGAACGCTGCGAAGGCAATATTTTGAAAACTAGCTAATAATAGTGTGGCGCCGGCAGTACCAAAGATAAGCAGACGAACGGACACCGGTGTATGCTGCATCCTATGGGCCGACCAAGCCAATGCAGCCGAAAGCGCCATACCCACAAGCATTAACATCGGAACTGCAGCGTTCTCAAGCCCTATATCAATGTAATAGAGCGGCACATACTCTGCGACCGTTTCTGTTATACCTACAATAAGTCCGGTACTTATTACAATCCGGGCAATAACCTTTGAACTTCGAACTTCGCGCAGTGCTATCTTAAGATACTTCGGATTATTCCCTTCTTCTGGATGTGGTAGTGTCTTTGGCTCCTTCGGAAATAACATAACGAGCGTGAAGCTTACTAATGAAATTCCAATACTAACGAGCAACAAGGTGAGATAATTGGTTGCCCCGATAAAAATTGCACCCAGAAAGGCAAGTGCGGCGCCGGCAAACAGCATACTTTCTGCTTGGCCATATATTCGGCTAAATTGTTTTTCCTCACCCCTGCCTTTTAGCTCATCATACAGGTATGCCTCGAATGAGCCCGATCCCATTGCATAACCAATGCCCCAGAGCGTAAACCCGAGGCCATAGCCCCAAAAATTGGGGAGAAAAATCCAGGTGATAAACGCCATGGCCTGTAAAACTTCACCCAAAGCCAAGATAGTACGTCGAGAGAAGCGGTCTGCGAGTACTCCGGTTGGTACTTCACTTAGCAAAGCCACTAGTGTCCATAGACCAAATAAAAAACTGATTTGTGGCGTTGTGAGTCCACCTCTTTCGGTAAACATAATGGCGTAAAACGGATAGATTGGCATACACTCAGTTAAAAACTGCTGGGTATACAACAAAAACTTGAAGCGCTTCATATTGTACAAAGTATAAACTACTCTAACCCATATCCATTTGCCTGCTATAGCTGGGTTTCATTAAATTTTAATGAAGGCTAAGTATAGCGCTGAATGTAGATGCCCGCTAAATAAAAAAGACCACCTAGCTAGGTGGGCTGATTTTGGTGATCTCACGGGGAATCGAACCCCGATTGCCAGGATGAAAACCTGGTGTCCT
>CAZIMF010000056.1:0-5724 GCA_964540445.1 uncultured Candidatus Saccharibacteria bacterium
CAAAGTTACAGCGTTTCTGGCACATGTAATCCGCTTGGCGAAGGGGTAGTGGCCTATATCCCGTTCAAAGGCAGCGTTTTCGAACCGATGGATCATTACCGTAAAGCCCTTCTTAAAAGTATGGCGTACGTTGGGGCGGCTACTATCGAAGCCCACCGTCTTACTACCGGCTTTCGTCGTATTACTAACGCAGGAGTTCGTGAATCTCATCCGCATGACGTCCGAGTTATCTCTTAAGACTACTAACGCATCATAACCTGATCGCGCTCAGGTCCATTACTCACCATAGTAATTGGAATACCCAAGTATGCCTTAATAAAGTTCAGATAATTTTTTGCATCATCCGAGAGATCATGATCCCACGTCGGAAACACTTCGTACACCGGTTTGCAGCGAGCTAACTCTTCGTCGCAACTCGGCGGGACATCAATTATTTGTGTATTTCCAAAAGAATCAGTGTATTCATACTCAACAGCAATTTTTGTAGTAGCACCATGCCGTTTTATGCAGTCGAACTTAGTCAATGCGATTTCATCAACTCCGTTTATCATTATTGCCCGTTTTAAAGCTACTAAATCTAGATACCCAACCTCACGCTGACGTCCGGTCGTTGCACCATAC
Organism: uncultured Candidatus Saccharibacteria bacterium; assembly: GCA_964540445.1. Classification (GTDB taxonomy): domain Bacteria; phylum Patescibacteriota; class Saccharimonadia; order Saccharimonadales; family 2-12-FULL-41-12; genus JALQXV01. Next base: position 622 of record CAZIMF010000056.1, read on the forward strand.
TCGCCATCGATATCGCTTTGTTTGCCTCTAGTAGATGTAGCAACAGCTTCATCCTCAATCTTTGTGACGAATGAGCCGCCACCGACTTTTGAGGGAGTAGCTTTAACTACACCAATAACTTTACCGGCTCGCTTAGGGTTAATGCCAGTACCTTCAATAAGGGCTGGAACGGTGGTTCCACTTGAGGTAGTAAATGGATACTTTCCATGATGCTTATCTAGACCATGAGCTTGTGCTCCCTCGATAAGTATATTGTCTCCATTTTCTAAGATATCGTTGAGAATTTTCGGAGTATCTTTAATATAAGGGATAAGCTTCATAGCTGAATGTGCAAATTCATCTGCTAATTTCTTAGCCTCTTTTCGTTTGGTGGGGCGACTGATACCTATAGCATTCTTTCTTGTTTTTGCTTGTCGAAGGCCTTTGTACGCTATTTCTGCTAATTCTTTTCGGCTTTTGGTTTGTACGGATTCTGCCCGCAGGCCTACATGCAAACTATGATCACTAGAGGCATAAGCAATTCCTGCTTTAGTGCTGCCGAGTGCTTCTTTGCCAGATTCTCGGGCAGCATCCTCGGCTTTATGTTTGGGAAGAACTATCTGCGCCATACCGCTTATTGCGAGATTTGCCGGGTTAACTTCTATGCCTTTTTCACGGACGCCCGCTATTTCATCGAATAAACGTACAGGGTCAAGCAGCACGCCGTGGCCAATAACGTTCAGCTTGTCAGGGTAAGCTACCCCTGACGGTAGTTGATGTAACGCGATGGATTCCCCGTTTTCACTAACAATAGTATGCCCTGCATTGGAACCGCCGTTACCGCGGGCTACTGCAGTGGCTTCAGCTGCAAGTAAGTCAACAATCTTGCCTTTGCCTTCATCGCCATATTGCAGTCCGACGACAAAAATAGCTTCACCAAAGTGCTGCTCTGGGCTAACTGGCCGTTGGGTTAAAGCGGTCATTGTCGAATTCTCATAATCTGATGGAATCATACCAGCCCCAGGCAGAGTTGCAAGCATAAGCTACAGATTGAGGTGAGTTTGTGTACTCCTGTTACACTAGGCAGTGCACTATGATTGCTAATATCACTATTCATGAGAAATCGTTTGGTCCTAAAATCTTGTATAAAGATCTGGCTTTGCAGTTACAGCCGAAAGAGAAGGTGGGCTTGATTGGTCGGAATGGCACAGGCAAAAGTACGCTGTTCCACATGCTGACGGGTGCGGATAAAGATTTTAGCGGCGCGATTCAGTTTCGGAAGAATCTAATTATTATCGCCTCACGTCAGGAGCATCAAGATCTTGAAGACACACCAGTCCTGGAGTATATCCTCGATGGTTTGCCACAATACGCTGCGCTCAAGCATATCCTGGATACATTTCCGGAAACCATGGGAACCAGTACACATAAAATGAATCAGTACAGCGACGCGCTTGAACAATTTTCATCGCTCGGCTACTACCAGGTGGAAAGTGAAATTGTTCAAACACTCGAAAAGTATCAACTCAATGAAGCTCAAATCAATGGTACGATCGGTCAACTCTCCGGGGGTCAGAAACGCTTTGTTGAGTTGGTTAAAGTTCAACACGCCAACGCCGAGCTGGTGCTCATTGATGAGCCAACCAACCACATGGACTTCGTCGCCAAAGACTCGTTTGTGGAGTGGTTTAAGCAAGAACAAGCTTCCGTTCTGGTTATTACTCACGACCGCGACGTACTGCACGAAGTCGATCGCATCATCGAACTGCGCGACGGCCGTGCTATTAGCTTTAATGGCAACTACGACGACTATCTGCGTACCAACACTACCAAAATTGTCTCCGAAGTGAATGAATATGAGGTAACCCAAAGCCGCATTACCAACCTCAAAGCCGACGTCATCCGTTTTCAGCGCCTAAAAGAACGTTCCCGAGATCCAGACACCATTAAACGCTTCAAAGGTCAGGAGCAACGTGCTCGCACCGAGCTTGCCAAGCTTAGCCAGCTCGAAAAGCCATCATTTTGGATTGATCAAGATTCATTACAAGGTCTCAACGATAAATTAGCCGGATCATATGATGCGCACAAAGCCCGCAATATCCGAGTGCGCATGAAGACTAAACAAAGTAACAGCAGTCGGCTGCTTATTGAAACGCATGAACTCAGTCTTGGTTACAATGCTCCCTTGTTTAAAGATATTTCCTTTCAACTGCGTGAAGGTGAGCGACTACGGCTGCACGGCCGCAATGGAGCAGGCAAAACCACACTTATTCAGGCTATACTTGCGCAAGCTGATGGCACTGATACCCAATCAACTAAGTATGCCGGCCGTGTAGCTACCGAAAAAGAACTCAAAATCGGCATCTACCAACAAGAAATTGATGCACAGCTGCTTTCTCTAACTCTGCATGACGCAGTTGAAAGGGTATTGCTTGCCAAAGGGGTGCAGGCCAGCGATCAGCGTATCCGACAGTTACTCAGCGACTACTTATTCAACCCCATGGGTGACAGTAACTTAACTCTAGAACAGCTCAGTGGGGGCCAAAAAGCCCGTTACCAACTGATTAGCATGCTCTGTAATGATCCACAGATACTGATTCTGGATGAGCCAACCAACCACCTTGATCTCCCTAGTATCGAAGAACTTGAGAACGCCCTCAAGCAATACCATGGTGCCATTATCTACGTTTCGCACGACTCTTACTTTGCAAATAAAATAAAAGGCACCGAAGTAAGGATAGGCTAGTACTTGACAAAATAGTACAAATTTGCTATAATGATTAAAACGTACTTAAAATTAAGACCGTTGCGCATCCCTAACAGATGTGCTACAATATTGTTCAATGATAGCAAGTGAGAAGAAACAGGCAATTATTGCCGATTTAGCGACAAACCCAAAAGATAGCGGCAATCCAGCTGCACAGGTAGGTATCTTAACCGCTCGTATCCAGGAGCTTACTGAGCACCTGAAGATCAACAAAAAAGATCATATGGCCCGACGTGGCTTGTTACAGATGGTAGGCAAGCGCAAAAAGCTGCTGAAGTACATCTCCGAACGAGACACCAAGCGTTACTTAGATCTTATCCAAAAACTCGGCATCCGCCGTTAGAAGCTAGACAACGGCTGCCCACCAGCTGGGCACCGAATCTAGAAGCTAACACTCTAGATACTGTTCCAGTGAGGTAATTCCCGGAACGTGCAAAGATCTATATACTTAACAGTACCAATAACTAACTCGTCGTATCGATACACAGATATATCGGCAGCGTATCAAACGCTCGTATACCTGAATCGAGACGACGAACGAAAGGATAGTTCACACAGACTATATGAGTACAATTAACCCATACGGCAAAGATATAATAAGCGTTACCGCAGACTTCTGCGGCCGCCCGCTAACTCTCGAGGTTGGCCGCGTCGGTTTTCGCAGCACGGCCAGTGTTTTAGTAAAATACGGCGATACCGTAGTACTAGGAACGGCTATGGTCGGCTCAAAAACTCTCGAAGGGTTCGACTATTTTCCCTTAAGCATCGACTATGAAGAAAAAATGTATGCAGCTGGCAAAATTAGCGGCAGTCGTTTTATTAAACGAGAGGGTCGTCCAAGCGATGATGCAATTTTAATCGGTCGCTTAATCGATCGGCCTATCCGCCCGCTCTGGCCAAAAGGCTACCGGCACGAAGTACAGGGTGTGGCCACTGTTCTGAGCATGGATCCAGATTTCCGCCCTGACATGATTGCCATGATTGCCATGAGTACCGCCTTTATGATGACCGGTGCACCATTTGAAGGCCCGGTGGCTGGACTGCGTATTGGCCTAGACGAAAACGGTGCTTTTAAAGCATTTATGAAGCCCGAAGAACTCGACGAAGGTTCACTCGACTTGGTAGTAGCCGGTACCGAAGCTGGCATTATGATGGTCGAAGCCGGTGCAAAAGAAGTTACCGAAGACCAAATTGCCGATGCCCTTGGCTTTGCCTATGAAATGATTCAACCAGCTATTCAGTTACAAGAAGAACTAATTGCAAAACTAAAGGTTGAGAAGCAAGAATACGAAGTTGTTAAGCCCGACACAGACGTGCAGTCAACTGTTGATGCATGGGTAGATGGTAAGCTTGGCAGACAGCTTCACAAACAATACACAGAACGAAACGTTATGATCCGCGACTTGCGCCAGGCGATGGAAGCTCATTTTGCAAAAGAATTAGGCGAAGATGAATTTAAAGAAGTCCGTCGAGAGTATGACGACGCGTTTACCGCAGCATTGCATAAGGATGTTCGTAAACATATCGTCGAGGACAGCATTCGTCCAGATGGTCGCAAAACTAACGAAATTCGTCCGCTTTCCAGCGAAGTTGGCTTTTTGCCACGAGCACACGGCTCAAGTTTGTTTACTCGTGGGATGACACAGGCGCTTAACATCGTAACATTGGCTCCGCTGAGCTACGTACAGCTGGTTGATACCATGGAACGTGAATCAGAGCGCCGTTACCTTCACCATTACAATGCACCGGGTTACACCGTTGGCGAAATCAAGCGACTGGGCAGCCCCGGACGCCGCGAAATCGGTCATGGATACCTTGCTGAACGTGCCGTAGAACCAGTTTTGCCCACCGAAGCAGACTTTCCATACACCATTCGTTCAGTCACCGAAATTATGAGCCAAAACGGCAGCACCAGCATGGCTGCTACCTGTTCGGCCATCTTAGCGCTCATGGATGCTGGTGTACCACTAAAGGCTCCAGTCAGTGGTATTGCCATGGGTCTTATGATGGACGGCACACGACCAATCATTTTGAGCGATATTGCCGACGCCGAAGACTTTGCTGGTGACATGGACTTTAAAGTTACAGGTACTTCAAAAGGCATTACTGCCTTGCAAATGGACATGAAAGTTCATGGCTTGCCGGTAGATGTGCTAAAACAAGCCTTAATGCAGGGTAAAGAGGGTCGGGCACACATCCTTGAGCACATGCTTACTATTATTAAAGAACCACGACCTGAAATCAGTCCGTTTGCTCCGCAAGTCATTGCTATCAAGATTAACCCAGATAAAATCCGTGACGTTATTGGTAAGGGCGGTGAGATGATTAATAAGATTATCGCCGAAACCGGTGCCGAA
>CAZIMF010000057.1:0-5713 GCA_964540445.1 uncultured Candidatus Saccharibacteria bacterium
ACTGAATGCAAGCGCCAACAGATTAAGCACTATTATTTAGCTTAAAGCTCTACCCCGCTGCGTCAAGATTTGCCATAACTGTCTTTAAAATTGAAAAGCCTACGACATCCTTGCCCTCGGCCAAGTACCGTTCAGCATCGCTGTGGCTTGTAAGCTTTATATCTTTGACGGCATTGGTAATAATAGGGCCAATTATCGGTAGTAAGGTTTGGGTGGCATCTGCTACTGCTTCGTCCATATGGCCGACAGCCCGAAAGGCCAAAGAGTCAGTATTAGCCGCATGCATATGTACGAATGCAGCACTCACCGTTATTGCAGCCAAAGTGCGTGTGCGAATTTCTTCCTCAACTGCGCCTTCGAACTTGCATACACATGTCCATTGCTCAGGATTGGCGCCGTTATCGGCAAATTCGGGTGCGCTGATGATACTGTCAGTACTCATGGTCATATAACTAGCTTATTACAATCTGGAGAAACAAGCATGAGCGATAATAAAAGCACTTCATAAAAAGTGCTTAAGCTTGGCTGGGCTAGCTGGTGATTATAGAATGCGTCCAGGGGAGGGTGTATGCTTGCTATAAATTTATGTAAGCGGCTAACTATTATTAATAGTAGTCTCGTTTAACTTATTACCTGGCTCAGGCGTGGAATTATTCTTTTTGACTATCGCATAGGTCGCTTCCGATTTAACAATCTTTTCAATCGGGTCAACCTGATGCTTCAATTTAACAATAAAACTATCTCTGTTTTCATGGATAGTTTGATATTCACTTAACTTTAACGGTATACGGGCATCGCAATTTTCGTCCGAACATTCACATTTAAAATGTATTAAAGTTTTGTCATCTCGGATCAAATCAATATCGTCGTCCTCGATATGCATCGCATCTAATGCGCCAAGGTCATCGCCGACTTTCTCGTTTAACCTTCTAAAGATCATTTCGTTTTCTATTTGGCGGCGTTCGGTTGTGGAAAGCTTCATCTTAGGTTCAACTGGTACGGTTTGCTAGAAAGCTCTTGTATTGTTGCTCCAGTGTGAATTTTTGTTGTGGGATAAAATTAATGTTCGTCATAGTTTGTCCTTCTAGAACTATCTGATACTAAGCTGATTGCTTAGTAACTCTAAGTATGTGCTTATTTGTGTAACTTAGCTAATCTCGTGATAGATCTTGAGGGCCACACACGTACATAAGACGGGTATTGTGCTTAAGCTTGGTAAGGCTGGTGAATGAGTTTAGATCGCAAACTTTTGCCCATCTAATCAAGCTTCTTTATGCCAAATAATCGTCCAAGACGTCCTCGAATACTTCTGGTATTGCGCTCTTCTTCCTGCGGTTCAGCAATTTTGGCCACATCAGCCCACTTAACAAACAGTGGACTATGGCCTTCCATGATAAGTCTCATGTTTGAGCGTCGAACGGCGGCATTGGTAAGAATGGATTCAACCTTTTCATAGCTAGTATATACATCTACTAATTCTTCTTGGTTATTCCATACACAATGAGTAATGGCTACACTATATGTTGACGGTTCCCACATTGAATCGTTATCAGGAGGTAGTTTGTAGCCACTTAGCCATTCAGCACCTTCAGAGTCTACGATAATATTTGGTACTGATAGAGTTTCTTGCTCTTGAATTTCTGGCATATGCTTTTATCTTACACTCTATAGAAAATGCTGCAATCTTGAATAAAATAAAAGCACTTTACGTAAAGTGTTTAAGCTTGGCTAGGGCTAATGGATGAGTTTAGAACCTTACAATTATTTCAGTCTCTGCCAATGATTACTTTTTTTATGAATGCTCCAAGCTAAGCCGGCCTTACGTGCATTACGTGTTGCGAGTTATTGATCAAATCCTAATAATACAAAGCCCGCGATTAATCCTACAAAAATATAAAACTTATAAAAATTATTAGTATTGTTCGAGGAAACAATAATTAGCAGTACAGTTACAACTTCTATAGCGGCCACGATACTTAGCGGAGATATCCATCGTTGATTCATAACAGGTCGAATGGGTAAGTTTATGGCCATATGCTTATGATAACAAAATGGTATTAGTTTAAAGAAAATTTAAAGCATAAGAACTTTGGCTAGGGCTGATGGATGAGCTTAGTACTTCTAACCTCGACCAAATGAAAATCCTTGTAAGTTAGTGCCAATCCTGCTATAAGCATAAGTAAGAAAAGGTAAATAAAAATTATAAAAATATGAAGCCCACACCTACAACCCGCATTCGCGGCATTCGCGCTATAGTGCTAACATTCGGTGTACTGTTTGCGACTGTATCTCCGCTATTTATTTGCAACACGGCATTTGCAGCCAATGGTCAACTGACCAATCGTAAAATAAACCTCGGCTCAAGCGAATATGGACGATCAACAAGCTACTCGGTGAGTTTTAACGTCGCTTCGACAACCGATATCCAAGGTATCGTTGTTGATTTTTGTAATAACAGCCCACTGATAGGCTCGGCTTGTACAACCACTAATGGCATCCAATCGCCCGCAACTGGTGCAGTCACTGTTAGAAAGAACGGTGGGTCTACTGTCGGCTTTACTGTGCACCCTAATTCAACATCTACCGGTCAGCTCATTCTTGTAGATACTACCGGTATTACTAGCTTAGTTGCCGGCGATACGATTACCTTCTCGTTTAATGCCTCTAACCCGCTTTTGGGTTGTGGAGGCTCACCCGTTGACAAATGTACGTTTTATGCACGTATCTTGACGTATGCTGTATATACTGGCGCTATTGCCTATAGCCATACTACTCCTGGCACACATCTAGATGATGGTGGTGTTGCGCTCAGCTTGGCTCATCAGCTGACCACGAACGCTCGTGTCCAGGAACAATTGGTCTTCTGTGTTGGTACAACTACAGTAGATAATGCAACATCTAATGCGGCAGCTACCAACAACGACTGTCGTGACATTAGCGGTACAACCATTGACTTAGGTGTCGTAGATAGCAGCGCTGTGTACATCTCGGGTCCTTCTAACACAGCTGCTAACAACAATGGCGTTAATGGTATCGCTATGGTCCGAACCAACGCCGTAAACGGTGTACTTGTGCAGTATATGGCCGAGCAAGGTACTGGATCCAACCATGTAGGCACGCTGCGCGTTACTGGCGCCACATGTAATGCAGGAACAGTTTCTACAGACCAATGTTTCAATGCTCAAGGCACGACTCAAGGTACCTTTACGGCCGGCACTGAAAAGTTTGGTATGACAGTCGCCGGTGTGAACTGTGGCACTACTAATGCCCGCACTGCCTATAATTGTACCTACACAAGCAATGACAACAACCTCAAGCCTGCTGATACTGGGGGCGGTGATCCAACAACCTATCGTGGCGGCGGCACATCAGGATCGCCCACATACGGTACCGGTAACGGTTTCGCATGGGATGAATCAGGAAGTCCGGCTAAGATTGCTTCTTCTTCGACTGTTGTAGACTCTGAAGCTCTGATACTGAAATTTGCTGCTACATCCGGCATCACTACCCCAACGGGTAGCTATGGCATAACTTCAACTTACATTGCAACTGCAACATTTTAATACTAAGACACTAGCAAAATAAAAAGCACTTTATGTAAAGTGCTTAAGCTTGGCTAGGGCGGAGGGATTCGAACCCCCGAATGCCAGGACCAAAACCTGGTGCCTTACCACTTGGCCACGCCCTACTGTATAACTTGCTATTGTCACGTCTTAAAGACAGAGATAACAGCAGCTAGATTTTACCGTAGATTACAACTTTACGCTATACTTAATACTATGTCAAAAGAGGCTCCGCCCGAAGTTAAAACGGGTAAGTCTAAAGGTTCGCATTGGGGGTGGTTAACCGCCCTTATATTGTTAGTGCTTATTATTTATGTGTTTGGGGTGTATGTTTTACCTCTGCCTAGCATCACGCCACAAGCTGAAAGTGTCAAATTACCAAGTCAAACTAGCTCGGCGATAGCCTGGCCTGCATATGGTCAATCGGCAATCGGCTCGCCGGGGTACGGAGTTCTGGATAACCATGGTGAGCAAAAACCGGTGCCAACAGCCAGTGTAGCCAAGGTTCTAACAGCGCTAGCCGTGCTTAAACAAAAACCACTACAAAAAAATCAACAAGGAACTGCCATAATCGTGACCGATGACGACTTACTTACGTATCAAAAATATAGTATTCAAGGCGGATCAGTCGTTGAGGTAAAAAGCGGCGAACAATTAACCGAATATCAAGCACTTCAAGCATTGCTACTACCCTCAGCTAATAACATTGCCGATATGCTTGCCAATTGGGCTTTTGGTTCACAACAAGCGTACGTTCAGTTTGCTAATTCATTTGTTAAGTCACTTGGATTAACAGCTACAACCGTTGATGATGCCAGCGGTTTTTCGGCAAAAACAGTTAGTAATGCTCGAGATCTCGTTCTTTTGGGTGAAAACGTTATGGATAATCCAGTTTTGGCGGAAATTGTTGGACAAACTCAGGCCACAATACCAGTTGCTGGGACGATTCAGAATGTCAATTTGTTGGTCGGGAATCAAGAAGTTATTGGCATAAAAACTGGTAATACTGACGAAGCTGGAGGTTGCTTTATGGTCGCTGCCAAGCACGCCGTCGATAGCACGCATTCAATCATTGTCATAGCTGTCATTATGGGGGCACCTGATTTACATACTTCTATTGCTAGTACCTTGCCACTACTCCAGTCATCATATGCAAACTTCAGCGTCTCTACAATTGTTCCATCAGGGCAAAAAGTCGGCTCATATCAGACATCTTGGGGTAAAGCGGTAGCTGTACAGACTACTGGTGAGATAAAGGGAGTTGTCTGGAAATCTGCGTTGCCAAAAGTCCATATTGATTTAAAAACCGTATCTTTAAGTGCTAATAAAACAGCCACACCAGATGGTGAAGTGTGGGTATTATTTGGACGCAAAAAAGTTAGCAGTCCAATAAAAGGTGCGGCTATTGAAAAGCCAGCATTTCTTTGGCGCTTAACGCACCCTGTGACATAAGTATTGCAAGTAATTGCGAATAAATCAGAAAATGTTGTGATAATATCCTTTTTCTCTGTTGTGAGTCATCTGTTGTGTTAGAGTTAAAGTAACTATGAAACAACAAACCCAACCAAGCGTTGAGGATTATATTCAAACACTAAACATTAACGGATTATCTGGCCGAATGCTGTATATGCCACCACCAAAAGGCAAAAGCCGCGAAATACTGTTTGTTTATGGTCATCACTCATCTCTCGAGCGCTGGTGGGGACTGATTCAAGCCATGAATAAGTACGGTGCAGTTACTATGCCTGACCTACCTGGCTTTGGCGGTATGGATAGCCTATACAAAATCGGCGAGAAACCAACGGTAGATGCGCTGGCTGACTATCTTGCGGCATTTATTAAACTTCGATACCGTCGTAAGAAAGTGACCTTAGTAGGTATGAGTTTTGGATTTGTAGTAGTCACACGAATGCTTCAACGTTGTCCTGAACTAGCTAAAAAAGTAGATATGACAGTCAGTGTAGCGGGTTTTGCACACCATGATGACTTTGTTTTTAGCAAAACGCGGATGAATATCTATAAGTACTTTTCACTATTCTTCAGTCAGCGAATCCCTGCTTTTTTCTTCCGCAATATTTTTCTACACCCTTGGGTACTTCGTGCTGGCTATGCCAAAACGAAAAATGCTGCCCAAAAATTTACTAATACTG
>CAZIMF010000058.1:0-5440 GCA_964540445.1 uncultured Candidatus Saccharibacteria bacterium
CCTATCACCTCCACAACGTCAATGTGGCGCTCTAGCCAAATGAGCTAATCGCCCGGAAAATGGAAGACTTTTTGACTTGTTCCTGAACAGCCTAAAGATACCTTATTTTGACAGTAATAGCAACGAAACTGTAGGCGGTTTGAGCACTATACTTAGCTTTCATTACAAGTTAATAAAACGAAACTATAGTACCATTTTAAGGTGTTAAACGTGTTTTTTAAAGGAATATTTTGGGTAGATGTAATAAAAACAATACTAAAGTACTAGCCTTATAATACTAACCTTGCTATCATAGTACTCGTTGGCGGAATTTTGCTAGGTGTTTAGCAACCAAAGTCGTGGCTATTGCGAGAAGCCACGACTTTTTGTTTTTGAGACGACATTTGATGAAGGTAAGTGAGATTTGGCATTTAGGTGCTCGAGGCAGCTTAAACGGTGCACGAACGCGCAACCTACCTGAAACAGTAAAATTCCTATATACTTACAGATAATTATGAGTGAGCAAACAGATAACCTATATGCAATGCGTCACAGCTTGGCGCATATTATGGCAACTGCGGTGACAAGTATTTGGCCGCAGGCCAAACTGGGCGTGGGCCCAGTCGTCGAGAACGGCTTTTATTACGACATTGACCTCGGTGACATCAAAATATCTGAGGAAGATTTTCCCAAAATCGAAGAAGCCATGCAACAGGTCGTTGCCGAAAACCAGCTGTTTGAAAGAAGTGAGCAGGGAATTGATGATGCTATTAGCTGGGCTCAGTCGGCCGCGCAACCATACAAAGAAGAGTTGCTTAACGACTTAAAGCGGGCCGGCACCACTGTTGCCAAAGACTTAGATGCCGCAGAACTGGGCTTGGAGGCTGATGGCGATAGTAAAGTCGAGTCAGTGTCGTTTTATCAAAACGGTTCATTTAAAGATTTATGCCGGGGGCCGCACGTTGAGTCTACAGGCAAAGTTGGTGCATTTAAACTGATGCGAGTAGCCGGCGCTTACTGGCGCGGCAACGAAAAGAACGCCCAGATGCAACGTCTGTACGGTGTCGCGTTCGTCACTCCTAAAGAACTACGCCAATACCTCGATATGCTCGAAGAAGCCAAAAAGCGCGACCATCGCAAGCTCGGCCAAGAACTAGACCTCATAGTATTTTCCGACATGGTAGGATCGGGATTACCTCTGTTTACTCCACGAGGTACAGTACTGCGTGAGCAGCTGGAGAATTTCTCGAATGAGCTCCGAAAAAAATACGGATTTGAAAAAGTCTGGATTCCACATATTACCAAAAAAGAACTGTATGAGACTTCTGGCCACTGGTCCAAGTTCGGCGATGAGCTATTTTTGGTAAAAAGCCAGGAAACTAGCGATGAATTTGTTATGAAACCCATGAACTGTCCGCACCACACACGTATTTATGCCAGCCGGCCTCGAAGCTATCGTGAATTGCCAATCCGTTATCTTGATACGACCACTGTTTACCGTGATGAGAAAAGCGGTGAACTGGGTGGACTCAGTCGCGTACGAGCAATTACGCAAGATGATAGTCATGCCTTTTGCCGTAATGACCAAATAGAGATAGAAATCGATAATTTATTAGCCGCGGCCAATGATTTTTACGGTACCGTAGAAATGAAATTGCGTGTACGTTTATCGTATCGTGATGATAGCGACGCTTATCTGGGTTCATCAGAGCTGTGGGAAAGTGCCCAGAATCAGCTAAAAAATGCTGTGCTCGCCAATGACCTTGAATATTTTGAAGAAACGGGCGAAGCAGCTTTTTATGGACCAAAAATCGACTTTATGGCAACTGATGCCATTGGTCGCGAGCACCAGGTTGCCACTGTACAGCTTGATTTTGTGATGCCGCAACGCTTTGGGCTCAACTATATTGCCGAAGATGGCAGTCAGGAGCAACCGGTAATGATACATTGCGCCATAATGGGGTCAACCGAGCGTTTTTTGAGTGTTTATATTGAGCATACAGCGGGCCGGTTTCCAATTTGGCTAGCTCCGGAACAAGTCCGGGTAATCACCGTAAATCAAGAAGAGACCACTGTTAATTTTGCAGAAAAGATTCTTGGTTTAGCCAAAGAAATGAATATACGTCTGACAATTGATAATGACAACGAATCAGTTGGCAAAAAGATTCGAAATGCCGAGATGATGAAGGTGCCGTATACCCTTGTTATTGGTGAAAAAGAAATTGCTACCAATCAGGTGATGCCTCGTGTCCGCCAAGATTTAGTAGTAATCGCGGCTCATCCCGAGCTATCAGTCGAAGATTTTCTTAAAACAGTTTCTAACGAAACAAAGATGCGCGTCAACAAAACCTCACTATGATGTCTAGGGTTGACGATGCATTTAAGCAGCGGGTGTATGACATGGTCCGGGAGATTCCGACGGGGCGGGTAATGACGTATGGTCAAATTGCTGCGTTATGCGGGGCTGCCTGGGCTGCCTGGGAAGTCGGTCAGCTGGCACATTTTGGTCCAACCGATTTGCCGTGGCAACGAGTAGTTAATAAGCAGGGTGGGTTAGCGCGCGGGTATGTCCCCGACGGGCTCGAAGGTCAAAAGCGCGCGCTCGAAGCCGACGGCGTAGCCGTCTCGAATGAGTACACCGTTAAGGTCGATAGTTTGTTATGGAACCCCAACCAAAGCCAATTATTGTAATTGTCGGACAGACGGCCAGTGGCAAGTCGGGCTTGGCTATGCATGTTGCCCAGCAATTTGACGGCGAGATTATTTGTGCGGATTCGCGGACTATATATAAAGACATGAACATTGGGACGGCGAAGCCGTCTGCCGCAGATCAAAAGAAAGTGTTGCACCACGGGCTGGATTTGATTACGCCAAACGAATATTTTTCGGCCGCTGCTTTTCAAGCGTATGCCAAACAAAAAGTTACCGACATTCAAACGCGCGGAAAGCTGCCAATTATTGTTGGCGGCACCGGTTTATATATAGACGGTTTTGTCTACGATTTTAGTTTTGCCGGCGAAGCCGATCCGCTGTTACGAAACGAACTCGAGGCTATGAGCCTAGAAGATTTGCAAATTAAAGCTCGCCAACTTAGCATCGATGAAATTGAAGTAGACTTCCAGAATCCTCGACACTTGAGCCGAATAATCGAACGTACAGCACAAAACCCAAGCCAAGACTCAAACCAAAAACTTAAAATAAAAATGCAGCCAAATCGCAAATTAAAACCTAAAAATATATTAGTACTTGGCATGCAAATCGAACAAGAACAACTAAATCAGCGGATCGTCGCGCGAGTGGATACAATGTTTGACGACGGGCTGTTAAGGGAGGTACAAAACTTGATCAACCTGTATGGTTCAGATGCTCCAGGGCTGCTGGCCGCAGGCTACCGTGAGCTGGTTAAACACCTGTCGGGAGAAAGTACACTCGATGAAGCTAAGGAGTTGTTCGTTAGGAGCCATAAGTATTTAGCAAAGCGTCAAAAGACATGGTTTAAGCGTAATCAAGACATCATTTGGGTTCAATCTGAAGACAGAGCAATAGAATATATCATTAATTTCACGAAGGTTTGATACAATAGAAGAATGATTGAACAACTCTTTGGGTCCAAAACACGTGTTAAGTTATTGCAACTTTTTTATAGTAATCCTAATAGGTCATTTTATGTGCGCGAAATAACACGCAAAATTGATGAACAAATAAATTCGGTGCGCAGAGAACTTTCTAATCTGCTCAACGCCGGTATCATTTCATCCGAAACTACTAACAACCGTTTGTACTACGAAATCAATAAGTCGTACCAATTCTATGATCCGCTCTCGCAGATTTTTGGAGCTACGGCAGGCGTCACTGCCGACGAAGATACATCCGAATCAACGGCCGGACTTAAATCGTTGGGTAATGTAAATCTCGCACTATATACTGGGCAATTTACCCGCGACGAAAAAAGCGGTATCGACTTTTTAGTTGTCGGCGACGTTAACCATACCCAACTTGCAAAGTACGTTACCGATCTAGAAGCAAAAGAAGGCAAGGCAATTCGCTATGCCGTTATGGAAAAGAAAGAATTTGAATATCGTCGGCAAATCAACGATCGATTTTTGTTAACTGTTCTCGATTCAAAAAAACAAATCATTGTCGACAAAGATAACTTACTATCAGGCAATGCCGACGAATCTGATGCAGACGCTGAAGCCGAGTCAACTGGTCCCTCAGCCGCAGCACCAGCTACCAAAAAAGAATCACTAACAACTAAAGACTCATTAACAACCAAAACGAAGGGTAAAAAATAGTGGAGATAGAATATTACGGCGCCAACTGTATCAAAATTGAAACCAAAAAAACCAGCATTGTTATCGATGACAACCTAGTAAGTCTTGGCCAAAAAGGTGTTGCAACTGCAAAAGACATTGTTTTAGTAACCGGTGCTGCCTCTGAACTACCAGCAGAAGCTCGTTTTACTCTTGATCAACCAGGTGAATACGAAATCTCAGACGTTTCAATTCAAGGAATTCCGGCTCAAAGCCATATGGATGAACCAGGGAAATCTTCAACTACCATCTATCGCATTATCATGGACGGTGTACGAATTGTCGTAACTGGTCACATTAATCCTGACTTAAGTGATGTGCAGCTCGAAGCTATTGGTACCGTAGACATTCTATTTCTACCAATTGGCGGCAACGGCTATACGCTAGACGGTATTGGCGCTCAAAAAGTCCTCAAAGAAATCGAACCTCGTATTGTCGTTCCAACTCACTATGACGATCCTAAACTAAAGTACGAAGTCCCCCAGGCTCCTCTTGAAGAAGCTATCAAAGCGCTTGGTATGGAAGTTACCGAGACGCTCGATTCTATCAAAATGAAGAACTTTGACCTTGGTGAAGGTACCAAGCTCGTCGTCCTTAACCGTCAGTAACTCCGCAGCTTCCGCAACCTCCACAGCTGTTTACATCTCATTCCCAGGGACAGTATACGTTTTCGTTACTATATCTGCGTTTCATTAAACTTTAATGAAACAGGGGTATAGTAAGCAACTGTATAGTGCAAAATTAAATTTCTGGCTTCGTTGAAACTACAAGACTACTTCGCGTTGGCAGCTGCGGATTTGGGGGCAGCTGAAGTTTTGGCCTGATTGGCTGCAGATTTTGTGGTGGTGCGGGCAGGGGTTTCGGTTACGAGCAAGCCCTTTTTCTTTAGTGTACGGATAGCTGCGGTGCTTACCTTGAGGCGCACTTTTTTGCCATCTACAAAGATAGTTTTCGTTTGTAGGTTGGGCTTCCAGACTTTTTTGGTGCGGCGTAGCGAAAAGCTAACATTGTGGCCGTATTGCTTTCCTTTACCGGTGATATCGCATTTTTGCATAGTGGCATTAACTTTCGGTTACATTTTCTTCGGATAATCTAGGCAGAACCTAGGATGATTTAGAATCAATCTAAATAATTACTGAAGTTTAGAT
>CAZIMF010000059.1:0-5425 GCA_964540445.1 uncultured Candidatus Saccharibacteria bacterium
AACTGGGGACACAAGGCTCTTCAAGCCTCTGCTCTACCAACTGAGCTAAAGAGCCCCACCAACTTATCGTTATAGCCGGATACTTAGGTAAGTTTACGGCAAATTAACAGATTATTCAACCGCTGTTAAGAGGTTTTTTTGGAAATCGGTCTTTGTCGCGGGTATTCAGTTTTGCAATTGTTCGTTGCAAGGGCTCATCGAGCTGAATGTTTTCGCTATTTGCCAGACAGATGATGCTAAACAGTATGTCGGCTAGTTCGTCTTCGAGACTGTTGTGAATATCGGCCGGCTTTTTGGGTTTATCGCCGTACTTATGATTTAAGATACGTGAGATTTCACCGACTTCCTCGATGATGCTAGCTAGTTGGCTCAGCGGATCCCAATACGGCTTGGCATAGGGTTGTACCGAGTCGTCGATTTGCTTTTGGTAATCGGCTAACATGTGGTGGCCTACCTAGTTTTGCCGCGCAGTGCGTCAACAAGTTCTATCGGGAAGAGCATCATGGTCTTTTGAGATGGTTCGCTAGAAATACGTTCGATAGTGTTAAGTGTACGCAGATTAATGGCTCCAGGCGCATTAGAGAGTATCTGGGCGGCGTCGGCCAGGGTTTGAGCAGCTAGTTTCTCGCCGTCAGCATTAATGATGTTAGCCCGGCGCTCACGCTCTGCCTCGGCCTGCTTGCTCATGGCGCGCTTCATGTCTTGCGGCAACTCAATGTTTTGGACTTTAACGTTTTCGACATCGATTCCCCACGCGTCGGTTTGCCTGTCAACAATTTCTTTTATCTGCTGGCTAATTTGTTCGCGCTTGCCAAGCAAGTCATCCATTTCCACGCTGCCGGTGACATCACGTAGCGCCGATTGTGCAAATTGGCTAGTGGCGTAGAGGTAATTTGTTGTTTCTAAAACCGCTTTTACTGGGTCAATTACTCGCAAGAACACTACGGCATCAACACTCACCGTTACGTTGTCTTTAGTAATAACTTCTTGTTTAGCTACATCAATTGGGGTAGACCGAACATCAACTTTACGCATTACCTGAATGAATGGAATGATAATGTTTAGCCCAGGATTTCGTAAACTCGTAAACTTACCAAGCGTTAGCACCAGCCCACGTTCATATTGATTTACAATCCGAATACCCGAAATAAGCACAAAAATGGTAGCAATAATCAAAAAAACTACAAAACCCATACAATTCTCCCTTGTTTATACTAGTAGCATACCACCAAAGTCACTACTGTAAACAAATTGATTAAAATAATTAGTATCTTTGAATTGGTTCAGAGAGCTCGGCTTTTGTTTCAACCGGCTTAATTGCAAATCGGGTAGCGAGAATTTGCTTAGGACCTATCGCATCACTATGTTGGTCGGCAGGTTCGCCGTACTCAATGGTCATAGTATCGCCAACACCTACTCTATAGTTATTGTAGTTTGGTGAGTGCACCATATTCCACCAATCTACGACTTCAAGTGGAAAGGTAACCACAACACTCCGGCCAGAGGCGGTTTTTAAGGTGATGTTTGTACCACTATAGGCAGTCATTACCCCACCAATATTCTTAATAACACTATTGGCAGGGGCAGCATAGTCGTGATTTGTGCTATCTTCACCTTGGCTCGGCCAAAAATCTACCGATGGAGCGAAGATACATACATCATCTTTGTTGCCCGAACAGGGCTGTGGACCGTTTGAGCTTGTTTGCGGAAGATCTGAAGCAGTTTGTGGTATTTTGCCATCTTCATTCTGCAGAGCAGATTGCTGGTATGTGCCACCATTGGCATCAATAAAAGTGGTGGTCGATGCTTTGTTTGAGGACTGTTCTCGGTTATTACGGATAAGCACAGCTATCAGCAGACCAACTACGATAAGCGCCGCAACCACGGCAAGAAGGATAGGTCTGGACAGTTTTAATATCTTATTCGTGTAAAACATTTGAAATTCTTGGTGGGTGATGAGGGATTCGAACCCCCGACCCCCTCGGTGTAAACGAGGTGCTCTAGCCAACTGAGCTAATCACCCTAAAGACTCGAACAATACTAACAGATTCAGAGGTGAAGTTCAAATGCCTGGCGGAGTTCTGAAGTTCTGGCACGATCACATGGATCTTGTGCCAAGCCCAGCATCACAGCGTTGCCCAAACCAGCAGGTACTCGATCGTTTAACTCACAAACATGAATCGGATCATGGTCTAGCATATATCTGTATGTCGCACTAGCATCATTGGGGAATACCATATACGGAAGTTTACCCGTATACGCTCGATAGGCAGTTGCAGATATCCCAAATGGATCGGTTTGTAAGGTCAGAAAACCTAAGTAACCCTCTGGAGGGATGCTCCCAAAGCTACCGAGTGGGCTGCTCACCGTCGTCATCCTACTTTGCGCCGCAATCCCAAGATCAAGCAGTCGTCCATCGCCCATCTTATTCTTGGCCGCGTTGCGAGTCTTAACATCGGCGTGTACTACCCCCATTCTATTGAGAGCTTCTACCCCCAGAGCAACACCCCTTAATACATGGGTGCGACGTAAGATTGTGTCGTAGTCTGGTGCCTCACCTGTTGGATCGCGCAAGGCTTCTTGTTCTAATAGCTCCCTAGCAGTTGCCAAGGCAAGTGGACTATCCGGCGACATGGCATGACCATGCTCCCCTGCTGCATCAGCGACTACGTGCACTACTGCTTCTGCATCAAGATTATCGGTGTCAGTAGTAATGTTGCGTATCAAATTTTCGCCATCTAACGATCGTACCGCGTCACGCACTTCACTATAGTCAAGTGTCCGCGCCTCTGCGGTATCTGACTCGATTAACCCTTTATCGATTTGTGAAATAAGCGCTTTTATCAAACCTGCTGAATTTCGGGTAGTTGCTTGGGCTGTCCGTATGTCGTCGTCAAGCGTACCCCCTTCTTGTCGCCGGGTTGCCAGAAAAGGATTATCTTGGAACACTCCGGTACCATCAATTGTCACAACGTATAGATTATCGGTAAACCTAGAATGCATGACGATTTCTTCGCGTAATCTGTCAGCTGAATCTTCATCGCGCGGAAGCTTTACGGCCACCGGCTCTTCGCTTATGACGTTTCGGGCAGCATAGACCACCGACATATCTGTTGTCGCCATATGTTCATCAAGTTCATAGTGACCAACTCGTGTTCCCGGCTCAAGTAACGTATTGTCGAAAAGTTCTGGTGTCGGTTGCACAAATATCTCCCCAAGTTGTCTCTCGTGGGAAATACTCAATTGTGCAGCGACCGGGCTCATAGCCTTAATTCCTTCAACGTTTTATTTTTAATATCTGTATTACTAAATCTCTACTACTTATACTAGTCCTCCCATTTTTTGGTTTCAAGAGTGTACCAGTGTTTACTCTAAAAAACCTATAACGCGCCTGCTTAACTATGCAAAAAGTTATCAGATGTGATATATTATTGAACTTATTGTTTATAAACATAAGCTCTTACCATAAATAAAGCCGTACATTGCTGTACAGCTTTATAGTGTGGTGCGCGAGAGAGGACTTGAACCTCCACGCCTTACGGCACTTGCCCCTCAGACAAGCGTGTCTACCATTCCACCACTCGCGCTTAGGTAACTATAGTAACATACGGATCTTGGGTAAAAAAATTCATGTATTTATTCTTTTTACGGGTTAAAACCGGGAGACGCGGTGAGTAATACATAAACTGAAATACTTTGCGAGAGTCAGCTTTTGCATATTGAAGGGTAGACACCCGGGCACTTGTATTAATTGACCCCTGGCTCACCCCGATTAGCTGCATGTTCATATCTTGAAGCCAGTATAAAAACTCTAAGCTTGCGGAGTTAAAATCAGAGTAAAACATCAGACTATTTTTCCACCGTACGTCCCAGTACCCATGTACTGAACCATCGCCATCGAAATAACCCCTTAAAAAGTCAGCATACATCGCATTCGGTACTTTTAGCGCTCCCATTGTTTTACTTTTTGCCGGTGTGAGACCAATGCTAAGCAGAAAATCATAAAATGCTACGTTACTAAACTGTAAATGATATGCTAGGCCAGCAAACATACCACCTTTAAAGGGAACTTTTACGTCCATTTTTAATATTTCTTGTACGTTATCAATAATCTCCTTATCCTTGGATGTAATGTTTAAGTGCCGACCGTTATTTATCAAGCATCCATCTGATGCGATCAACCCCACCAGGTATGCAATGTCAGGTGTCCAGGAATATATTTTTTTGTAGGTATAGCGTGCCATACAACATGTATAGCAAAAAGTTATTAACTTTTAATTAAATCTGATGGCCCTCTAGGAATGCGGCATGTAGTCCGACAAATGATTGAGCGAGTATTCGGTACGCAGCAAAGATTTGATGTCGTCAGTAACTACGTCAATCTTAACACCGGTGTTTAAGGTGCCATATGGATCGAAAATTCGTTTTACTTTTCGGAATAGTTCGTATGCTTCGGGACCATACAGTTTTTCAAGGTATGGCCCGCGCATTCGGCCGTCGTTATGCTCACCGCTGGTGCTGCCGCCAAGGCCAATGACCATAGTGTAGTAATCGTCGATAATGCGGAATATGCGCTGGCGATCCCCTACGGTGCTTAAATCTAAAA
Source organism: uncultured Candidatus Saccharibacteria bacterium (assembly GCA_964540445.1). Classification (GTDB taxonomy): domain Bacteria; phylum Patescibacteriota; class Saccharimonadia; order Saccharimonadales; family 2-12-FULL-41-12; genus JALQXV01. Next base: position 4,607 of record CAZIMF010000059.1, read on the forward strand.
ACGGGTGCATATGCAAGTTTGCATCACCGGCGTGACCCCAAACTGCAACCTGCAGCTTATACTTGTCGAACATCTGATACACCTGCTCTAGGTACTCTTCGAACCGCTCCACCGGGACTACACCGTCTTCGATGATGGGCAACGCTCGGGCATTACCTTTGTTATAAGCAATAACTGAGGCAGCACTATGGCGAATCTTCCAGAGTTCTTCTTTTTTGTGGGTTTCGGTTTCGATCTTGCTTTGAATATTATATTTTTCGAATAATTTTGTCAGACGCTTGGCATTTTTCTTTTGAGCCTTAGCAGAGGCATCGTCAAACTCAACCAGCATGTACAGTTTTGGAAACGGCGGCTTAATAATACCCTTTAGCTGATTTGGATTTGTCTCTTGGATAAAGTTCAACAGATTGTCGTCGACGATTTCGATAGAGCATGGCGTCTTCTTTGAGCCTTTGCGCAGCTCTAGAACAATTTGATTAGCTTGCGTAATGTCATTGATAAGACCAGCCACTAAAGTTGTGCTGGGGTTAAACGGTTCGGTCGCAACGGTTGCTTCGGTAACGATACCTAAGGTGCCCTGGGAACCAACAATCAGCGGCGTTAAATCGAAGGAACCATCTTTTTGCTTAACAGTTGCTACATCATAACCAGCCGAATTTTTAGTTGTTGCAAGATTCAAACCTTTGACTACATCGTGATTTTCTTCGATAAGGGCATCGAGTGTACGATAAATTTCTCCATCGAAGGTAGACAAGCCTTGTTTTTTGCTAAGTTCTCGCTTGCTGATGCGTTTGGTTTCGATAACTTCGCCATTTGCCA
>CAZIMF010000060.1:0-5347 GCA_964540445.1 uncultured Candidatus Saccharibacteria bacterium
CGACTTCCAATACCCTGGTCCAATTACTGTACGTTATGCATTAGGTGGCTCACGAAACATTCCTGCCATGAAAGCTATGCTAACAGTAGGCGTGAATAAAACCATCGAGACCTCTAAGAAGTTAATGCAATCACCAGGCACGTCAGAAGGCGAAGCTCGCGGTGACTACAAGTGTTACCAAGACGACGCTCTTACTAAAGAAGCTCCTTGCTACACCGCGTCTGCTATCGGAGACGGTGCATACCTTAAGTTAGATGAGCACGTTCATGGCTTTGCTACTCTTTCGCGCAACGGCCTTAATATTCCGCAAACCTACATCCTTAAAGTAGAAGATGCCAGTGGTAAAGTAGTCGAAGAATGGAAGCCAAGCGCCGGCGTACAAGCCGTACGGCCTGACGCAGCCTACATTGTCGACGACATGATTAGCGATCCAAAAGCCAGCTACCTAGGCACCAAGTCACATAGCTACAAAGGGTGGAAGTTTGGTTTTAAGACCGGAACTACCAACGACTCAAAAGATGGGTGGATGATGGGCATGTCAACGCAATATGCTGTTGGTACGTGGGTTGGTTATCACGACCGAACTAAAGAATTGTCTGGTTTCATGGAAACTATGACTCAACCAATTGTTGCTGGTTGGATGGAAAAGGCGCACACTAATCTTAAACCCGAAGAACGAGTTAAACCACCTGGTGTTCAGTCATTACCAGCCTTTGTTGTACGCAGCCACGTAGGCGTCGGATCGGTTGAGCCCAGTCCTACAAACGATTTGTTCCCATCCTGGTACAAAAAAACCAGTGCAACAACCAAGCAGGCTATCGATATTGTTTCTAACAAACTAGCCACTGACTGTACGCCACCTCGTGCCAAGCAAAACGTTGCTGGTGCCTCTGCAAACGAATTCTCAACCGATAAATTTAATGGCACGGCCGGCTCAAATACCACCGAAAAAGACGATGTTCATAAATGCGAAGATGCTAAACCGTCTATTACGTTAACTGTTTCCGGAACAGCACCAAACTTTGTATTAACCGCTACTGCATCTCAGGGTACGCATCCAATATCAAGCGACCGTTTTGCCGGTAAAATAAACTTCCTGGTCGACGGAAACATCGTGAAAAGTGAAAATATAGGCAGCAGCCCGGCAACTATTAGCTACAACTATGGAGCCACCGGCGGCGGAAGCCACGAACTCAGCGCTGAAGTAATCGACAGCGTGCTCTATGATGCCAAAGACTCCAAAACAGTTGACTTTGGCAGTTCTAGCGCTGCAAGCATAACATTACTAATATCCCCGGCTGCTTCACCGCCGCCGAGTAACTTCCTTTTTAATTGGAATACTTTGCCCGGTGTGTCATACACCTTGTGCACAAAGAAAGGCAGCGACCCTGCATATACCTGTCTTCCAGCGACGCCTGGCGCAACTCGATCTGTTCCAGGATCGGGTCGCCAGGCATATGTTGAAGGTGGTGGAGTAAAATCTGATATTGTAGGTTTTTAAATTTAGGTATTTTTTATTTAGTTTTTGTGCATTGTTTACCTTCTCTGGCAAACAATATCTCACTGGCTTGAGTGCACAGGTTAACTTCAACGCTGATTGTTGTGGCGGTCATTAAATCTCCAAATAGGTGTTGAGAGCGGTGCGGACGTTTGCTACTGGCTGTAGTATGGTCGCTTTTTTCGACTTAACTGTATTCTTGGGCCCGATAACTGCATCAAAGCCAAGTTTAGCTGCCTCAGCTATGCGTCGTTCGGCGAATGGCACATGACGAACTTCACCAGACAAGCCGACTTCTCCAAATACGGCTGCATTACCCTTAAGTTGCATACCTTTAGCGGCTGATGCTATTGCCATACAAATTGCCAAGTCTGCACCTGGTTCAGTAATCTTCATGCCACCCACTATATTTATATAAATGTCTTGATCGGATAGATTGAGTTTTGTGCGCCGCTCCATCATCGCTATTAATAAGTTAAGCCTGTTAAGTTCAATACCGCTGGCTGCTCGTTTTGGGTAGCCATATGAGGTTTTATTAACTAACGCCTGAACTTCTACTAATAAAGCTCTGTTGCCTTCCATCGTAGCAAGTACAATTGAACCGTCACTTACTTGCCGCTCTGCCAGTAACGCAGCTGATGGATTACTGATTTCGATAAGGCCACGTTCCTGCATTTCAAAAATACCGGTTTCGTTAGTTGATCCAAACCGATTCTTAATGCTGCGCAGCAGCTTAAACCCACCATAACGATCGCCCTCAAGCTGTAAAACAGTATCAACAATATGTTCAAGCACTTTTGGACCGGCTATCGAACCTTCTTTGGTAACATGCCCCACCAAGATAACAGCTGTATTTTTCTGCTTTGCTGCACTAGTTAGCACGTGGGTACAGTTTGTAATTTGCGATACAGTGCCAGCAGCTGAAGCGACAGCGTCAGTGGTAACCGTTTGAATTGAATCGACAATTACAACCGTAAAATTCTCTTTGGCGATAGTTGCCGCAATATCATCTGCATTAGTACTGGTAGCCATCTGAACATTTGAATCTTCTACACCAAGTCGTTAAGCACGCAAACCAATTTGGTGAGACGACTCTTCACCGCTCACATATAAAACGGAGTACTTTTTCGCAATACCGGCTGCAATCTGCAGCAACAATGTACTTTTTCCAATCCCGGGCTGTCCGGCAATGAGGCTGACGCTTCCCGAGACCAAGCCCCCACCTAGTACCGCATCGACGTCCGTAATACTCGTCTGGATACGCTGGGCGTCCTGACTTGTACTTGCAAGTTTGGCGGGCATAATCTGAAGACTACTACGTTTACTGGCTGCTTTTGAGGCACCTGTGACAATTACAGCCTCTTCTTGCAAGGTATTCCATTCACCGCAAGTCATACATTTGCCGCTCCATGAAGTTGTTACAGCACCGCAGTTATTGCAGACATATTGAGAAGATTTACGCGCGATAGTATGGCTCCTTTACTCAGTCTGTTGAGGAATTATATTGCTGTTAATTGCTTCAACCAATTGCTGCTCGGTAGTAGCAATTTTATTACGCTCCTCAACAATACTATTATATTGATTTATCAGAGCACGGGTACGGTTAATTAATGCATTGTAGCTATTCACACTAGCATTAAAGGTTGGCACTGCAGCGTTATATTCGTCAGTCTTGCCAGCGTTTATAAGTGAATCGAGCCGACTTTTTTGGAGTTCAATATCAGCGTTTTGCCCCTGAATTTCTTGTTGATTTGAGTCAATTGTTGCTTTAAGTGATTTAAGCTGTGCGTCAAAATTTTCAACTTGGTTGGTGAGCTGAACAAAGGTTTGCTCATATTTTTCTGAGTAACCAACAATTTGCTGCCGGTCATTAAAGTAGCGTCCATAATACGCTTCTAACTCGGGTGTTAGCGTACGAACCTCGGTACCAAGGATAGAGTGTAGTTCATTCGGTACTACTGATGGATCTTTTGCACGATACTGCTCGATTGTTTTTTTAATTCGGTCGTTGTTAAGGTTTGCAAAAAAATCAGTCGTCAGTTGATCGATATGTTTTTTTTCTGTCGCACTTAGCCTATCGTATTGTGCGTGCAATACCTCATGCGCGGCAGTAACCTCAATAACACCTGATAGGCGTGGTTCTGATACATCTAGCAAAAAGATACCTTTTCGCTGTACGTAGCACCCCAGAACAATCGACTGTTCAGCTGTTTGGCACTTAGTCTGAAAATCGGCTTTCTGATCTAGTTCAGGATGGTTTACGTAAAAAATTCGACGCGTATCATCGCGCATGGTTGTAGCGTCAGCTAATGCCACGACTCGAGCGTCCGGCTTATAGTTTCGAAGAGCAAAATAATCTAAGATTCCCTGCCGATGTGTAGCAGCAAATAACGAACCTATAATAACGGCTAGCGAAAGAAAGCCGGTAAGGAGCCGGATGAATTGCTTCATTGATGAATTAGTCTGCATTTATAGTGATGATAGTACCGTTAATTATACCCTACCAGCCTATATTATTCTTTAACTGCTGAGTAACTCAGTTTACCGTCACGAACATTCACATTTACCATTTCGCCCTTGTGGTATGCCCCGTCCAATAACCCATGCGAGATATGATCTTCGAGCGTATCCTGAAGCAAACGTCGGAGTGGTCGTACACCGTTTTTTATATCATATCCATGCTCAGCTAAATACCGCTTTGCTGCCGGTTGAACTTTAAGGCCAATACCATGCCGAACAAGTCGTTGCTCAAGATTAGCTAACTGTAAATCAAGTATCTGCAAAATTTCTTCTTTTGTTAGAGCACGAAAGACAATAGTATTATCGATACGATTGAGTAGCTCAGGTCGTAACATTTTTTTTAGCGATCCAAGTACTTCGTCTTTATTGCGCTCGTGCAATGCGTTTAAATTATCTTTATCTTGCTTTGTTTCGACTTTAAAGCCTAGACTCGCCTCTTTTTGAAGCTTCTCAGCGCCAATATTACTAGTCATAATGACTACTGTATTACTAAAATCAATTACACGGCCCTTGCCGTCGGTCAGACGACCATCTTCGAGTAGCTGAAGCAGCATATTGAAAACATCTGGGTGCGCTTTTTCGATTTCATCGAACAGCACCAAGCTATACGGCTGACGGCGAATCTTATCTGTCAGTTGACCCCCATCATCATATCCCACATACCCAGCTGGTGCGCCCATTAAACGGGACACATTATGATGTTCACCAAATTCACTCATATCAATTTTAACGAGGTTATTATCGCTACCAAAGAACTCACGTGCTAGCGTTCGTGCTAATTCAGTCTTGCCAACGCCAGTTGGGCCTAAAAACACAAACGAACCAATCGGCCGACGATCATCGCTGATACCGCTCCGGTTGCGGCGGACGGCTTTTGCTACCGCATCAATTGCTTCACTCTGGCCAATAATGTGTTTCTTGAGTGTCTTTTCAAGATTTAAGAGGTATTTCGCCTCGGTGCGAATTACTTTCTGGACTGGGACTCCGGTGATTCGGGCTACCACTGCTGCAATATCATTGCTGGTAAGCTTAAGTTTTTGATTATCGTTGTATTTAGCCTGCAGCTCTGTAATTTCTTGGGCTACCCGACTCGCATTGGTTTTATGGCGAGCAGCTGCTTCATAATCTTCATTAGCTGCAGCATCTTCGATGCGGACCTGTAATAGTCGTAGCTCTTTTTGAGCTTCACGTAATTCGGGCGGTGTTTTGCCCTTGTCGACCCGCAAATGAGCAGCTGCTTCATCAAGCAAATCAATTGCTTTATCGGGCATAAACCGGTCGTTTATATAGCGTTTTGCAAAATATACAGTATCTTCAATTACCTCGTCG
>CAZIMF010000061.1:0-5028 GCA_964540445.1 uncultured Candidatus Saccharibacteria bacterium
CCGTCTTGGCTCAGCTCAAAGTCTAGTTTTTGTGGTGTGCGGTGGGCAAAAATACCGACAGATACACCGAGTAACACCAAGATTATGACCACGAAAATATCTTTAGTTATTAAGTAAGATGCGCCGGCAATCACAATGGTTGCAGCCGCCAGGGCCAAAAACCAACTGGCGCCTTGTTTGTGGTCAATATATTCAGATGCTTGCCAACTGATTGAACCAGAACCTTTACGAGCCGGTTTCTTTAGCTCGTCATCAACTGCCTCGGACAGCTTTGCCTCTACTGCGGAATCACCGCCCGGACTGTATTGCCAATTATTATCTTCGTCTGCCATAAGCGCTATGGCTTATTGTAGCAAAGCTGGCGGAGAGGGAGGGATTTGAACCCTCGCGGGGGCTTGCGCCCCCCTAACGATTTAGCAAACCGTCCCCTTCAGCCACTTGGGTACCTCTCCGTATTGCAAGCATAGATTATGATACCAAATTACCCCTGTTTTTGGTTTATACTTTTAACTGGAGAGATGTCCGAGTGGTTTAAGGAGCTAGTCTTGAAAACTGGTGTGCCGGCAACGGTACCGTGGGTTCGAATCCCACTCTCTCCGCCAAGTTTATAGTCGTTTGGCAAAAACCAGGGCGTCGACTTGTTTGGCCCCAGCACGTCGTAGAGTTTTATAAACAGCCCGTAAAGTTGCGCCAGTGGTCAAAACATCGTCAATTATTAATATTTTTCGGCCGGATATTTTTTCTGGCCGCAAAACATAGTAATTTTCGGCTTGCTGAGTTAGCCGTTGGCTGCGTTTAGCACCAACTTGGCGGCTTTGTCCCAGACGCGACAGAGCAGGGTAGAAATCGTGTCCTGTTTGAGCGGCAATTGTTTTCGCTAGCAATTTGGCGTGATCGAAACTGCGTGTACGTACCCTGGAAGTTGCCGAAGGCACAGGAACTATCAGGTAATCCTGCTTATCTGCCTGCCGAGCCAAAAAATAAGTGAGCGTGCCAACCATTGCTCCAGCTATTGGATCAGCTGCAACCCGCTTGTGGCGAAATTTATAACTGTTAAGAAGCCGCTGAGCAGCGCCCCCGTAATCGGTGCTTATAAAAATGTGCTGTGGGGCACCGCCACGGCGACAACGAATGCAGGTTTTGGCATCTGGGCTAAGCGCGTCACACAGTCCACAGTGACCGCCGTGTGGTAATAATTCGGCCGTCTCACACATTTCGCAAAAAGCTGTGCCCTCAACTCCGCAGCCGATACAGCTCGGCGGAGCCAGCCACCCAATGGCATTTTCCATGAGGCTCATAAGTATTTTTAGGGTACCCTTTTGTCTGGGTATAAACAACAGGGAGAGGAAGACCGGTGGAGCCTTTGTAGAAATTTTGGTCACTCGATTATCAAAATTGTTGCAAGGGTGTAATCAGAGACGACGTGTTGTAAATGCAGTGTAACATCTTGCATAGGCGTCAAAACGTTCGCTATACTGAACCATAAGACAAATATTCCCCTAAAAATCAGACAATAAATACTGTGGAGGTTAAATAATTATGGCTAAAGCACCTAGCCAACAGGACGATTTATTAATGGGCGATGACATTTCAGCCGCCTTTTTGAGTGAGGACGAAGTAGTTGACGATGGCTCGGGCGCTAGCGCAGCTGTAGCTGAAGACCAGTGGGACGAAGACGAACCAGTAGCCGGTCAGCTGGCAGTTGATGTTTACGAGACCAAAGAAAAGTTAGTTGTTAAGGGCCGTGTAGCTGGCGTTAACAAAAACGAGCTTGATGTTTCGATTAGCGACAATACACTGACCGTCAGAGGAACTCTGAGCGCTGGCAATGAAGATAATGTCGAGAATTATTTCTTGCAGGAATGTTACTGGGGCGAGTTTAGCCGTAGCATTGTTTTGCCAGTACCAGTTAAGGAAGACGAGATAGAAGCTGTCTTAAAAGACGGTGTTTTGACCATTAGTTTTGCTAAGCAAAAGCAAGACACGATTAAGAAAATTCAAGTTCTCTAAAAAAGACTGAATTAAAAACCCCGCATTTTGGCGGGGTTTTTTGATGGTTAAATTTAGCTAGCTATTTGTAACTTTGCTGAGAGTAAAGCGCACGAGTATCTGAGCAAACGCTACAATAATTAGTCCTATGATGGCGTACAAGATGGTGTTTTTGGCGCTGGTCACAGATGTGTCGTTGCCGCCGGAAGTTATATAGCGCAACCCGCCAACAATGATCATTATGACAGCTACGATGCCAACGACAGCACTAAGTAGGTTAATTATGGTATGAACAACTCTATTAATTGTGTCTGTGCCGTTAGAACCGGAACAACCGCCTGGTTGCGGGTTCTCAGTAAACTCAAGATTAGCTCCAGTACATAGGCCACTTTGAATATCAGGCTGAGCGTAAACTAAAGCTGGTGCGAACAGCATACTGAACGTCACTACTAAACTTGCTATCAAAGCTGACAGTTTTCTCATACTGGCATTATAGACTGGCTCGTTATGGTGTTGCAGCTTTTTGCAAGACAAACTTAACGATGATCTGGGCTAAGGCCACGACAATCAGACCAATAATGGCGTACAAGATGGTGTTCTTGGCCTTTTTGACTTTCTCGTCACTACCGCCACTGGTGATGTAGTGAAAGCCTCCAATGATGATCATAATGACGGCAATTATGCCGACTATTACTGACAGCACATTTAGGATTGTTGAGATCAAGTTATTGACCTTACTGGTTTGATCGGCGGTCGTACAGTCCGTGTTACCAGCAGGAGCATTATTGTCGCCTGTACCAATTTGTAAGGTAGAAGCACCGGCGCAAACTCCTTGGTCGGGCGTGACTGGCGCAGCATATACCATAGCCGGTGCGCTGGTAAATACTAATAATAAACTTAAGCCTAGAATGAAATTTTTGATTTTAGAAAGCATTTAATAATCCTTACTTTATAGCTATACGATATATTCCGCTTATGCCAGATGTCAACTGTTTTTAATCACTATAGCCGTGGGTACCTGCGAGGTATTTTTGGCCGTAATGGCTCGATTGAGCACAAATTTAACGATTAACTGCGCGAGAGCCGCTACGATAATGCCGATAACCGCGTACATAAGTGCGCTTCGAGCGCTTTTGATTTTATCCGGGTTGCCGCCGCTAGTTGTAAAGCGAAAGCCAGACATTATGATCATAATCACGGCCACTACTCCAACAAGAACAGTCAAAATATTTAGTAGGTCACTCAAAATATTGTTGAATTTATTTGTAGCTTCCTTGGGGGTCGGGTTTTGGCCACCACTAGCTCCATTTGTGCCACACTGCAGAGCCTCTTGTGTCGTTAAATTGCTGCTGCTGCAATCAATCGCAAGAACCGGCACTGTAATAAACAGGCAGGCTGCTCCGAGAAGGCTTAATAGTAAAATGCGGAATTTTGTGACTATATTCATACCTATGATTGTACAAATTTTTGAATAATAAATGTCAAAATGCTCCAGCTTAGAGCCACAATTAGCAAGCCGATTACGGCAGCATTGAGCTGGGCGCGAGCCTTTTTGGCTTTGCTTGGGTTATCGCCAGCCCGTTGGCCGGCAATGTTGCCGCCGGCTGTCATAAAACTAAGACCACTAATAATAATCATAACTACAGCCACAATGCCAGTAAGCATAGCCATAATATTGGTGACGGTTTGCAACACTCCTGTGGGCCCAGCGACTGGGTCGGAATTAGGATTTTTCTGTTGTTTTAGGTATTGCTGGCAGGTCGGGCTATTAATCGATGGGCTGTCTGGCACACAAACGCTACTTAGTGGATCATAAACCGCTAAAGCCACTGGCGCGCTAAGCATCAGCCCGGCCAGTAGTGAAAAAATTATAAGCAAACGTTTCATTTAGTCCCCTGTGTGGTCTGCCCCAGAACAGCGTTAACTATTATGACAGCCGAGGCTGACAGTACCAGGCCGACGAATGTATAGATAATAGCCCGCTTGGTATCAGCCATTTTAGTTGGATCACCGGATGAGATGACGTAACGAAAGCCGGCAATGACAAGCAGCATCAGACTGACTGAACCGATAATGACAAAGGCAATCGTTAGAATTGTATTCAGCTCGGATTGGGTCGCCTGAGCCCGGGGCAAGCTAGTTGTTTGATTTGGGTCAATTAATGAAAGGGCGAGGAACTTCATAGTTTTAGCCTTCTACTAACTTACGACCAATAAATGATACGGCAGCCGTGGCTACCAGCGCGATGGATAGGCCGATTAGCGCATTTATCCAGCGGCGGCGAGCATTAGTTATTTTATCGATATTGCCGGCAGCGGTAATGTATTCTACGCCAGCAATGATTATGGAAACGACTGCTAAAAAGCCGGCCAGCCTAAGTAGCATGTCCAACACTGCCAGGCCAACCGGCAAGATGTCGGTAGGGAAATGAAAATCTGGCGAGCACTGAAGCAGTTGATCATACTTGCCGCTTAGATATTCCCACCATGGCGGGATTATAAAGAAAGTTTTAAAGATTGTGGGATTGGTTAAGTCGCAGCTAGCGCCTGGTTTGACAACATCCGCAAAAATAACTAGGCCAGCTACTTTGGTTGCGATAAAGCTAAGACCTAACATACTAAACGCCTCCTGGTATCAGCCACTGCAGGAAGGCCCACAGGAAGAAAAGTCCGGCCATGGCTAGCAGGCCATTCATGATTCGTTTTCTAGCATTGGTCGCGGCTTGTGGATTTCCAGCCATAGAGTATTGGATACCACCAGCAATAAGTGTGCCAATTATTACTAGCGTGGCAAGGGCCGACAGTACATTTACAAAAATGTTTATATCCGTCTTGATTGGATTATTTTGCAAGCAATCTTGTGTTAGTTGGGATTTGCCGGCAGCGGTAGTAACATCGTATTTTAGCCCGGCGTTGTTGCACGTCTCACAGGAAGTTTGCTCCGCCTGCGTCAATTGCGAGCCAAAGGAATACTGCGGGTAGCAATTGCAAATAGAAGACGCGCCATCCTTTTGACAGTCAGTACAGCTTACCTTGGGGG
>CAZIMF010000062.1:0-2029 GCA_964540445.1 uncultured Candidatus Saccharibacteria bacterium
GGTCTCACGACTAGCCGCGTCGAGCTCTTCTGCGGTTTCGAACCTCATGCGCGCGCGTCCACGCGAGCGAAAGCTCGAACCCGTACCATTGGAATTTCGGTTCCGTCTTGGCAAGACGCTTTCCTTCCTTTTGGTGTTGCCCCAGTATTTCCTTACAGTGACTATGCCCTTCTGAACTTCCGCTACCGATCCCGAAAGCGACGACCGTACTTACCAGATGTTCTCTGGTGTATGTCGTGCTTGTCGGCAACAGCTTGCGGAAAGTGCCATGCAAGGAGGAGCAAACGACGCTTGTCTGCTCTCCTAGTACGTTCACGGCTGGGTTTTGCCACAGATAGTGCCTCTCTGTTGGCCAGCTTTCCGGTGTTTCCCTTCTCTCCTTTCTTTCGTGAGCCCCATAATGACCATAATCATTACCGAACTCACGAAAGAAATTCGCAATCTCAACGTGCTTCGCCTCCAAATCTGTTAAGACTCCAGGAAACGACATAAATTCAACCATATACCGGGCGGTAATAATTAAATCTTAAGCAGTATTATACAACTAGTAACTAGTTTTGCAAGTCATTAAATGTTTGCCGAGCGATTGTCTTCTAGGTCGGGTCGCAGTAAGCCAAGGGCAAATGTTAATGAGTTAAACTTTTCTTCGGTAAGTCGACTTTGGTCAACGTGTTCGGCCACGTCAAAATAATTTCCAGTAATTTCGCCATCAGGGTTTGCGACAACATCTGTTACTGCATCATACACCCAGAATCCGGCACCATTAACCAAGTAAAACTCACGTGACCCATCCCCATTAACAATATCTATAAAAACATCGTTAGTAGGGACATCCCGTTCTACTTCACCCTCTCCATCAACTACGTTAGCTAAAGCAATTCGAAGATGAATTTTATCGATAGCAGGGTCAACGGATTCTGTACCTCGTGGTTGGCGCTTTAATGTTACGGTGTCGTGATCCACTGGAACTATCCGATTTGGGCCGCCAGTAATAATAAATTGTTTTTGGGTAGAGAATTTGTATCGCAGACATAACGCGACGAAACTTAAATTGAATAAAATCGCATTTTCACGAAGAGTTTTGGCATTTTCAATAATTGCTGCTCGTGATTCATAGGCAGTTTCAAATAATTTCCTTGACTCTTCTCCGTTACGCACGTTATCCATAAAATTAAAATCGCTCTTCTTTCAGTGGTATTTTATCATTTTTGTTGCTTTTCGTCAATTACATTGACTTGCTAGCATAAGGAGGTACAATTACAGGGTCCATTCCATTAGACAATCCCAAGGGGGAACTGTGGGACTCGGTACCGCAACGTGCAAAAGACTTGGAGCGATCCAGGTCAGAAAAGTGGAGCGTGAGCTCCAGGGTGGCATGAGACGTCGACACATCTCGACGGAGTTCATGCCCAGCAGCAAGTGCATGAGCCTGTTCGTGAGCATCGGCGACAGCATCCAGGGCATCGAAGGTGTCGTTCGCAACGGCAGGAACGACTTCGACGGCACCATCACCCTGGTCATCCGTCCGGATGTCGACAACGCCGGTGCCGCAAGGCGCTTCATCCGCAAGGCGAAGGATGCCATCGACGGGATGACTCCCGAAGAGCAGGACTCGCTCGTAGGCGAGAACGTGAAGTCGGCCTTGGCCGTTCACAGCAACACTCGCGGCGAGTAGTCGGCGAAGAGCACCACAAGATGATGGACCGGACCTCGGACAAGCGTACGCGCAGCCAGTGCGTAGCTTGTCCGAGTCCGGGCTTAGTTCTGGTTAACAGAGAAAAGTGTCGCAGGCTCCTAGCCTCCACCCACTCTCGTACCGAAATCCAGAACTAAGCCCCACCTCATTTATGACATTCCAACTCTCCTAAAAGTGCTACAATCGATGCGATGGCGGCTCAAATAAAAATTAATCAAACAGTACTAATGTCTGGTGCCGAATTCTTTAGCGATCAGTATGCAATAAACCCGTATATGGATTCTCAGGTGCCTGTTGATGTCACAAAAGCAGTCGCCGAGCACGATGCTATTC
>CAZIMF010000062.1:2039-3808 GCA_964540445.1 uncultured Candidatus Saccharibacteria bacterium
AAAGTCTTGCCGCCCAAAGACTGCCAAGACGGTGTGTACACCGCCAATTGGGCACTGTGCCGCGGAAACAAAGCCTTGATGTCGGTGTTACCAAACAAACGCCAAGCTGAAACCCCGTATGCTGAGCAAGTCCTGGCTCAGCAAGGCAAAGAAATCATCCATTTACCAGAGGGAATTCACTTTAGCGGTCAAGGCGATGCCCTCCCCTGCGGTGACGTAATCTTTATGGGCAGCAATTACCGTACCAGCAAAGAAGCCTGGCCACTTATTGAGAATCTGCTCGGATATAAAGTAATTGGCCTGCAAACTATTCCTAAACGCAGTTGGTTTGGGTATGGCAAACGCATTATTAACCAAGAAACTGGCTGGCCCGACAGCTACTACTACGATATTGACCTAGCCCTAGCGGTAATACGGCCAAACTTAATTGCCTACTGCCCCGCAGCGTTTGTCCCCCAGAGCCGCAAGCTATTAGCCGAGCTACCTATAGAGAAGATTGAAGTCTCCCGTTCCGAGGCTACCCACGGCTTTGCCTGTAATTTGGTGTCTACCGGCGAAACTGTGATCATGAGCAACAAAGCTCCCAAATTAAAAAAAGCCATAGAATCTCGCGGCCTCAAAACCATTACACCAGAGGTAACCGAGCTAGGCAAAGGCGGTGGCTACATCCGCTGCACCACCCTCACCTTAGATAATTAAAAACAACCCCGATTGAGGCTGTTTTTAAGGTTGTTTGAGGCTTTTAAGCCTGGCGACCAGCAGTGTTAGCGCCACTGCGCTCTTCGCCACGGGCAATTGATTCTTGTACAACTGCGGCATCGTGAACGATACCTTCGTTATCAACTTCTAAACGAGTTACGCCTTTACCTAAGTCGGCAATTGCATTAGCTCTTTCAGAATCAAGAGTAACTTGTTCCTGCTCAAGATATGCTTTGTCTTCAGCAGATGTTGCTTGGCTTTTGAGCTCATCTAAAACAACTTGTGCGTCTGGTTTTGCTTCTGTGTTTGTCATTTTTTCGTAACCTTTTTATTTTATGATATTACTAGCGTATTATAGCAATCTTTTGACTAATTGTCAATATATTTTATTCAGTGTCAAATTGAATCGGGCTAATTTCTCTAAGCTCATGATCAGCATTTTGCGAATGAAGAAAGGCATGTAGTGCTTGAACTTCGTACAACCTACCCTCTAATCTAGCCATTGCACGTTTTTCGGCAGTTGTTAGGTTGTCTCCGGTGCTCATGGCCATTTCGGCGCATAGTTCTCTTTGGTCGCCTTCGAGTTCGGCAGCCTGGCCATTATAAAAAGCCACAGCATCTACTTTAGATATTGTATGCTGTGAATCGTCAGGTTTCTCTGTCTTTTCTCCTGTCATTGTTAACTTATTTTAACAGAGAAGTGAACAGATGTCAATTCTTGCGACTCTTGAGGGCGGCATGGGCAGTGCCAATCTCGTCCCAAGTGTGTTCGCCGTCGGCTCGTTCTATGGTCTTTTCGTGGCCTTTGCCTAGTAGCAACACCGTGTCACCGGTGTTGGCTCGCTTTATGGCAAACTCTATCGCCTCAGTGCGGTCATGTACTAAGAACAGGTCATTGTCGCGCACTTTACCGGCAGATTCAGCGCCTACAGCTATTTGATTCATGATTTCGACTCCGTCGATATCGCGGTCGTCTTCTTCGGTGATAATCACTTCGTTGGCATATTCACCGGCTAACTTCCCTTGAATCCCCCGTTTGGCTTCGTCGCGGCGGCCAGCTGAACCAAAAA
>CAZIMF010000062.1:3908-5028 GCA_964540445.1 uncultured Candidatus Saccharibacteria bacterium
AACTTCCCTTGAATCCCCCGTTTGGCTTCGTCGCGG
This sequence comes from uncultured Candidatus Saccharibacteria bacterium, assembly GCA_964540445.1. GTDB lineage: Bacteria > Patescibacteriota > Saccharimonadia > Saccharimonadales > 2-12-FULL-41-12 > JALQXV01. The sequence continues at coordinate 3,945 of CAZIMF010000062.1, forward strand.
CGGCCAGCTGAACCAAAAAGTACTATCAACTTGCCCTGCACCACTGGGCGCAGATCTTTTAGCAATTTTTCGTAGGCGTCTGGGGTGTGCGCAAAATCTACGATTACTTCAAAATCTTGGCCTTCATCGATGGTGGTCATGCGCCCTTCTACGCTTTCTAACGCGGCGATGCCGTCTTCAATTTGGCGTTTAGTAAGTCCTACCACCCGCCCAACCGCCACGGTGGCTAAGGTGTTATACACGTTGAAACTTCCCGGTAAATGCGTGGTGATGTGGTATTCGTCATCACCAATTTCGGCCACGTAGTGGCTACCGGCAGCAGTTAATTTAACCTGTTTAGCCAGTAGATCGCCCTTTTTCTCGCCGTACAGAATAGGATATTTGATATCGCTCGCAAAGTAGTCGGCATTGGGGTCGTCGGCATTGATAATTCCAGTTTGGAAACCCCCCGCATTACGATTGGTCCGTTTAAATAACATGCGTTTGGCGTTTCGGTAGTTCTCGAAGGTACCATGAAAATCGAGGTGTTCATGCGTTAGGTTGGTTAGCACTGCCAGGCTATAGCGCACCCCAAAGGTCCGGTGTTGAGCCAAAGCGTGACTTGTTGTCTCGAGCACCAGCCAATCTACCTTTTGACTACGCATATACTTAAGGCGTTTCATAAATTCGGGCACCGGTACACTGGTCATGTGTTCAATTTGGGGCTTAATATCATCTCCGACACCATTTGCCACAGTGCTGATTAAACCCGTTTTGTAACCGGAAGACTGCAGCATTTTATAGATCAAAAAGCTGGTTGTAGTTTTACCATTCGTACCGGTAACCCCTATAACTTTTAAGCCTCTTCCCGGAAAACCATAGAGAATGTTGAATAATACGGCCTCCAGCAAGTGCCCAAACGGCTCGATTCGCTTGAACAAACTCTTTGGGATAAACTTCTTGACCAATGTCCTAATACCCATTGCTTAAAGTATACTGGTTTTTAGCGTGAAAATTTTAGGAATCGAGACGAGTTGTGACGAGACAGCGGCCGCTGTTGTGGAAGACGGCCATGTATTGTTGTCTAACGCCGTGCTTTCAAGCA
>CAZIMF010000063.1:0-4911 GCA_964540445.1 uncultured Candidatus Saccharibacteria bacterium
CAATGCCATAAGTTTCTTCGCTATGTTAGGTTTCTTTGCACTGGTTGGTCTGAGCATCAAGAACACAATTCTGCTGACTGATTACGCCAATCAGGCGAGACGACAGGGACTAGAACCGGTAGATGCAGCCAAAGCCGCACTGGAAGAACGCTTTAGGCCGCTGTTTGCCACTAGCCTAACAGCAGTGGTTTCATTAATCCCGCTGGCCATAGCCAGCCCGTTTTGGCAGGGATTGGCAGTAGTCCTTATCTTTGGGCTGCTTTCAAGCACGTTTTTGGTCGTTACTGTCTTTCCGTATTACTATCTGGCGGCCGAAATTTTGCGGCAGCGAATTTCCAGCCGTCAATTTGTTTCGTGGCTGCTGATTACGTTGACGTTTACCTATCTCGTATATCATTTAGGCGGCGTAAAGTGGGCCTGGGCTGTGCCAGTTATGAGTTTCTATTTCATTCTACTACTGTTTTTCTATCGGAAACGACTTATACGGTAGCTAGCAGCAAACACAGTCGCTACCAAAGGTGTGAAAACTTCCACTCAATAATCTATAGTAAAAACTTTATAGCCTGAAGCAAGTGCGCTATATTAGTAGTTAATACTGTCAGCGACTGAATGTGAGCATATTAAAATTATCTGGCTCCAGCAGAAATCTGCAAACTTTTACTTCTCGGCCAGCCGGTACAGTTAACATGGTGTGGCAATCACAAGGGTTAGATAATGATATGATTTATCGACGCAATTTTTCTCAGTCTGTTGCGGCGAAAAAGTCAAGGAATATTACACCACCTTCTAGAGCTCTCGGTGAAATTTCCGTAATTCTGAGTCTAATCCGTACTGTACTGGCTGGCTATTTAGTTGTGGCAGTCTCAAATAGCTTGTGCTATTTATAATATGGTTTGAAGCATAAGACTGTTAGAAAATCGACATTTAGCCATATTTATTCTACTTATTACTATGCCATACGATTCCAACCATAATGCTCAATAATAGCTGCCCTCAATCTACTGCCTTGCAGCTGCTGTAAGCTTGCCGTATCCTTGCTACATAATGGCTGCATACCTGGCTTTCTGCCTTTTATTGTTTCCGATACATAAAGAGGATAATCATAAAATAAGCTGCGAAGCAGTTTAATACTTAGGTTGCCTTTACGAACAAGTTTCAATCCAATTTCAGTCGCTTCCAGGATGGCATACGAACCATTGCTACATTTTCCACTTTCATTATCTGTTAGCATGGCGACTTTGTGTTTTTCGCAGAATTTTGCAGCCGCATAGGTCGCGGTAATCTCCGGAGCACTCGTTTCATTCAAAGATGTTACAGCTGGAAATTCGATGCCCATTCTTTTAGCAATACTGATTAAATTAGCTAATACGTCGCGTCCGGCAGGATCATAATTTTGCAGTATGTAGCCCGTATGTTGATCCCCCGAAATAACACTGCCCGGCAGCTCCATTAGCTTCACTGCAGTTACGTTTGCAGGAAAGCGAATAAATATCAGCGCACCGGCTATGCTTGTCAATAACCCGGGTATCCTGAAAAGGTTATGCAGACTTGGATGGATTCGCGACAAGTCAGCCGCAGGTAATAAAGAATCAAAATCTACTGTCAGCGCATAGGGCCGTAATGCGTCGCGCCCCTTAATATCTGCAACAGATTGCCGGAAGCTACTGTCGGAACTATTGCCCCACAAGCCCCACACCGACCCATTATCAACTGCCAGCGGTTTACCATCTAGCATAACCGCAGCACCCTTTTGAATATCCCGGGCGTTATGCAGGTCGCCAATTAAACGTTTTTGCCCGATCCTAAAACGAGAACCGTAGTCACGTACTCGTCCCAGTCCCCATACTTGCGTTTCTAGTGTTTCAGCTGTGATATTTTTCAATACAAAATAGATAGTAAACAAAAATAGGCGCAAGCAATATAAAAAATCTCTCATTTAAGCTGTTTTTTTACTGTCAGTAGTTGACGAAAATACGCAATAATGGTTAAAATAATATACGAAATCACATTTTGTTATTAAGAGGCGTATAAGAGTCGAAAGAGCATCTAGTTGGAGTACTTTGAGCGGGACCCACTAAGTGAGCCATTGCCGGAAAAAAAAGACCTAGGTGTCTATTATCTATTAAATGCGTATGCCGAGCAGGAGAAAAAACCTGCTAGAAAGGATCCGTATTTTGCTGCTTTAAGTGGGGCTTTGGCGGAATCACTGATATGTAGTGGGCCGGACGCTTTAATTCAATTCTCGGATCTTGTACCTGGAATTGTTAGTTTGCGGCGCTCATTGGAGCGCTCGGAACTGAATGCTTACGACTTTTGCCAATGGTCACTGAGAAATGTGCATGCCAGAGAACTACTGCTCCCCCCAAGTTGGCTTCCCGAAGATGAGCCGAAACACTACAAAGCAATAGTAAATCCTGATTATCCCAACGCGTCGCACAAAAAGCTCGAAACCTGGCTTGGCGTCATCCAACGTATACTAAGTGATGGCGATGATATCGAAGCCTTCACCTGGGATATGAGCCAAGAGCTGCCATCAAACAGATCTGAGCGTGGATGGCCGTTGGCACTTGCTATCAGGTCAGAATTTGATGATCGAGAGCAGCCTATTACTGTGTTTGATTTTGCAGCCAGTGACATGCAGGTGACGAAACACCTTAAGCAAAATAAAGGCTTTGATCGAAAAATATTCGAAGGCTTCGGAATGGGCTTACATACGGTGGGTAATGTATCTAAACGTACTGCGCGGCAAATCAGTAATTTTATATATGAATTTACAGCGCCACCGTATTCAGAAATTGGGCCCGTTGTATGCACTGATGCTGTTAATATCGTCGATTTTAGTAATTTCAAGCGAACACTGGCGAGTTCATTTCAACCAGTTGAAATCAAAAAAAGAGCAGGTAGAACCTTAATGAATGAATTCATAGACAATCACCAAGCGAAAGTTGACGATATTACCTTCTATTGGGGTGATCTTTCAAGATCAGGTATGGCTAATTTTGCAGAAGAAACTGGTTACGAAAAAGCTGATGTAATCAATATTTCGTTTATGCTGTACCAGTATGCAAATCAGCCCGAAACCATTATAGAGATGTTGGATATAGCAAGGTGTTTTTTGAAGCCTGGCGGAATGATTTTTATTACCGATGCTGTGTTTGTGAATCGTGAAGATCCATCACAGCTAGAGTGTTTCCCTAACCGGTATGCAGATGAACTTTACCCATATCGTGTCATTGTTCAAAAACCCGACGAATCGGATGAGTTTCATGAGGTGCTGTGGTCGCGTGGTGGACGTCTGAACGAGTTTGCGGCCGGTCCCGATATGCGGTATCTCAAAGTTGGGCGAGAACTTTTGCGCCTAATTGGCCACGTATAATTTATATTTCGTTTTGTGAACGTATGCTTCGATAGTATCTTAGAGCTCCATACGCTACGCTGAGAGCTGCTAAATAAGTCAAACCACTGACGCATAGGTCCATCATTGAACCATGCTGTAATAAGACCAGCGCAAAGCCGGTAGTAATAATGCCAGCAAATGAATAGCTAGCAATACCAGGCAAAAGCTGTCGACTGGCGATAAAATCAAACTTTTCATTAACTATAGCTAGCAACATTGCCGGCAGGCTAATGAGTGCTAGGATGATGTGAACGATTATAAGCATGCAATTAGTATAACAGATAAGCATAACAGGGAAGAAGCATTATTTTAGGAATGCAACATAACCATAATTTATTGCTGTCAAACCAATAGCATAACAAGAATGATATCTAATGGATTTGACAAATTTTTTTTGTCCTGTAGGATTACTATTTGTGCCAATTACCATGTGAGAGATGGTGTGCACCGGGACGGCCAAAAATACCGAATCGACGTTCCGCATTAAGGAGAAAACAGGAGGGTTATAAATGCGTAAATCCGCATTAGCGGGTCTATTTGCGTTTGGAATTATTTTCCTCGTAAATGGCTCAAGAGCCAGTGCATCGTCACTGGACACACTGAAGGAAAACATTGCTCCTTCATCAGCATTAAGCAGTAGCGCAGTCACATTGGCTAGCATCAAGCCAGCCGAGGATACAGCGCCGATCGCGCCGGTTAAGCCCGAGCCGCAGACGTATGAAGTCAAGCATGGTGACACATTAAGCACCATTGCCGCTGACCATCAGACTACCTGGGTTCGGCTTTTTAATAAGAACACGCAACTGGCTAGCCCAGACGTGTTGCAGCCAGGCGATAAGATAACCATCCCGTTGGCGGATGAGCAATTAGCAGACCGGCCATTACCAGTAGCACCAATGCCAACGGTAACCGTTGCTACGCCTGCACCAGTACACACACGTACAACACCCCAGAGAACGGTCACGACCGTGACATATGCTCGCGGCGGGTCAAGTGGCAATACATATGCCCCAGGATACTGTACTTGGTATGCCAAAAATAGGCGTCCCGACCTACCGAATAATCTCGGCAATGCTGACACTTGGGTAGCTCGCGCTGCTGCACAGGGTATTCCCACCGGTCCTACTCCTCGAGTAGGCGCTATTGGCCAAGCTGGAATGCACGTCGTGTATGTAGAAAGCGTAAATGGTGATGGTACCGTAATCATTAGCGAAATGAACTATTACGGTTTATATATCGTAAGTTCGCGTACCGTGCCAGCCGGTTCGTTCTACTACATCTACTAGATCGTTTTTAAGGCAGGTAGCGATCAGGCAATAAACCGTTAGCTACGCAGCTTTTAAAGTTCCAGCCACCACTATCTTCAGTCTGGTATGTCCAAAAAAACCACCCGGTGGCGGGTCTAAAGGCAGCAAGTTGGGCCTCGGCATAATCGCTGAGGCCTTTTTGCTTTTCGTCGTTACTTAGGCCTTTAAAGGTTATAGGATCCAATGCCAAGCTCCACTCACCAATTA
>CAZIMF010000064.1:0-4693 GCA_964540445.1 uncultured Candidatus Saccharibacteria bacterium
TTTGAGGGCACGATGATAGCCAACGTTAGGAAGCCCAAGCGCGTTATAGGTCCGCTGTGTGGCTTGATCGTAGTAATAAACTACTCCGTACTCTGACTCATTGCCAGCATCTCCAGAGTATGTCAGCGAGCCCCATGTTACGAAACCAACGGGTGAACGAATGGCATCACGAATCTGCTCAAGTAACAGCGCTTCGTTCGTACCATTGAGCACTCCTGCAGCTGGCCCGAATGGTACTTCTATTTCGTAGCCAGCCAACTCAGACATTGATACTAATTGGTGCCCGTGTTTTGCTGAATTGAGTTTTTGGTATTATTGAAAACGGGCCCTATAACAGGTATGTTGTCGAAAATCGACAGAACCCAAATAAGAACACCGATGATAAGAGTTGCGCCAATTACGCCACCAGCGCTAAAGAACATGCCACGTACGAAATTGTGAAAATAGAGCTTTTTTTTGTCAAAATAGTCTATAGCAAACAGAATTTCGAGTGCATGAGCAAGTTCGTCATGATTACGCTTTAAAGCTGCTGCGTCCTGCTTTTTCTTTTTTCGTTTGAATATGTCCATGGTTTACCTTATGTTCTATCAAAGCTTATTCATCGGTTTGTGGCTTGTCAAGAATTAATGGTTCAATCACCGGGCTGGTTTTAGCGATTTTAATTACATCTTTATCAATTTTTTTAAGTTCTTTATGAGCGGCATTATAGTGATTTACTGTGGTACCTAGGCTTCCGCCTAGTTTTTGCATGAACGCTTCGTACGCTGCAATGTGCGTGCCCAATTGGCCAACGCGTAATTGTATTTCCTTAGCCTGATCTTCAATTTGTAAGCTGCGCAGACCTTGCAGCACCGTCTGCAAATATGCCATAAAGCTGGTAGGACTAACGATAATTACTTTTTTATCGCGAAAGGCATATTCTAATAGATCACGCGCTGTGGTACCACTGTTACCAACTTTATTTATCAGCAAATCGTAATAAATAGCTTCGCTCGGGATAAACATAAAAGCGAAGTCCATGCAGTTTTCATTGGTGCGAATGTATTTTGATGTTTCATCGATGCGTGCTTTAAGATCGTTACGAAACGCGGTCATATACACTTCTCGGCGTGCCTTATCTTTTTCTTCGATGAGTCGGTTATAATTTTCGAGGCTAAACTTGGAGTCGATAGGTAGAATTTTACCTTTGTCGAGGTATATAACGGCATCAACGATTTCGCCATTGTTAAACTTGTACTGCAGGCTAAAGCGATCGGGAGGCAGCACATTCTCGAGTACTTGATTTAGGTAGTATTCGCCCAGCACCCCACGCTGTTTTGGATTTTGTAGGACATTTTGGAGTGTTTTGAGCTCGTCTGCTACATCTACAACGCGCTTATTAGTTTCGTCAAGTTTCGTCAAACGCTGAGTTACGTCGGTGACGAGTTTGGTTGATTCTTTAAACTGTGCCATCATGCTTTTTTGCATCTGCTCGTTGTTGCGGTCGAGCCGATCATTAATTTGCAGGCCTAAGCTGTCTTTGAGTTTGGTCACGCTGTCTGCCAATGCCGTAATGTCTTGCTTAATTAAGCCAGCAGCCTGATCGTCACTCGACTGATTTTTGCCGCGGAACAGCAAGAATACGAAGACAACGTTGAGTACCACCAAACTAACAATCACAATTTCCATGTACTGTTTAGTATACGCTATTTAGCCTTAGCCGACATCAATATACTGATGTAGCAACTCAACTGCTAAACCAACGCTAATTACGCCAATAAGCAGTAATAGTGTCTGCACTTGCACGATCTTTGAATCATCACTTTTAGCATGAATACTTGGAATTATGTCACTCATAGCAATGTAGAGCAAAAAGCCGGCGCTTAAGCCAAGTAAAACACCAATTGGCAATGTACCATCACTGCCTAGTGCATAGGTTCCTACAGCTGCGACAGTAGTAGCCAACGCACTTAATGCGTTAGCCAGTAAAACATTTTTTTTGGTCATACCTTTTGATAACAGAAGACCAAAGTCACCGATTTCTTGCGGGATTTCATGGGCAGCCACAGCCAGAGTCGTGACAATACCCGTCGGTACACTGACCAAAAATGCTGCTGCAATAGCTACTCCGTCAAGTGCGTTGTGAAGCGTATCACCGGTAATAATAAGGCTTACAGCTGGGTCGGTGTGTTTATGATCGTCATCATGATGGTGATGAAACCACCGCAAAGCACGATCGGCTATAAAAAAGAGCAAGATACCGACCAGCGTTGAAAACAAAACAGTATCGGCTTTACTTGCCTCTAGACCATCTGGCAATAAGTCAATAAAAACAGCCGAGAGCAGAGCGCCAGCGGCAAATGGTGTGGCATACAGAGCTAACCCCTGTGCCGTATTTTTTCGGGTTAAGAGGATTACACCACCTACGAGACTAAACAAGCCACCAATAAGACTAAAGAAAATGACTATTAGATAATCGGACATGCTGGATACTATACGTTTTGCATTTTATTTTTGCAAAAGTGTCGCAATTTTAATATGCTATTTGCAATATGCCTGCTCCAACTCGACACGCACTTAGCTTGTACTATCAAAAGTTAAAAAGTGCAAAAACCAGTGAAACGGTACCACGAACTGCGGTTTTTGATACCTTGTACCGGCATGGACATGCTCCTTTGACCATGGCTGAGCTAATAAATTTAACCGAAGATTATTGTGACCGTGCCAGCATTTATCGTTCGGTAAAACGATTAGAAAAAATTGGTATTATTAATCGGTTGCACATTGGCTGGAAGTATAAACTGGAACTCAGTGATGATTTTCATGGTCACCATCATCATCTAACCTGTACAAACTGTGGAGCAACCCACGCTACTCACGATGACGATGATTTTGAAAAATTATTAGACGCTCTGGCTGCAAAACATGGATACACTATTACCGATCACCAGCTCGATATTAAAGGCCTTTGCCCAGCCTGCCAAGCGGCACTAAAACAAAACTCCGGCTAAAATGCCTGCTGCTAAAGCTAATAAATAATAGAACCCGGCTAAAAAGCCAGGTTCTTGGGAAGCCTCACACTTCCAATTACTACTTTATGCTTGTGTTTTAAATTTCGCAAGTAGTTATTTTACATTGCCTCGTTTGCGTTTATTTGGGTCGAGTTCGCGCTTACGAAGTCGTAGATTTTTAGGTGTAACTTCAAGTAATTCGTCGTTTTCAATAAAATCGATGCATTGCTCAAGACTAAATACGGTTGGTGGTGTTAGCTGCACGACACCGTCGCTACTACTGCTACGCATGTTTGTTAATTGCTTAGCGCGGCAGACATTAATTTCCATGTCTTCGCCGCGGGTATTGAGGCCAATAATCTGACCAGCGTAAACTTTTTCACCCGGGCCGACAAAACAAGTGCCCCGAGCTTCAACGTTTTGCAGTGCATAGGCGGTAGTTGTGCCCGCTTCAAACGAAATTAAGGCACCATTTCGAAGCTGTTGTAGCCCTTGCCCCAGTGGTTGATAGCCAACCATTAGGCTGTGCATAATAATGGTGCCTTTGGTATTGGTTAGCAGCAAGCCCTTGGCGCCAAGTAGTGCACGGGTTGGCAGTTCATAAATAAGCTTTGTTACGCCTTTAGGACTGGCAAACTGCTCTTTGAGTGTTGCCCGACGGGCACCGAGTTCTTGCTGAACTGTACCAACGTGCTCGGCTGGCACTTCCACAATGAGTTCTTCGATCGGCTCTTCAGTTACGCCGTTTTTTTCGCGGGTTACCACTTGCGGCCGGCCGACTTCAAATTCGAAGCCTTCGCGGCGCATAGTTTCGATAAGAACACTTAAGTGGAGCTCACCACGGCCGGCCACTAAAAAGCCAATTCCCTCTTCTTCGACCTGCAGACCAACGTTGATTTCGAGTTCTTTGCGCAAACGGTCACCAATTTGACGACTAGTATTAAATTCGGCTTCGGTGCCTTTGAGTGGGCTGGTGTTTGGACCGAGGTAAATTTTAAGGGTTGGGGCTTCAACTTCTAAAACGGGAAGCGCATCTGGAGTGTCGACGTCGGTGATCGTTTCACCGATTTGGGCATCAGCAACACCGGTTAACTGCACAATGTCGCCAGCAATACCTTCGGGGACTTCAAACTTGCTGACACCGTGACTCATAAAGACTAAGTCGATTTTAGATTTTTGAATATTGCCATCTTTTTTACACAGAGCAACCTGGCTGCCTGCTTTAACGCTACCGCGCATAATTCGGCCAATTGCGTACTTACCCTTAAAGCTGTCCCATGCAAGAGCGGTGACCAGCATTTGGAATGGTAGCGTCGGATCAACATTTGGTGCTGGCACATGGGTAACAATCGCCTCAAAAATATCTTCGAGATTGCCATCTGCAGCCGGATCTTCAGGGGTCTTAGCCCAAGCCTTACCTTCGCGGCCAATAGCATAATATACCGGATAATGCAGCTGATCTTCGTGAACGGCTAGTTCAAGAAATAAATCTGCTAGTTCATCTTCGACCTCTTTCAGTCGCGAACCTGACTTGTCGATTTTGTTAATAATAACAATCGGTTTGAGTTCGGCAGCCAGGGCTTTGCCAAGTACAAATTTTGTTTGCGGCATTGGACCTTCTTGCGCGTCAACGATCAGCAGGCAGCCGTCGGCCATGTTTAAGGTTCGTTCAACTTCTCCACTAAAGTCGGCGTGCCCCGGTG
>CAZIMF010000065.1:0-4535 GCA_964540445.1 uncultured Candidatus Saccharibacteria bacterium
CCTGGCCCACACAAACGCCTAGTAACAGACTCAAGCAGAGGAGTTGTCTCATTTTTCGACCGCCCATATACCGTCTGAATTTTGCCAGCCGGGCAAGCTTGACACCGGCCATGCCTGGGCATTGCGGTTTTGGCCATTTCCGTTATCATCCGCCGGGTCTCCAACATAAAATTTAGTTCCGTCCGCGCTAATTCCGCGGATAACTACAAAGTGCCCATTTCTTGTAAAAGGACTTGCCGGGTTTGCGTTAAGGATAAGAAGCCCGCCAGCACTGAGCGTTTTTTTAAGTTCAGCACTATAATTACCGGTAACCTTATGCGGAGTTAATCCGTACTGCTCAACAATATGAATTGCGCCACTCATAGAAGTACCGCCCGGTGCGTGGTATTGCTTAATCTTTTGGCCTACCTCATACGGATTAATAATCGTAGTACTTAGGTTAGATATAACCATTGCCAAAGATGAAGGCCCACACCCACTGTTACAGATGTCATTCCCGCCACCAGAAGCATAGGGATATTCTTTTGTTGCCCAGCGTGGATCTTGGCATTGGTGGTAAAAGCCAAAAGGATCAAGTCCAATCGCCCCAGCTGGCAATTTTAATATTTCCGTGAACTTATCTTTGTTGGCTAAAATATCTCCATTGCTGATAGCCCCGCCGCCTTCTGTGGGTGCGTTTGCAGTCGCTTGATCGTCTCCCTCAACACCTACGCAAGCATCATTATCCCCATCGTAGCATGAGTAAGCTTCCATTGTTCGGCTATCGAATATAAATAATCGAACCCGTAGCCAATCGTCCGAACCCTCAGCGCAGTTCGCGTCAATATAGTCAGATGTACTTGGTATCACCTCAAGTTCCGGGTCTCCCTCGGGGTTTTTTGCTACATTGACGGCTAATTTTCCACTATCATCACGCTGTATGTCTACACCAAAACACTTTCGCGCCCGCTTAACATAGCTATCGTTGCTTAATATAGTCGCTGCTTTTTCGGCATTCTCATAGGGGTCTTCCATCAAGGGGTTATTGATATCTTCTGCAGAAAAACCATACTTTGGAAAACCAAAATCATAGGATCCCCGCGTGTCAGCGGCCAGTGCTTTCGGTGTAAAAGTAGCAAATACTTTAGAAGCTGAACTCGGCATATTAACTAACCCACTAGCAATATTGCTGACATTTGTAACCGGATCAGGATCGGTTGTATCAATGGTTCTTGATGCCAGCGAGCGATAATCTTTGACGTCAAATACTCTGCCAACAAAGCTTTTTGATTCGAAGTCCTGTCGTTCGGCAAGTTGTGTTCTTTTTTCTATTTCGGTTCTTGCATTTTGGCCAAGTTCTGCGCCCCCCGACTTCATATAAAAATTATTACCGAGTGCTTCCGAGCCATATGCCCCGATAGTACCTAAGGCAGGTCCCGCAAGATTTTTTATAGGTGGGTCATCAGCTAATAGTTTAGGGATGAATGTAGCCGCCGCCGCTGCTGCTCCAACAGTCGCTGCTGCTCCAACTGCAGTGAATGCGGCAAAAACCGCTGCTTCGCTGGCGCCCCCGGTCGGTATGGCTGCTATTAGGGCCGCAACACCCAGTGCTCCGCCAATTATCTGCCCCGTTGTGCTACAAATAGCTTGTCCGCCAACTTTATTTAATGCCCTGTCAACATCTGCTTCGGGGCTCTTCGAAGAAAATGAGGTCTTAATGTCTGGATCTGCCTCTTGGCCATTACCTTCATCAGCATTTGCTAGTGCATTGAGCGCCTTACTGTCCCAGATGCTTTTTCCGTTTTTATCCTTAAATGTACTAACCACTGCACCTGGCTGAGTTATGTGAAAGTCTTGACCCGATCGTTCTTGTTCACCCATAGAAATAAACTGTAGCGCCGTATCTTCAGCCGGTGCGACAACGTTTTCATTTGTCAGCAAAGGAGTTTCGTGGGCAATATCTTTAGCCAGGCAAATGCCTAACTGCGCTAAACTGACAACCGCAGCTGGTCCGGCGGCTGGTTTTAGCTTCCCTTGTATCCTCTCAACGCGTGCTTGAGCCTTTGCCGATCGTTGCCCCTTTTTGGCTCTGCGGGCTTCATCAAATCTCTTTGCAGCCTCTATCGATCGAATCTTAGCTTTTTCCCAGGGGTGCAGCGCACTAAAGGTACCAGTAAAACGGACAACAGGTCTGGCTTTAATGGCCGTGGTTAGCTTGCCCAGTCTTTTGCCTTCAACCAGTTTGCTAATTACACCTTTTTGTACAGCCCTAGAGGTTTTGTCATCAAGTGCCCCGCCGTTCGGGCTGCGGACTTCGATGATGCCGCCATTTCTCCCGCCTTGCCGGGTAATTGATACGTTATCACTCGATACTTGGGGGTTATCTTTCAGAAAATCTTTCAGTGCTCTATCGATTGGTTTACCTGGGTCAAACTTTCTGGTATCAATCTCGTAAGCAGTTGGGCGTCCAGCACCCGTTGTTTCGGTAACGTTCACACCGATTGCCTTTAGTTTTTCGGTTGTTTTTGCAGCACTGCGGCTTCCAAGTGCACTTAGGCGAGTTTCACCAATATTCCCGCTGCGGGCAAAGCGCAATAAACCCTTAGTTCTATTTTCGCTATCCTGCTCTTGCCCGGCCATTGGCCGCTGTAAAATTTGTGATAAGTGCATGACTTCGAGTGGGCCCTGGACAATACTAAAGCCGGCATAGCCACCACCACCCAGGAGACTAACAATAAGTATGCCAGCTACGTTGCGCTTGGCTCGTTTCTTAAAGTTGCCGACGAGCCTCGCCCGGAGCCCCTTAGGGGCGGCGCTTTTTTTAGCAAACGAACCTGCTTTTACGAACGATTGTTCGGCCCCAGGTACTTCGCTCTGCGCGCCACTGTCGGCTGCATCTTCTTGTGAGCTTAAGTCAGATCGTGAAGTTGACTTGCTTGAGTCGTCGCTGTCATCTTGCTGAGGGAAGCCTTTGCTGTCTACCTTAGATTCATCGGCTGAAGCGCCAGTAGAGTCTCCTCTTCCGGCATGACTTCGAGTGGTTTGACCGCCCGGGTTACTGAATTTCTCATTTAACGCTTCGGTTTGTGAGCCTGGATTTTTTGGCTGGCTGGCATCGGGCGGCGAATCACCGCCGACTAATGACTGCGGCTTTCCCTCATCATCATAGGTGTTTTGGTTGGGTTTTTGTGTCGACGACATAGTGTTTGTGGTTTCTGAGCGCAGTTCCCTGCGTGCTCAATGCTGCTGCTCACATCTTTCTAATGGTTATAGTATATACTTGCTCACACATAATTTACACTCCTGGGGATAACCTGTTCTGCAGGTCAATGGTTCCTTGGCCGGAAAATTCGCCCGCTTGTTGGATTTGGCGCACTTGCTCAGGGTTGGTCGTAATCAGATTTTGTTCGGTCGGGCTGGCAGTTATTTGGATATGAACGTGGTTTTGCCCGGCAAAGAAGAGGCCCTGTCCAACCGGGAATTGACTCAGGCGCTTGCGTTCCTCACTAGTGAGCTTAAAGATGCCCGCCAGCACATCAACCGCTGAAGTCGACTGCTTAAGTAGTATTTGCATCGAAGAGTTAGCTACAATGGCGCGGCCCATTCGTGAGCCCATAAAGTCTTCGACGTCTTGGGTGATGGTAGTAATGCCAAGATTATATTTACGAGCTCGTTTTGCTAAGCTGAACATAAAGTTCGCGCTATCCTCATACTTCATTAATTGCCAGGCCTCATCAACAATCAAAAGTCGCTTTCTTTGGTCGCTTTTGGTTTTATTCCAAATGTTATTGAGCACAATAAACATAGCTACCGGTCGTAACTCATCTTCGAGGTCACGGATGTTAAAAACTACCATGGGATTATTGATATTGATATTGCTTTGCTGAGAGAATAAGCCAGCAAAAGTACCGGTAGTATATTTGCGAAGTCGTTGAGCTAGCTGTGGCCCGCTACCGCCCATATGGAGTAGCGTTTCATATAGATCGTTAATAGTTGGGGGCAATGAAGTGTGCGTTAGCGGATCGTTAGTAATGCCGGCCTTTGCATAGGTTTCGATGAGTGCGGCATCAAGGTCGGCTTCTTCGGCTGGCCCAAGCGCATTAATATTGACACCTTGCCCGTTGCTGGAAGCCTGAGCTGCTGCCCCGCCCATCATGAGTCGCAGCAACCCGTGTAAGGTAATGAGGTTACTGCGCAGCGCGCTATCGGCCTCTTCTACATCTATAACTTGCGGTAAATCAAACGGGTTAATACGGGTTGGTGAGTTAAGGCTGAGGCGCACATAGGCTCCACCGACTGCTTCACACATGCGTTGATATTCGTTTTCAGGGTCAATAATGAAGATTTCGGTACCCATCATCATACTGCGCAGCGCTTCTAACTTAACGGTAAAGCTCTTGCCTGCGCCTGATTTAGCAAATACTACCGCGTTACCGTTTTCTAGAGTAAATCGGTCAAAAATAACCAGCCCGGAGTTATGCATATTGATGCCGTACAAAATACCGTTGTCCTGGGTTAAGTCGGCGCTAGTGAACGGAAAGCTTGTGCTGATTGCG
>CAZIMF010000066.1:0-4498 GCA_964540445.1 uncultured Candidatus Saccharibacteria bacterium
GTTAGTAAAAGCTGTTGAAGCCCGTATTAGAGATTTGCCAGTCAACAAACGGCCCAAGTTAGTACTGTTTGGTGAAAGTCTCGGTGCCTGGACTAGTCAAGACGCCTTTATTGCTCAAGGCACCGACGGCTTGGTGTACGCCGGTGTTGATAAAGCCCTTTGGATTGGCACTCCATACGGAAGTAAGTGGAAAGAACAAGTGATGGGACACGCTCGCCCAGATGTTGATAAATCACTAGTGGGTAAGTTTGATAACTTTGGCGAACTTGCCATTATGAAAAAGACCGACAAAGACAAATTGCGCTACGTTATGATTACGCACGATAATGACCCCGTAGCTTTGTTTGGTGCCAGTTTGCTGTATCAGAAGCCAACGTGGCTCACAGACCCCGCTAAACGACCCCCTACGGTGTCTCACAGCCAGTATTACACTTCGCCTGGTACGTTTTTACTTACATTGGTAGACATGAAGAATGCTATGAATGTTATCCCTGGGCAATTCGAAGCCAGTGGTCACGACTACCGCGCCGATTTAGCTGCGTTTGTAAACGAAGTATATGAGTTCAACGTAACACCAGCTCAACTTAAACGAGTAGAAACAACACTTCGTCAAAACGAATTAGACCGTGCCGATTTGCTCACCTCTGCCGTTCCAGACAGCAGCAAATAGGTTACACTTACAGGTATGCTGTTATTTAGTTGGGCTGAAGTTGGTTTTATCATATTTGTGCTGGTATACGGCTTTTTACTGGCCAGATTTGTTCCTAAAAAGTGGTACGCCTGGATCAACATTGCAGTTGCGCTTGGTGCAGTGGGCTACGGCTTACTCAATGGATTAACACTTAGTCAACTAGGCCTGGGGATTCGGTATATGCCGCGAGCTGCATTACTAGGAATAGCAATAAGCATCCCAGTTATTATTGGTATTGTGGCTACGGCTACCATTCCCAAGTTTCACAAACTGTTCAGTGACGCCCCATCCAAACACGCTTCACCAAAAACAACCTGGTTCGAACTAGGTATACGTATCCCGTTTGGAACCGCACTTTCCGAAGAAGTGCTTTTTAGGGGAGTTTTGCTGGGGTTACTCCTGCAGTTAAACGGTGTTTTGTTATCAATTAGCATTTCAGCCATTCTATTTGGTTTATGGCACATTGTGCCAACGCTCAATACCCTTAAGGAGCACGACAGCTTCAGCCAACTTGCTGCTATCAGCAAGCAAAAAAAATGGGGCTCAGTGTTTATAACAGTATTAGTGACCACCGCGGCAGGCTTTGGTTTTGGATATCTGCGTGTCTGGAATAATAGTTTAATCACTCCATGGATTGTTCATACCGTAATAAATAGTGTGGCTGTACTTAGCGGATTCTTAAGTCTTCGTTTACAAAAGAGACAAAACACTCGGTATATTACGTAGTATGCGTTATACTACACCGTAACGAACCTAAGAAAGTAATTATGCGTTTACCGTGGCAAGATTTTGACAATAAACAACAGCGAGCTTTGACTGTCGCAGTCATTATTGCTTTAGCCTTTGGCGCCTACTTTCTACGCCGATACTTCCTTCTTATAGTAGTGGCAGCAATCTTGGTATATCTGTTTAACCCAATCAATAAGCGATTTCTTAAACATGGTCGCAAAAAGGGAACTGCATCTGTTTTAACCTTTACGGTCATGTTGATAGTATTACTATTACCACTGACATTAATCTTAATTGCCACTATCGCACAGGTACGAGGGATAATTCACACTGTTCAAGCCAATCCAAGCTATAACATTGGTGAGATTGGTCACAGCCTGTTAAATAGCGTTAACAACATATTAGATAGGCTCGGTGCTCCAGAGATCTCGCAATCACAGTTTCAGAGCACAGTTAATAATGCCATCCAATCTGTTGGCAAAACACTGGTTAACATTTTTACTGGCACAGTAGCCAGCATCCCAGAACTTGTAACCCGGGGTATTCTGTTCATCTATGTGTTCTTGGCTTTAACCGTACATCAAGACGCCGTACTCGAGACGCTACAGAAGCTCAACCCTTTGGGCCGCAAAGTAGGTGACATGTACTTAGCCAAAACTGGTGCGATGACCAAAGCTATGGCAAAAGGCCAATTGGTGATTGCATTTTGTGATGGATTAACAGATGCCACATTGATGTATATTGCAGGTTTTCATAGTATTTTCTTCTTTATGCTGATTTTGTTAACTTTCTTGTCGTTTATCCCGCTCGGTGGTGGCGTTATTGTTATACCACTCGGTATTTTAATGGTCGCTACTGGTCAAGTATGGCAGGGACTCCTTTTGGTTCTGGGACACATCTTTATTACTTCTAACATCGATAATGTTCTGCGACCACGTTTTGTGCCTAAAGATGCCTATTTACAGCCGGCTTTAACAATGTTGAGTGTGTTCTCGGGTGTGGCGATGTTTGGAATTTTAGGGGTTATTGTAGGCCCAATTATCATGATTCTTATTATCTCTACTATTCAAGTCTACTTGGCTGCCAACAACAAGTCCGCAAAAGACTAGACGACATCATATCTTTGCATATCCTCCGATGTAGTGGTATGGTTTAGGTAAATTGGAGTAAGTTATGGCCCGAACAGCAGTTAAGTCTAAAGATGATGTAAAAAGTCTCAAAGCTGAGAACCGTAAGCTGCGCGCTCAAAATAAAGCCTTACAACAAACTAAAACCGGTCAAAAAAGCTCATCTCGACGATTGTGGCAAAAGCTCTCTATTGTGGTTTGTGTCAGCTTGGCAGGAGCAATGTTAGTAACTGGGAACATTTTATTCTGGACAGGCAATTCAGTCGTTAATAATGATCACTACGCTGCCATTGTTGAGCCACTCATTAAAGAACCAGCTGTTCAAACAGCCGTAGCCAGCTACACTACCAAACAAATTTATGCCAATGTGGATGTTGAACAAAAACTAACTGACTCGCTACCAGATCAGGCTAAGTTCTTAGCCCCTATTGTGGCTCCGCAAATTCAGAGTATTACCCAAACTACCCTGTTAAAAGTGCTGCAAAACCCTTCTTTTCAAGATACTTGGAACAAAGCCCAAGTGGGTGCCCATGACCGTGTGTTGCAGTTTGTTAAAAACTACAAAGGTGATGGCACTATTGACCTTTCTGATATCTACAAACAGCTCAGTAACCGTCTGAGCGATACAAAACTCGGCTTCCTGGCTAATCGTACGTTGCCCGATAAAGTCGGTTCTATCACTGTTGTTAATTCCATCTGGCTGCCAGTGGCCCACAATATCGTGACTAATCTGGCGCTATATCAAACACTTGCCACGCTAGCGGTCATTTGCTTAACGGCAGCGGCCATTTGGTTAGCTAAAAACCGACGACGTATAGTGATCCAAATAGGCCTACTGTACGCTGTTTTAATGTTCATCAGTTTAGTGTCATTTAAGGTAGTATTGGCCGCTGCCGCGAACCGCGTGGCTCCAGAGTACCAAGAAGCAGCCCGTGTAGTTGGTGGTCACCTAACACATGCACTCGTGCTGCAAACCCGTACCATCCTGTTACTCGGCCTGCTTATGAGCTTTGTTGCTTGGATAGGCGGACCATCTAAAGTTGCCAACGCGGTTCGCGGCAAGATTCAAGCAGCCCTAGGCGGACATCTTCACAAAGCGTTATTCCATAAAGAAAACAGCTTCACTACATGGGTAGGACGCTACAAGAGACCCCTGCAGTGGATAGCTATCGCCCTGATAGCTTTGGTCATGTTGGCCGTACAATTAAGCCCAGCTTTGGTTATAGCATATGCAATTGGAATGTTACTGAGCGTGCTCGTTGTAGAGCTGTTAGCTGCTAGTTAGAGAACAATAAACTGAACGTCGTCAATGTAGGCTGTAATGCCAGAGTTAGCTACCAGAATGATCTGTAGGCTACTACTCTTAACATTGGCAGAAGTAGGCTTGTACTGGAAGCTGATTGTACTTGTTCCAACGGTGCGGGCACCAGTAACATATTTACCAGATATCCAGTTACCAGCTGCGTCATATTCATCCATGTAAAAGCCGATTTCATCTTTGGTGCGAGACTTCATGTTTACGTAGGTACTGAGGTTGTAGGTCTTAGTTGCGTCAACTGTTACTTTAGGAGAAAACAAGTGTGACTGCGTTGTTCCAGCTACCATCTTAACTGAGTTTACGGGGTTAGCTGGGCTACCGTTGTTAGCTGCATCGGCAGTGATAGCTGCAGGCTTATCGGTTGTCCAACCACCAGAGATACCAGCGTCAAAGGTACCATTAGCCACCATGTTGGTTGGAGGTGGAGGAGTGACAACTACTGAACCACTTAAGCTGAATAACTGTACATTATCGAGGAAAGCGTTTATACCACTGTTAGCGGGCACAATGACCTGTAAACTAGCATTCTTAACTGCGGCTGAGCTTGGTAGATAGCTAAAGGCTAACTCTTCCACAAATACACTAGGTTCACTCTTTTTATACTGTCCAGAGATCCAGTTGCCAGCTGCGTCA
>CAZIMF010000067.1:0-2106 GCA_964540445.1 uncultured Candidatus Saccharibacteria bacterium
GGCTTTAGGCGTTGCCTTACGGCCGCGCGGCGTACGCTCAATTAATCCAATTTGCATTAAATATGGCTCATAAAAGTCTGCAATTGTAGTAGCTTCGTCCCCCGTTAGCGCAGCCAAGGTATTTAGGCCTACGGGATTACTACCGTAGTTCTCAATCATATGGTTAAGTAGCTGGCGGTCGGCTGGGTCTAGACCAAGCACATCAATATCCAGCAGTTCTAGTGCAAGCTGAGTCGTTTTCATATCGATAATGCCATCGCCATTAACGTCTGCGTAATCCCTGACCCTTTTAAGCAGTCTGTTGGCAATACGCGGTGTTAATCTAGCCCTGGTAGACAAAAGCTCAGCGGCTTCTGGCTCAATTTTATTGTTCAGTATACTGGCAGAACGAATAATGATGCGGGATATTTCATCTGGGGTATAGAACTCATGCCTGTGCATCATGCCAAATCGGTCCCTAAGCGGCGCAGCCAATGCTCCGGTGCGAGTAGTGGCGCCAATTAATGTGAACTTAGGAACGTCCAGACGCATGCTGCGGGCGCTCGGACCCTTACCGAGCATAATATCTATCTTGTAGTCTTCCATGGCACTATATAGTACTTCTTCAACGCTACGGTGCAGGCGGTGAATTTCGTCAATAAATAAAATGTCGCCGTCCTGAAGGTTAGTTAGTAGGCTGGCCAAGTCGCCAGCTTTTTCTATAGCCGGGCCGCTGGTTATACGAATCTGAGCGCCCATTTCATTAGCTATTATGCTTGCCATAGTGGTTTTGCCTAAACCCGGTGGGCCATATAGCAAAATGTGGTCTAGCGGTTCACTACGTTTTTTAGCGGCATCAATCGCCAGTTTTAAGTTCTTCTTGAGATGTTCTTGGCCAATATAGCTGGCAAAATCACGAGGCCGCAGCGTTACTTCCAGCTCAACTTCCGCCGGGTCATCATTTGTTACATCATTATGGATAATTCGTTCAATCGCCATTTAGTTTTAACCTTTCAAAGCCTGCTTTACCCGCTCTTCGGTACTAATACTTGGATCTACATGCTTTAGCGCCAGCATAGCATCAAGTTCACTATAGCCAAGGGATACTAGGGCCATCGCCGCTTCATCCTGCGCATCGATCCCCCCACGGGTCACAATATCTTCTGCCGAATCAGTTGCAATAAGCCCAACTTTATCGCGTAGCTCAACAACAATCTGTTCTGCAGCCCTTTTACCCACTCCTTTTGCTGTTTGGAGCCTTTTAACATCGCCGCTAGCTATGGCAGCCCGCACATCATTGGCGCTGCCAATATCAAGTAGGCTCATTGCCACTTTTGGTCCAACGTTTTTTACACTCAACAGCTGCTCAAATAGTTTTTTATCATCTAACAACAAAAAACCAAACAAATCATGGGCTTCTTCTTTAATATTTTCATAAATATAAAATTTGGTTTTTTCGCCTGTTGTAATACGGTCAAGATTACTTAAAGTCGTCAGTACGCCATAGCCTACGCCGCCAATCAAAACTATGGCCTGCTGGCCAATCTTCTCCGAAATAGTACCCTCTAAAGTCGCAATCATGTACTTGCTATTATCGCATACTTCTGCGCAAATAGTGCGTAGCCCCAAAGGCAACTAAGGCACCAAGCACCAAGCCGGGGAGCATATTCGCTAATATGCCAAAAGGATAATATGTAGTCTTGAACCCAGTACAGGAACCTTCCCGTCTCTCATAAGTTTTTGTTATTAAACCACGGCTCATAACAATATCTATATCAGAATCAAGGCTTTGACAAAGATTAGGCGGACTTGGTTCATTGTGTGCGGGTTTAGTATATAGAATCGAATAAAAAGTAACAGTAAAAAATAATATTACGCTTACTAAAGAGACGGCCATGCTTAACGCTTTGTGTTTTTTAGTACTTTTAACCTGTTTTGCTTTCATTTAGTTTAATTATAACTGTTATGGTTTATTTCTAAACTCTGATATTCATGGAATGGGTAATGGCTACGGCAAGGGCGTCGGCCGCATCATCTGGTTTGGGTGTAGATTTTAGTTGCAGGATTACCCGCACCATCTCTTGAATTTGTTTTTTCTCGGCTTTGCCATAACCAGTAATCGCCTGT
>CAZIMF010000067.1:2116-4069 GCA_964540445.1 uncultured Candidatus Saccharibacteria bacterium
CGCCTGTTTTATCTGAAGCGGTGTGTATTCGGCCATTTTGAGTTTTGCCTGCATGCCAGTCAGCAATACCACTCCTCTGGCCTGGGCCACAGTCATTGCGGTCGTTACATTCTGCGCAAAGAATAGTTTTTCAACGGCCATTTCGTCCGGCTTGTATTCGTTAATTATCTCAGTTAGTTCTTCATAAATGGTCATAAGTCGCACAGCATCGTCTTCTTTTACCGGTGTTCGTATAACACCAGCATCAACCAGCTTCAAATTACCCTTAATAACTTCAATGATCCCAAACCCCAGTATGCCTGTACCAGGGTCAATGCCGATTATTCGCATTTTTTTTCCAGATTCTTTTTAGCATAAATAGACCTGTAGTGACCCCGCACCAAAACAAGGTGTTTAAGACAATAGTGTTTACATAGTATTTTGAGCTGGTATTGGCTACAACATCAAGGCTATGTTGTTCATACTTACGTGTAACTTCAGTTTTTCTTGATATAAATGGGTATCCGCTGCTTTTTACGTCCATAATATCCGTCCCACCAACATCAAATCCACAATCTAGGTTGGTTATACAAATCTCTTGGGTTGGCCGCATCGCAAAAACTCCAAACCCCAACGAGAAAGCTAACGCAATGAAGAGAAGTAGTATAAATCTGCTCACGGCTCAATAATAGCAGAGTCGTTGCATGTCCCTAAACTATGTCGAAGTTGGTGTGGGTAGCTACTACGTCCTGGAGTTCATCAAGCACATCCATTAGGCGTTCAATTTTGCCGGCAGTATCTTGATCGGTAATTTCAATTGTATTCGTGGGCTCATATGATAATTCGGCTTCGATAACTTCCAGGCCTGCAGCTTTCAACGCATCGCGAACTTTGGCAAGTTCTTTTTGGTCGGTGTATATAATAGATTCTTCGCCTGCTTCTTGTACATCCTCAGCTCCTGCGTCAAGCGCAGCCAACATTAAGTCATCACCCGTGCCCTTTACCCGAATGATGCCTCTGCGGGTAAACTGAAAAGCCACCGCGCCTTTTTCGGCAATGCTGCCACCGTGTTTGGTAAAGGCGAATTTAACTTCTGGGTAGGTCCGGTTGAGGTTGTCTGTGGCACATTCCACTAAGATTGCCACGCCTCCTGGGCCATAGCCCTCGTACATAACCTCGTGCAGCTGTACTGCGTCTTTATCTGATACGCGCTTTATAGCTCGCTCAATGTTTGTAAGCGGCATGTTGGCGGCTTTGGCTTTTTCGATCGCCATAGCAAGCGCCGAGTTCATCGAAGGGTCAGTACCGCCACGAGCAGCAACAGCAATTTGGTTGCCAATGCGTGTGAATACGGCACCACGCTTGGCATCGGTTAAGCCTTTAGCTCGTTTGATTGTCGACCATTTGCTGTGCCCAGACATTCTTTTCCTCGGTTGTTATATCTGTTATTTTATCACTTTGATAATTTTTGCGCCAGAGCACGAACAGCACAACGATTATTGAGCCGTACATAAGCAACATCCCAAATAAGCTGATGGTCACTGATATTTTCATGTGTGGCACACGCGAGAACATAGTGGCCATGTCCAGCAAATAAGTTAAGACGTAACGCGCCGGGAAAGCTAACCACCCAGCAACTGGCGCTATAAACATACCCGCCAGTCCCGCGACAAAGCTAAGTAGCATAGCTAGTGGTATTAGCGGTACAACCAAAATGTTAGCCGGCAGGGCAATAAAACTGGAAGTATTAAATATATATAAGACAATCGGCAGAGTCATGATCTGCGCCGATAGAGTTTCCATTATAAGCTCACCGATTATGCCATGCGGCTCTGCACTAGATAAGCGCTTACGCACCAAAGGTCCTAAAATTAAGACTCCAAAGAATGCCAAGAACGACAAATACCAACCAATGTCAGACCATATATAAAGAGGGTTACACAGCGCAGTCAAAGCTGCCGCTAATAAAATAAG
>CAZIMF010000068.1:0-3961 GCA_964540445.1 uncultured Candidatus Saccharibacteria bacterium
GTTGTGACACCATCTCCAGATAATCTACTGAGATCAATAATACTTTGGCTATCCGGTCGTATGCTTATAAGTTTCTTCAATTGCCATTGAAGCACTGTAGGATCTGGCGCTTGGGCTGAACCCACTAGTAAATCTCCTAAAAGATCTTCCCGGGCAAGTTTATGGGTTGCATTTTCAATTGCTGCTCCAATAGTTTCATATTTTGACAACAATCCTCTCGGCGCGCTAAACGTGCTAAATGTATCATCGGTAGCCAAACCAGGCACTACAATACGTTGATTGGTAATAGCAAGCATGCTGTCAAAACGTTGGCGAGCATCTTCGCGCAACGTCTCATCCGCTGCAATTATTTCTTCGATTCTTGGTATAAATGCCTCATCGGGTCCAATCTGAGTTGTGCCTACTTTGTAGTCCCATCCCGGGGCTATGCAGTGCATGAACAGGGCAGCTTCAAGGTGTTCAGTGTGGACACCAAGTATGTAAGGAGGTTTTTTGAGTGCTTCGGTCGCGTTCCCATCTTCATCAACAATTAAACCGTTACTAAGTACGAGAGATCGGACCCGTTCTGGATCCAATGACTCAATATAATGTCGTTCTAGATCAACTTCTTCCCCAGCTAGCTCTCTCTGATAGGCGGCAAGGAGCCGCTCTGGCATAATAATTTCTGGCTGAGGTGTACGACTTTCTGCTGGGGCTACTTTATGAGGCTGAGTCATGCAGTAATATTAACATAAAATTGACGATTTGTCTATAGCTTATAAAGTCTGGGGCTATTTTGCCAAAGCCACGCCAATGCCAATTGTTGTTGGGTGCGCCTTAAGAGCGGAAATCAAGCTGTTAAATACTTGATCTGCTTCCGAAACATTTCCATGTTCTTTTTTGATGCCCTCTACGCTAAAGCCTTTTCTCAGTATTCCTGTTACTTGTTCTTGCGACAAACCGTTATCCAGTAGTCTTAAAGCGATTGTTGCGCCTAAATCTCCGGCTAGTTGAGTGACGTCTGTTGCCGATTCAATAACAGGTACCAAGTCTTCCCAATCAACCGCGCACTTATCAAGATCTCTTAACTCATTAATACCCATAGCTTTTTCGGTGTCTGAGTCAAGCTTGTATAGCCGAGCAAATTCTAAGTGCCGCATCGTTTGAGCAGGGAAGAACCGATGGGGTGCGTTAATACCATGAATAAGGTCGTTATCCACCCCCTCTGGGTAGACGACGTCTGGACTAGCATTAGGATCGCGCTTAACACTTGCTTCCCAGACATCCTTTAAAGATTTAGGTATATGTAAAGCAGTGAAACGATCAAAACGGTTTTTAGTCGTATAAGATTCATATGTCGAGTCTTTACCTTTAATACCGCGAGATTCTGCCAAGGGGATAGTAACACCGCAGGCATGGGCAACGCCTGTTAACGCCACCATTTCAGGAGTTATTTGCTCAGGATGAGGGTAGCCATCTTCGCGAATTGATTCAAGAGTAGCGTCTCTGTCGCTGCCTAGTTCTAGATATAACGCCCGCAAGGCACCTAATTCTGCAGCGGTAGCTTTTGCTTTGCCAAAATCTTCGCCACTTTTAAGAAAAGTGCCAGCTACTTGTTTGGAGTAAGAAGGGTTACGGGGTTGTTCTAGACCGGAAGTATCAAAACCTTCTACATCAATCCAGGCGCTAACCCCATCCACAGCACCAGGCAATATCTCTTCGTCTGTTTTGGGCTGATGTGTTAAAACTCCACTACTGGTTGGCTGGTGGACGCCGTGCGCTATTACGCTTTGTCTTTCACGTACAATAGCGTCCGTCGCCTCATCAGGTGTATTTATCGGTATCTCCTCTCCAAATTCGTATTTAGGTAAATAATGTATACGATCATCACCATAAATATTTCTGAATATCTTTAAAGCTGCCGGATGAGAGAATGATATTTCAATGCGCTTACATTCAGTTTCGGCTGCCACACATGCCATGGCCTTTGATAAGCGTTCACCAAGCCGATTACGTCGAAAATTATTTTCAACAGTTATCGTTCCAGCGTCTAAAAACTTTTTACCATCATCGTCATACTTAATTTCTCCCCCAAAAGTCGCCGGAACCTGTAAGTATTCATCGTCTGGTTCAACATATTGATTATAATTTTCTAAATCATCCGAGGACTGCCCCTCAAGATTGATAGAAAAAAATTCTCCGTAGACTTTTTTTATGCGCCCACCGAACAACTGGCCTTGATCTGCTTGATCGGTCCATGTAACTTCAATAGGTAGGGCTCGGAGAGCTTCAGCTGACTGGTCAGGCATTTCCATTTTTGCTTGATTTATCTGAGCTGACATATAAAAATACTACCATAAAAATAGCATTTAGTCAAGGTAGTGGGCAATGGCTGAACTAGTCTGGAGCTATGAATCTTGTAACTACCGTTCGTCTTGACCCAGTGGGGCGCCTATCCGGATCATCGAACTCATCAATAGTTTCCATACTGTTCTTGCTCATCATGCTACCAGATGGTGCGTTGTCGGCATGGCGCATTGCATAAACTTCTTTAACGCCATGATTAGTAACCATTAGCTGGATTGCCTGGCCACACAAAACCGTGCCGATGCTCATGCCGACGTAATTCCGATGTAAGGCTGCTTCGGCAATGTAGCCATGCGGAGTGTGCTCTCTTCCGCTCGGCTGGTACTGGGGATAATGTTGGCCAATTTCATATGTGACGACGCCAATTAGCTCACCATCTGTTTCGGCGATCACGGCATGAGTGGTGCCATCGCCAAGTCCGTCAACGTGGCTATGAACTTCGTCCTCTGGCAAATAGTTCCAGTCATTCGGCCCATGCGCCAGTATCAGCTCTGCTACGGCAGGTATATCGAGTTGAGTTGCTTCACGCATTGACCAGTTTGTTAGCGACATAACTTCATGATAACAAAAAACCACCTTTCGGCGGCTTCTTCTTTTCTAAAACTGGCGGGCTGTAATATTGGATGTCTGGAACCATTTTTCTTCAATACATGATGGCGACACAGTACCTATTCCGCCAAAGTTCTAGACTTAGGTGAGCGGGGGTACAGATGGTGGATTATTAAGTGTATAATCAGCCAAAAAGCCATTTAGTCTTGTGCGCTGTGCCTGCCCCACGTTTGGGTAGGCTTCGGTATGTCCCCGGTCAGCGAGCTGAGCTGCAAGTTCAGCCATATCAATATAGTAATCGCGTTCGAACTGGGCAGTAGTGATTGTATCATTTGGGTTCCGCTTTGCTCTGTTATCAATCGTCGGAATTACTTTTAGCATTGGACCCTCTGTAGATATTGGCACAACTATAGGACGACCCGGTTCAGGTCGTTGACCCCGAGCGAGGTAGCCAGGCTGTCTATTTGTCATGAGAATTAGAACATTTAAGAGCCTGGTCGCTGCGCCATTAACGTCCACTTCAGCCATGTCAGGGGGCAAAGAACGATCAAGATAAGCATGCACGTCCTCTACCGTAGCTATAGGACTGACATTGGCACTCTCGGCGTCGGTAACCTCTCTTAGGTGTGCACCCGTCATGACACTTTCGCCAAGCCCTCGAGCGATACCCCGGCTTTCCGCTAATGAGTCGGCGCCAGGAGTCTCAGGATCTCCTCCGGCAGAACTTCTTACTGATGGGTCGCGACCTTGATTGGACATTTTATTTTATCCTTGTTTATTTTTTACGGAGCTTATAGAACATATTAGCATAATAAAGTGCTTATGTCAATACATTTGGCGGGCCCGACCAGATAGCGCACTTCGTGCTTTTTCGCTGCGGCGTGCCCGGAATGCTTCGCGTTCCTGTGCGCGCCCTCGCTCCACCGAACCGCAAGTTTGCGGTTCGTATCCGCTCAAGCCGATGTGAGTAGAATTAAAAAACCACTCTGACGAGCGGCTTATTAAATTCTACTGGCGGGCCCGACCGGATTCGAACCGGCGATCTCCTCCGTGACAGGGAGGCATG
>CAZIMF010000069.1:0-3877 GCA_964540445.1 uncultured Candidatus Saccharibacteria bacterium
GTGTCATTGGAATGATAGGCGATGCCACGACAACAGCTAACGCCGCCGTCCTGGCAGAACTCGATGGTAACACCGGGGTCACAACTGCCAATGCTGCCTTCGGCGTCATGATGCTCAACTCCAACGTCGGCAGTGGTTTTGCTTATGGGCTGGACCTCCGCCAATCAGCTGTTGATAGCCAGGGCCATGGTAGCTACCCAGCCGTCTCATTTAGTGCTGCCGATATTCGATTGGCAAATGGTGTAGCCATCCTTAGTGGAACCGGTGCCCCCTCCAGTTCCGGTGCTTCCGCCAGCAATTGTAATATCGGTGCCGGTAAACCCAACCTGCCGCTTGGCTCGCTCTACCTGAATGCCAGTGGCGGCACCAACACCAGCCTGTATTTGTGCACCGCAACCAATACCTGGACCGCCAAGTAAATTAGCCAATAGAATACGCGTAGCAACAACCCTTGAGTCTTGTTTACTTTTACAGAGGGGGCTTTTATAGTTGCTACAGCTATGACGAGAAACCGGAAGATATATATTGGTATGCGGCTATTGGTAGCATTGGTGGTCGCCATAGTAGCCGCGGCCATTTATCACTCACACTCGCAGCCACAGAAACAAGCCAGTCCCCAGCAAAGCAACTTAAATACCATCTCAGACAGTTCGATTGGCCTGACCTTCAATATGAGCAAGAGCTTTGACCCTATCCCGCGGGACGAACTTACCGCGCTAAATCCCAGCTTTAGTTATGGTTTCCGCCCAGCCAATGATGCCAACACTTCTTGTATTCTGACCCAAACCAAGCTAAACAGTTCCGGAACCATTACGGCCGAACAGTTGCGCGACGGTATCGTGAATGAAGTTAAAAGCGTTCACCCAGACGTCACGCTGGATAATCCAGCTGCTGCTGCCAAGTGGGCACAGTTCGGCAATGGACAAGGCGTGTTGCTTCAGCTCAGCTTTACCGACGGCTCCGCAAAAATGGCGCGCGTAGAAATTATCGCCCTTGGTAAAGCCAAGCCAGTTCAAGTAACGGCCTACTGCCAAAGCCTGGTTTCCGACAGTGTAAAATACTATACGGATTTCACCACGTTCTTCTCTTCCATCAAACTTACTTAAGCTAACAATGTATTAAAAAATCCAATCGCTTTAGCTTTGCTCTTGATCGTTTAATAGCCTATTAATGCTGTTGTCCAGTCAGTAGAAATGCGTCGCTGTGCCTCAGCAAGCTGGATAGTTCCACTACAAACAAGCGAATGCAGCTTGTTCTCAATCGTGTCTTTTGGATTTGGACTTGCCCCTGGCTCTGGCCATAGGTTCTTAATATCAGATGGCGCTCCACCTAATTCAAGACTTATCAAGTGGTCCTCTTCATAATCAGACTTATTGGTATCGGAATAGCCGTACTCCTTGATCTGCTGGATTTTCAGTGAAGTCGTGTAGCTCGATGATGGTCTAACGGTTTTCGTATAGCCTGACACACATATTGTCTGATGAATATTATCCTGGGTAACTCTGGGGTCTGCTGCCCCGGGAGTACAAGTTACGTCGGGTAGCATGTTATGTATGTGACATTGCGCGTTCACAGTCGAGGCAATAGTTTGGTTTTGAGAAGCTTCGGGAGCTGTAGATAAGCCAGGGTCGTTGGAAGTATCGTCATCATTACCCTGAGCAATAGTAGTTCTCTGAACCGTGTTTTGCGGCTGTACAGTAGTCTTACTTAGTTTGTAGGTAAAACCCGCAATAATAACCGCTCCGATAAGCACAGTGAATAAAGCCAGTAATATTTTGCCATCTTTATTGAGGTTTCTTAGCGCCGTGAACATACTATGCAATATAACACCATGGAGGCGAAGTTAGGTGACTGTTTTCTTTGTGCTTAGCAGTCTTTTATTTCTGCGAACAGGGCGTGACTAAGCTGAGGAGTACTAAGCAATTTTCTGATTATAAGCTGTGCACACCTCTGTTCGTGATATACTTTTAGTACGATTTATGGATAAAAACGACAAGATTTATATTGCCGGACATACCGGGCTCGTCGGTAGTGCCATCCAGCGCTTCCTGACTGCTCAGGGCTTCAGTAACTTTGTCGCCAAGACGTCTGACGAACTTGATTTGCGTGACCAAAAAGCGACGGACGAGTTCTTTGCCCAAAACAAACCGGATCATGTCTTTTTGGCTGCCGCTAAAGTGGGTGGCATTTACGCCAATAATATCTACCGCGCTGACTTTATCTTTGAAAATTTGCAAATTCAGAACAATGTCATCGGCTCTAGCTACAAACACGGCGTAAAAAAATTATTGTTTTTAGGCAGTAGCTGCATTTACCCAAAGGAAGCTCCGCAGCCGCTGACGGAAGATAGTCTGTTAACCAGCGAACTGGAATACACTAACGAACCCTACGCTATTGCCAAGATTGCCGGTATCAAACTAATCGAAGGTTTTAACCTGCAATATAAAACAAACTTCTTATCAGTAATGCCGACTAACCTTTACGGCTACAACGATAACTTTGACTTGGAAAAATCGCACGTTATGCCAGCGCTTATCCGTAAAAACTACCTATGTAAGTTGCTGGAAGAAAAGAACTTCCAGACAATCGCTGATAACTTAGGCATCAAAAACGAATCTGAAGCGCAAATCCTAGAGCAGCTCGCAAAATACGGTATTGTCCGAGACGGCGACACGGTGACCTTGAAAGTCTGGGGCAGCGGTAAACCTTACCGGGAATTTCTGCACGTTGACGATATGGCGGAGGCCTGTGTGTTTGTCATGAACAAGGTTAACTTCTTGGATTTGGCACACGGCAAAGAAGTAAAGAATACACATATCAATATCGGAACTGGCAGTGATGTCACTATTAACGAGTTGGCCCATATGATCAAAGACGCCGTCGGCTTTGGGGGCCAAATTGCCTTTGACCCGACCAAGCCGGATGGTACTATGCGCAAGCTACTTAGTGTTGATAAAATTAACGCTCTGGGCTGGAAACACACGATAGATTTAAAAACCGGCCTGAAGCGAACCATCGATTGGTATCTGGAGCAAAATGCGTAGTTTGAGTAATGATATTGTCATCAAAGCTGACAAACGCGTCAGTGTTAACCTGCGTGAGTTATGGCTGTACCGCGAGCTTTTTTATTTTTTTGCTTGGCGCGATATCAAAGTCCGTTACAAGCAAACGGCGTTAGGTGCCGGCTGGGCCATACTGCAACCGTTTCTGGCTACTGGTGTTTTTACGCTCTTCTTTAACCGTGTTGCCGGAATTAAATCCGGTGACGCTGCTATTCCTTACGCCGTTTTTGCTTATCTTGGGCTGGTGTTTTGGAACTGTTTTTCCAGCGCCATAAATACGGTTGCAAATTCCCTAGTAGCCAGCGCCGGCGTTATTACCAAAATTTATTTCCCCCGGCTTATCCCACCGCTTTCCGCTGCTGCGCTAAGCGTAGTCGACCTCTTTTTCGCTTCTATTATTTTCTTCTTAATGCTATTCATTTATCGGATTCCTCTGCGATTTTATGGCATTTTGTTATTTGTTCCCTCTTTAGCCCTAATCGTCTTTGCTGCGCTGGGTATTGGTATCTTTTTTGCCGCCTTAAATGTCCGCTACCGCGATGTCCGCTCCGCCCTGCCCTTTATCACCCAGATTATGATGTTTGTAACCCCTGTTATTTATCCACTCAGCTACATCCCGCATAAATTCCAGATTTTCATTTATTTGAACCCGGCAGCAGGTGCCATAAGCACAATTCGAGCAGGTTTTTTCGGTAGTCCCATAAATTGGGCTGGGAATCTCCTATCATTAATCACCGCCACGATTGGTATGGCTATTGGTATTTGGTATTTCAAGAAAACTGAAAAGAATTTTGCGGACATTATATGAACGAGCC
>CAZIMF010000070.1:0-3691 GCA_964540445.1 uncultured Candidatus Saccharibacteria bacterium
CCGCACTGCTGTGCCTGCGTCTTCTACTTTTATGAGGTCACGTTTTTGTAAGTTCTCCACTTCATGGAGTGTTTGGCTAGCGCCGTCTTCGCTATCAAACGCCAAAACGACTAAATTGCTCATGCTGCCTCCCCTCTTTCTTAACTGACTCGTGCAGTATAAAAGTCACTGCCTAATGCTTACCGTGACAGCGATCACCGAACCGATGCTTTATATTCTGTAATAATTATTACTGTTTATTTCAACATAAGGTTTACAATAAATATAAAGCATTGTTATGAAAGTAGGTTCCTCATGCCCCACTACAAACAAAGCACACTCATTCGCGAGCTATTTTTAAAGGGGCAGCCGCTTACTTTCGCCAAAGGCGATATATTAATGGGAAATGATGATAAACCGGATGGTATTTATTATATCGACGCTGGATTTATCAAAATTATAACCATCAGTGATACGGGTGAAGAATTTGTGCGCGAAATCCTGGGAAAGGGCGAGCTATTTCCGGTCACATGGGCGTACTTGGGCCTGGAGCCCGATAACTTGTTCTATCAGGCAATTGCGTCTACCACCATTTGGCGATTATCGCGGGACACTTTTAATGAGTTCATGGTTTCCAGCATTGCGCTCAGTCATGCCTTTGCCCAGCAAGTAGCTCAACAGTTTTTAACATACTCGTACCGCGTAGAAAATCTGGAATTTAAGAAAGCGGGCGACCGGGTTGCTTATCGATTATTATTCTTGGCGCAAAGGTTTGGCAGTCAGCAGGGTAAGTCGGTTACTATTAATGCGCCAGTTACCCATGAAATGGTGGCCGCATCGATCAATCTGGCGCGCGAAAGTGTCAGTCGGGAAATGGAAAAACTCGTGCAGCAGAAACTGGTCAAGAATGACAATCACCGCATTGTTATAAATAATATTGAAGCCCTGGCTGAACGCTATAACTTAGAACACAAATATATAAATTGGTAATTGCCTGACTAATTTTGCATCTGTTAAAGTATGAGTATGCCAAAGCGTAACGTTCATTATTCAACCTGGTTAATCGCGCTGTATTCTCTGTCGGCTCTCGTTTTGATGCCTTGGATTGTGTACTTATCGCAAAGTCTGCCCAGTAGGGAGATTGCCGGTAACTGGGATAAAGCTTGGGTGGGTTTCGACCTTGGCATTTTGCTGTTGATTGTGCTGACGGCCATTCTCGCTTATCGCCGTAGCGCCCGCCTGGCACCGGTTGCCAGTTCCCTGGCTACCATTTTGATAGTAGATGCCTGGTTCGATGTCATGACCGCACGTCCGGGCATTCAACAAGTCCAAGCTTTAGTTTTTGCCATGCTCATTGAAGTCCCAATGGCCCTCATCACCTTTACGCTAGTTCACCAAGCGTTGGCGCAAATCGACTGGGATAATCAACATCCCATGGTTGTCGGTAAAAAAGGCGTTCACAAAGCCAAAGATTAGATTATTCACAGACAGATATTTGACCCCTGTCATACTAGTAATTGCATGAAGGAGGTAATATCTATGCATGCCATTGACGATATAAAGCAACATCTGCGTGAACGACGCACTGTGCGCCAAATATTAAGCGAAGAAAATCGTAACTTTACCTAGTTTTCCCCCAATCTCGTAACAAAAAGACCAGGCTCCCCCCACCTGGTCTTTTTGTATGATTTAGTACCCGTGGTTGTTTATTGCTAAAATAACTCAAATACGCACCCGTAGCTCAGCTGGATAGAGCGTTGGTTTCCGGTACCAAAGGTCAGAGGTTCAAATCCTCTCGGGTGTACCATAGCTAATTTTGTTATCATTGGTATATGAAATTTGTAAAACTAACGGCCGAAGAACTGCGCAAACATAAAGGGATCAGCTTTACTGGCATTACAACCGTGTTTTTCTGTCACGACGGCAAAGGCAATTTATTTTTAAACAAGCGGAGTAAAAATACTCGGGACGAACATGGCAGGTGGGACCCGGGTGGAGGTGGCCTTAAACATGGACAACCGATCGAGCAAAATATGTTGCGCGAGCTTAAAGAGGAATATAATGTCGAGCCGATCGACTATGAATTTATGGGTTACTTTGACGCCTTTCGCGAGTCACCGGACGGTTTGTTATCCCACTGGCTAGCCATGTGTTTTGCAGTTAAGATCGATCCAACAAAAGTAAAAATAAACGAACCAGAAATGGTCGATGATTCCGGCTGGTTTAGCTTGGACGCATTACCGCAGCCACTTCATTCGCAGTTTGACTACTTAATGAGCAAATTTGGCGACAAACTCAAAAAGATCATGTTACGCGATAAGCTTGGCGACTAGTTCGTCAAAGTTTACTGATTTGGTTAGCAGGCGGGTGACTCGCTCCAAGGCGTAAGCCTCAAATTGCGGGCTTATATCATCGGTTATCGCCATGATTGTGTTCGTCATATCCTGAAATAGGAATGTTTTGTTGCCATGATATAGCTCTAGCTTGTCCGCAATACTTGCCCACTCTGCCCGGATCTCCACAGCCAAATCTAGATCAGGTGCGCTTATAGCTAAATCCGACTTTATTTTAGTGATCAGAAAAGCTTCCAGCTTATCCGCCAGTTCATGGGCGTAAGCCTCCCCGTGCTTCTTGGCAACCTTTGCTATTACCCAGTTAAATAGAAGCGATATGAGCTGAATCGAGAGCACGACTTCACGCTCAGCCGGTTCGGCGTAAGCTCTGGAGAATGCATCCTCGAAATCTCGAATCAGCACCATAATCGAGATAAAAATATGGAGCCCGAGATCTTCTTCGGCGTACGTTAATGCTTTCATTGATTACAGTAATTTACTGTAGTTGAGTCGGGGCTGAAGGAGCTGACGGTGCAGCTGGTGCTACTGGCGTGTCTACTGCTTGAGGAGCCGGCATTGCCTGAGCCTCTACCGCTGTTGCGCCAACATAGCTGGTGTGATCCACAATATATCTATACATTTTTGGATAAAACCAGAACGTATAAATACCTAGCGTAACTATCACTAGCAGTACATTGACCAGTATAAATACCAATGATTCACCATAGCCGGCGCTATATTTGACCTTATTACCATTTACTTCTAGGTTGTCCATAATCCAACCAGACATGAAGTTCAAACCAATTGGCCAGCCAAAAACTGGAATATAGGCAGTTAACATAACCACCAAAAACGCCACGAAAAAACCGCCGGCATTACCGTTATATGCTAGTGCCTTACTGTTCATAATATCCTTCTTTTTTAATTATTTAGGTACTAAAGTTAGCATACCACGCTGCATTTAATTAGAGAAAGTATGTTACGACGACAGATAAGTCAAAATGGTCGAATGGGCGTGAGTTGAAGTACACTTAAGCTATGCTGCGCTTACGAGTTGGTGTATTACTTATCATAATTTCCTGGTTGCCCATCGCCCAACTTTCTTTGTGGGTTGCTCATAACAATGGTAAGTTGCAAACCGAAGAAGCTTCTACGCATTTTCGATTAAGCGTTTGGACAATTCAAATTTTGATAGGTTTCATCGGAGTCTGGCTCGTTGGCAAGCTCGCTGTACAAGCCGCCCGCCAAAATGGCGTCAAAAAAACTCCAACCGAGTTATGGCGCCTATTTAAAAGTGGTGGGACGAGTTAAGATACAGTAATGGATGCTGAAATTTTAGACAGAGTCGCAAAGATCGATCACGATCTTCTCGCAAGGGT
>CAZIMF010000071.1:0-3675 GCA_964540445.1 uncultured Candidatus Saccharibacteria bacterium
CAACTCGAAAATCCTTCGAACGATCTTCATAAATAGTAATATGGGCGGTAACTATGCCTCTAAGCTCACGTGTTGCCTCATTAAATGGATTAATAAAATCCATCATGTTAACACCATGCTGGCCTAATGTGCTACCAACTGGGGGTGCTGCACTGGCTTTGCCAGCCGGTATGCGCATCTTTAAATTTGCTTTAACTTTTTTTGCGTCTGCCATAAGTTAGTTCGAACGGGAGTCGTCAGGTAAATGACCCTCAACCGCTCTCCTTCCCTTTCTTTTTAATAATACTAAAAGACAGAAGTGCGTAACCTACATATTTTACAACAAGTAACTTACTTTTGTCCAGTCGTATCTTCATCAGCATCAACAGGTAGTACGGATAGACCGGCACGCATAAAAGCCCGAGCGTCTTTTAGTGCTCTTATCTGGCAATCTATTAGTTCAACAACGTGTTCGCGCTGTTCTTGACGGGCTTCCTTTAATTGAGCAGACCGAGTGTAACCGTCTAAAATAGTTGCGTAATGGTAATTCTCTCTTAACATTAGACGATAAAAATCAGCTGCTTCGACGTTTGGGTCTGACATACGTTCCATAATTAGCTTTCCAAAAACAATAGGCTAAACGCGTTTTACTTGAAGTGAATCAAGTTCCACGGGAGTTTCGCGGCCAAACATACTAACAAGTACTTTGAGTTTACCCTTGGTTGAGTCAATTTCGCTGATCGAGCCATCGAAACCTTTAAACGGACCGTCGGTAATGTTAACAACTTCGCCAATTTTGAAGTCAATTTTGTGTTTTGGCTGGTCAAGGCCCATTCGCTTGTTGATCTTTTCCATTTCGTCGTCGCTGATTGGTGATGGGTCAATGCCCGTGCCAACAAAGCCAGTTACAGACGGCGTATTCCGAACAATATACCAAGCATCTTCGCTGAGTTTCATTTGTACTAAAACATACCCCTGGAAAATACGTTTTTCGACAACTTTTCGTTTGCCGTTTTTAATTTCGATCATTTTTTCTTTTGGTACGAGCACTTCAAAGATTTTATCGCCCATTTCTAGGCTAGCTGAACGCTGGCGAATACTCTCGGCAACTTTCTCTTCGTAACCGCTGTAGGTATGAATTGCATACCAATGCTTCTCTGAATCGTATCGTTTTGTCATCGTTTTATAATTACCTCTCTGAATAATTTATCTAGTCCAAAATCAAGCGCACCAACAATAATTGCAAAAATAACAGCAAAAATGAAGACTGCAAGAGTAAGACGGAATGTTTCACTTGCGCTTGGCCAGGTCACTAAGCGAATTTCCTGCCAGGACAATTGCAAAAACTTAGGTACCAAATGGACACGCTTCTTTAGGATGGTACCAGCCCGGTTGTCGGGTAGGGGCAAGTGATACTCCCGCTTTCCGGTCAGTCGAACTCGTTTGATAGGTGAGGAAAGCTTGCCAGCTGTGTTACGAATCCGTCGTCGTGCTCCACGCTCCCCACTCTGTGACCGTTCACGTACTGTTTGCTGGCGCCTGCCTTTTACAGCTTCAGCTTTTTCAGTCGTAATTTTTTTGGGTTTTTTGGAATCGCTCGCTTTTTTACTAGCCTTTGCCACTTCGTTAGTCTCCAACTCCGGTTTCCGGGAGAATTAAATAAACCTACCCTGGTATACGTAGAGTAGGTCGTCTAAAGTCAATAGTATTTCTTTTTGCTCAATCTGTCAATGCCATAGTTTAAAAGTACAAAATAGACTATTTTAAACTCGGAACGTAGACCGTGAATGTCGAACCTTTGTTTAGCTCACTGGCGACTTCAACACTAGCCTGAATTAAGCGAACTAACTTCATGGTTACATATAGTCCTAAACCGGTTCCGCTGTTGGCCCGTGTCCGATAATCTTCGCTACGGAAAAACTTATCAAACACCTTCTGCTGATCAATCTTGCTAATACCGATGCCGGTATCGCTAATTTCGAACAATGCACCGTGCTTGTGTTTTTTAGCACTAATAGTAATCGATCCGGTCTCGGTATATTTAATTGCATTGGTAATAAAGTTCTGCAGAATTTCACGGACGTACAGTTTACTTGTTGAAACAAGCTCAAGCTCGTCGCTAATATGCGTACTTAGACTAAGCCCTTTCTTTTTGGCTTGAGGGGTATATTCTTTCGACAGTTCATTAATAAGGTCATGAGCGTTAATAGGCTCAATTTCAAGGTTAAGTTGGCCTCGTTCAGCGCGGGATAGCGTTGCAAGGTCATTAATCATACCGGCTAGGAATAAGATTTGTTCATGAGCTTCTTCTAGCGCTTTTTGCACTGTCACGTTCTCTTTTGACTTAGTTGCAAAATATTGGGCGTTCCCGATGTTTCCTTCGGCAATTGCTATCGGCGTTCGAAGTTCATGGCTGATGACACTAATAAATTCGTCTCGCTCTTCTTCAAGTGATTTTTCACGGGTAATATCGCGCATAAGTAAGACAAAGCCTTTGTTACCCTTTTTACCGTAGCCTAATTTAACTGGTGCAATGCTAAGGTAGAGGTTGCTCACACTACTGTCTGGGTATGCAATCTTATAATCTCGGGACACTTGCTGAGTTTTTGTTGAACTTATCAGTTTCGAAAGATCGACTGGCTTGTTATTTTTATCAAGTATTTTAGCAAAATCATCAATTCGTTTTTTGTCGAGATTAACGTTTACGTCTAAAACGTTTAAGGCAGCTCCATTATAAAGAACAATAGTTCCATGCTCATCAGTAGCAATAACACCATCGGCCATACTATTAATTAAACTGACAAGACGCTCACGCTCAAGCTTAGCTGAGGCATCATCAGGTACCGCAGACTGTATCTTTTTAATGGTATTAGCAGGCATGTTGCTGTCTATTATGCCATAAACGTTTTGGCGTCATAAATTTTAGGGCGCAATCCGCGCATATTCTTGCGTAATTCTTTGTAATCGGGGCAGTCCTGCTCCAAACGCGCCCAAAAAGCTGGGCTGTGATTCATGTGAATGGTATGAGTGAGTTCGTGCAGTATCACATAGTCAATCAGTTCTATGGGCAATTGAATCAAAAATATGCTAAGTGTTATATGTTTTTGGGAGTCGCAGCTTCCCCACCTGCCTACTACTCGTTTTATGCTTGAGCTGGCAAATGAAAAGTCGTACATTGCGGCAAGCTCTTTGAGGCGCGGTAATAATATTTTCTCAGACTCGGTTCGAAGTGCCCCCATGATTGCTTTTTCAATTTTACTAACATCAGTTTTGCTTGCAGGATTGTAGCGGTCAGGAAAATGCACCACCAATTGCTTCCCGTTATGTTCTACCCGTATCCGGTTACTGTTTTCTTTAATAATCAATTGTAGAGTTTTGCCAAACAGCATACCGCTATACGGCTTAAATTGTGTGTGTGCTTGCTGCTCACGTATCCAATCAGTTTTTGTAGAGATAAAATTGATTGCTTGACTGCGTGCTGCAAACCAAGGCATAGATACCTGTATCTGACCTTTGGCATCAACGCGAAGACGCATAGTTCGTTGGCCGCGCTTTTTGGTTATAAAAACAGTACCGATATTGGGTACTTCAACTGCTATTTTAGGCATGAAATTATCGGATATTTATGTTTCGGCGAGACAAGTCAGCCCGACCGCCCATTTGTTGAGGGATAAGATTAACCAGAGCAGGCTTCGC
>CAZIMF010000072.1:0-3571 GCA_964540445.1 uncultured Candidatus Saccharibacteria bacterium
CCGAATCATGCACCGTAACCATGCCAACGACATTATCTATTTCTTTATCAATGACCGGAAAACGAGAATAACCTGAGCGTTTTACGGCTTCAATTACATCAGTAACTGGTCGGCTGGCATCAACTGTTTCAAGTTTGACGCGTGGTGTCATTACATCAGAGGTATGTTGTTCGTTAAATTCGAGTGAACGCTCAACTAACAAAGCTGTGTCTTGGGTGAGTGTGCCCCGCTTAGCAGAGTGTTTAACCACCGACAACAGCTCTTCTACAGATCGTGCCGAGGCTAGCTCCTCGCGCGGGGTAATCCCTAGTCTACGCAGTATCAGATTGGCGGTGCCGTTCATGACAATAATCGGAACCCGCACCAGGCTACTAAATGCACGCATTGCAGCCTGCACCGACTTAGCAGTAGCAATTGGCCTGGCAATCGCCAGATTTTTAGGGACTAATTCTCCAAAAATCATGGTCACAATAGTCGCCAGTGTTATAGCAACAACAATCGCAACAGTAGTGATTGCTGTTCCCGACAGCCCAAGACCCGCCAGCGGCCCACGCAGTAAACTGGCAACCGAAGGCTCAGCTAATAAACCAATTGCCAAATTGGTAATCGTAATCCCTACTTGGGCACCGGATAACTGGGTAGAGAGCGTTCTGAGCGCCGCCAGCACGCCCACAGCCCCTTTATCCCCGTTCTGCACCAATCGTTCAATGCGCGACCGATCAACCGTTACAAAGGCAAATTCAGCCGCTACAAAGACACCGCATGCCATGACCAGTAACAGTGCTGCCCCAATAAGAAGTAGTTCTATCATTTATATCGTTCTAGTATAGATGAACCGCAAGCGCTTATGCAAAACTATCAAGATCTGCGGTCACCCATTCATTAAGGCAAACATCAAAGATAAATAGCCAGGCCTATCGAACTGATTCAAATGTTAGATCGGCTGGCAGATTAACCAGCTCATTCCGGGTAACCATTATGACTTCATTTGATTCATTATCAGCAATTGCTGCCTCTGGCTCACCTTTGGCCACAAAAGCATAACCTAAATCCGTGTGAAAATGCTTCTCATCAAACTTATGTGTAAGATGATATACCGCTACCGGATGCAATTTTACCCCCGTTAACGAACTGATTCGCTGATTTGGCTGCAGTAATGATAATTGTGATACCGCATAGCCCGACTCCTCACGCAGCTCATGAATGAGTGCCTGCCACGGAGTTTCGTGCAGCTCCACATGACCACCAAACTGAATGTATCTGCCCAGCTTTTTATGCTTGTGAAGCAGTAACTTCGGCTCTTTTAAGTCAGTGCGCACAATAAATCCACTCACCGTGGTGTCATGCTGCCCCGGCTTAGTGTGTATATGTGGCACTTGTTATCCTTTTTGCGGCTTGGCAGTTAATTTACCGATGAGATGGCCCAAAGTAGCTTGTTCCTCGACAGATAGTTTTTGAAGATCAGCAACTTCGGCGTTTTTTAACTGCTGCAACAGCAGTTCGCGGCGCTCTAGCCCCTTGGCGTTTAGTTCAATAAGTTTCACCCGCCTATCCTGGGGATCGATTGTTTGCGTAATCATGCCCTGACTATCAAGCCGATCAACAAGACCAGTAGTATTTGAGGCATCGCACCCCATCATGCACGAAAGTTTCTGCATTGAACTCCCCTTGCCTGGCTCAAACAGCAGCAACATCATGCCTTGCGCCACCGTCATTTCGTATTCTTCCATAATCCGCGCCAAATGCCGCTTTGATCGCATCATCAATAGCATGATTTTTCGGTAAATATCGTCAGTCTTCCGTTCACTCATAGTCTATATATTATACGCGGTTTCACATTTACTTGATAGACTCAACTAATCTGCTCCTTTAGACCAGTCATTTTGGTGTCTATTTTCAGTACTATAGTTCCAGTTCATGAAAAGTTAATGAAACGGAGCTATAGCACGCAAAATAGAGCAACTCAAGGAAACAACCATGCATAAAAAAATACCCAGGGCGCCCTGGGTATTTTGGTGTTTTTGTTTTTGGTTGTGGAGAACTTGAATCTACAGACTTAAAATAGCTTTATCAATTCGCACGAAAACTTTGTCTGTGGTTTCAAGCAGCTCATAGCCAATATCGGCTGCTGTCATGATACGCAACTGTCCCTTCTGTATTTTTGATTTTTGAATGTGTTTGTTTTAGTCGACTAACAAATACTATTATACATAATTCTATGGTTTTGTCAATAGTTTCTATAGTGTTAGTGGTTGACTAATCTATCATATATGTGTTTAACTTCATTTGCAAGATCTTAATTGTTCTTGGTTCTGTCGTTAACAGTTTTCTTTGTTTATAAGTAACTTGAGGCCGCTATGAACCTAGTTAGAATAAGCAAGCTCCTGGTCGATTGTCTTATTTACAAACAAAGGAAACTATAGACATATGTACAAGTTATATGTAGGTGGCCTCCCCTTCTCAACTACTGATGAAGAGTTGGCAGCAGCATTTGCTGCACATGGTACCGTTGCTAGCGCAAAGGTTATCATGGACCGCGAAACAGGCCGCAGTAAAGGTTTTGGCTTCGTCGAGTTCGAAAACGACGATGAAGGCAAAGCAGCTGAAGCCGCAATGAACGAAACCGATCTCGGTGGACGTACTATTCGTGTAAACGAAGCTCGCCCACTAGAAGACCGCGGACCGCGTCGCAATTTCGATGGCAACA
The DNA here is from genome assembly GCA_964540445.1 of uncultured Candidatus Saccharibacteria bacterium. Lineage (GTDB taxonomy): Bacteria > Patescibacteriota > Saccharimonadia > Saccharimonadales > 2-12-FULL-41-12 > JALQXV01. The sequence continues at coordinate 2,708 of CAZIMF010000072.1, forward strand.
AAGGCCCCGTTCAAAAACGAAGCTGGTAATACCGTTTAGGTTTAACCCAAACTTCATAATCAAGGCCTCTGGCAACAGGGGTCTTTTTTATGCGTTCAAATAGTGCTTACATCAGTTATAGGGTATTTACTTTTTATACTGCTTGTGCTATAATATGCATATGTTTGACCCTGATCCGGCTCCAGAAAAGTACTCTTCGGCTCCAAACGGTAAACCACGCCCAATCGATCCCGACAAAGTAGATTGGTGCGCTGGTCAACCTCCTTTACCAGGGACAACCACCGAGGCAAAACTGGGTCACTTATCTACTTACCGAGAACTGTTAACAACGCTCGGTGGTCTAACCAGTGAAGCAAGAATTCAGGCAAGCAGCAGGCAAAGCCCCGACATTCTAAGCTTGCATGTAGATGGCCATGGCACACTGCGAGAACGATACGAAGCATCTGTGGAACGATCAGCCGAACTGGAACATGAAGCTCATAGCCTAGTGGGCGACCTGCTCGGGGTCAGTACTCTTGCTGCAGCCGGTATTCTGAGTGAAGAGGAAGCCGCTGCACGAGTTGATACTACTTATGATATGTATGCCGGTCAATACATTGGCCTCGACCCCGAAATTACTCAAGCACGCAAACGCGAACTGGCTCAAGTCGATCGACAAATTGAAGCTCTTCAAGCCGAACAAGCCAATCCACAGACAAACCTCTTCGACGCCGCGTAAACTTAAAACCTGACGCTGATAATTCTCTGCCGGTTGACTATTTCACCTCTGTTTGCTAGGATATAGACTGCTTCATTCTTAATCAGAATGCATTATCGCGGGGTAGAGCAGTGGCAGCTCGTGTGGCTCATAACCACAAGGTCGCA
>CAZIMF010000073.1:0-3538 GCA_964540445.1 uncultured Candidatus Saccharibacteria bacterium
TGTGGTTTATTTCATTGCATATATGCAATTTTTTTAGTTAAGCTAGACTCTTATGGCAGGATCAGGCGCAGAAAAACCGGTATTTAGTTTTGTGTCAGGCCGATTTCACGGACCGGAATGCTGGGAGTTGGTTCGAAACACTTTAAAAAGCGATGGTTACGATTCTGTCGCACCCGAGTTACCGATTGAAGATGTAGGCGTAAGCCTAGACGACCACGCTGGAATACTCGCAGCCGAAGAGGTTAGTTATGGCGATGCTGAGTTTATTCGTGTGGGGTGGTCATGGGGAGCTAATGTTGTCACTCGCGCCGTTGAAAGCTCGACGGCAAAGATTATATATATTGCGCCAGGATTTCACCGCTCGACAATCATTACTCATCCACGAGCTGATTTGATCAACACTGAACACGGCCTTATGTACAGGATTTTTCAGCTACTCGACAACGACGAAGATAAAAGAGAGTACGCCGAATCACTTTTTTATCACGACGCTCCTTCGGCTGAAGTCGCCAAAAATGCCAGTGCAGGTCTCCGCAGTCATCCATACCGCGAGGAAGAACCTGTTCTCGGGTCATTCCCGGTTTTGCCGCTCGGTTATATAGCACTAAGAAGAGATTTTGTTATAACCTACGAGTCTCAACTAACCACGGCAGTAGCCCTGGCCGTTGGTGTAAAAAATTTTCATAGTGGGCACGCGCCGATGATCTCACACCCCAAGCAACTCGCCCGAGCCCTTGAAGATCTAGCCACTTAAACATACCCGGTCATTTTCAATTACACTAATCAGAGAATCAGCTGTAAGCCTCTTCTTCTAGTTTAGCCAGATCCGGAACAATAATTTCCTTTTCAGTTAGAATCAGATTTTTCTTGCGTAACTGAACCATAGCTGTAGATATTGTTTCTCGAGTTAGACTTAATATGTCTGCGAGGTCCTGGTGGGTAAATGGGGCATTAATTACGGTACCTCTACTGGTTTTGTGGCCGAAGTTCTTAGCAAAAAAATTAAGTTGGTGGGCCACTCTTTTTTGAGAATTTTTCAAGGCTACGTTCTCTAGGCTATGGACACAGCTTTCAAGATGTACGCCGGCTTCTTGCAATAGGTCTTGGTAGAGTTTTGGGCTTTTTTTAACTTCTTCGCAAAGATCACTTGCGCTTACACTTGCAATTTCGCTGTCCGTCAAAGTCTCGTAATAAAAAACCTCCGGACCGGTGTATAGAGACTGGTCAAATAAAGTCTTGAAGACAATTGTAAGCGGAAAGACATCTCCAGGACCATACGTAATCTGTACCCCGATGGAACCATCATTTAGGATGATGTACCTCTTGATATACCCATCGATTACCAGGTTCACAACCTGACGGTCTTCGGTTGTTTGGAGAATCTGTTTCTTGGCCAACTTATAATGACGTCCACCCTCCAGCAGACGGTGAAGGTCATTGTCTTTAGTTAAGCTCCTCATGGGGTAATTATAACACTTGACACCCCTTGCCAGCCCAAAACTTGTTATACTATATAATATGCGGAGCAGAAATCAACGAACTGTCCAGAAATGGCATGACGAACACTCCCCGAGCCAGTACCGTTTCCCTATGAACGATAGGCTCAGGCGAAAACCCTTGGAAAATAGTGCAGACGGGAAAGATTATTACAGGGATGCTTATTACAGCATGGAGCTCAAGGGCGATGAGAGGATTTTGAGTATCGGTGTTGGGGATGGCCGCGATGAAGCCCGCTGGGCTATTGAATTCGGCCATCGCGGCGACATCGTCGGCATAGATGTGCCAACGCTTGAAATTCCTTTCCACGACCGTTTCCATGTCGCTCAGTCAGAGTTGTATGCCGCCATGGCTAACAATGTCCATTTCGAGGAAGGCAATGCCCAATATCTTCAATATGATGACAATTCCTTTGACGTAGTAGCCTGGCCGCACGTCGGCTATCACATATACGATGTAAAGTTAGGTTTAGAAGAAGTTAGGCGAGTGCTCAAACCAAGCGGAAAGTTCTTTAATATGACCAACGGTTCAATGAACAAACCACTACAACATAGCTTGATCGCTGATACTAAACAACTACTGGGTGTAGAAGATCATAGTCCTTTTTCGGCCAACTATAACCTAGAGACGGCAAGAAGACTAAATCGCCGCCTGATTGGCCCCCGCTACAGAAAATATCTTCAGCAAAGCGTGTACTTAGTAGGGGTTGATGATTTGCCTGGGTTTGAAAACAGCATCGATTCTTACGCTTCGACTGCTGAAGGTATTAGCCACTCTGACTGGCAGGCCGCTCGTCGCGAAGTACTTGGGCGCTGGGTGGTGCCGGTTGTCGAGCGCGGCGGAAAAGTGGTCGACTGGATTCACCGAGGTGATGGTACCTACATAAACAGCAAGCTTGGCCGCCATTTGCCGCGGCCGCTTGGTCAAAAGGTCATCAAACTGGCTAGGATTAAATAGAAAACAACCCCTAGCCTCGGACTCTACACTAACTGAGCGATTATAGGGCCCAGCGCCGGGTAAGGGTTGTAGTTATTTATCAACTCGATTCTGCGCGGGGCTCGACAATTCCCCCGGAGAATAGTTGAACTAGGTTTCAGTTGTTAAATACGGTCGCTTATCTGTCTTAGACTACCTGATGGCGAATCTTGCGCCAGCGGCGAGCTTGTAATCGCCTAGACTTGTCGCGCCAATCCTCATCGTCGTATCCACTGTCAATCTCATCAAAACTCATGTCGGAAAGCCGTACAGGGCGTGTCAGAATGTAATACTTTTTAAGGTTAATGTCGTTGAGTGAACTGTGCTTTTTCACTTTATTTCCCCTTTCTTAAAGTATCCACAGTTTATACGTGAACATATCGCTTATGCTGTTAGCTATACGCTACGATATGTGAGGCTTTTCTTACATTCATGTCGTTAAAGTGCTTACACGATACTGCCGCTTAACAGATGATGGTAGACTCTAACCGCCAAGCCCTATTAGCAAGTTCTCAGGCAACACTCAACATACCCGTTATAATGGTTAGTACTTTACGCGTGCCGAGGAATTTGTCGCCCGGAGAATAAAATCTATGAATAAAGGATATATATCAGATTACCTAAAGATTGCTGCTGACAAGCTTGGCAAACACGATTTTTTAATTTGTCAGGACCGAACACTTAGCTGGTCTGATGCTTACAATGAAGCTCTGCTTGTGGCTTCGTATATAAGTGACCGGCTAGCCGGGCGGCAGCAAAGAATAATTGGCGTGCTCCTGCCAGATAATTGGCAATTCGTAGTGTCGTATTTCGGCATCGTAAACTCTGGCAACATTGCCATGCCCCTGGATATAACATTTAAAAAACTGGAGTTAGATTATCTGATTAGCGTCATCAAGCCGGAGTTCGTCGTCGTTAACCAGCAGACTCAACATCTGGTGGACGGACCCAAAGTTTTAGTCGAAGATATGCTAAATATAAAGATCTCAGCTAGTATTCCAGAGCCCAATCTGCCGCCGGAGCAACAAATCGCCACCCTATTCTTTTCATCCGGCACCACAGGTAA
>CAZIMF010000074.1:0-3494 GCA_964540445.1 uncultured Candidatus Saccharibacteria bacterium
TCAATCTCGAGACAGATATCCTGAGAAATACTAGGATAACGGGATAGAGGAGTATATGCATTCTGGGGTTTAATTGTCATAATCGCCTCAAGGCCGATTTCGAAGCCTGCGCAAAACTCCGGCAGCTTGAGTGCTTTGGCAACTAATGGCTTATATTCGCCGACAATACCTAGTAGGCCATTATTGCTACCTTCTATACTGACAAGCGCACTACGCTTCGGATCGAATGGTGCCGTTACTGCATAATCCAGATCCGCTGGTACTGGATCGTAACGCAGGCGGATTCCTAGTGAAGCAGCTAACTTATCAAGATAGGCTCGTGCCTGATAGTAAGCACTGCCTCCTTTACTAGATTTTGCGGCGGTGACCAAACCAATCATTTCGAGTTCTTTGGGCACACCATTATCGTCGTTCTTATGAAGCTTGATATGTGTTTTATTAATTTCAAATAGCGTAAATGCATCGTGGCCTGACTTAATATTTGAATGGACTTGATTCAGCAGGCTTGGCGTTAGGCTCATTCGGTAATATTGCAAATCCGGGCTAAGCGCATTGGCAAGCTTAAAAGCCAGGTCCTTATTTTGACCGGCTTTTTCTATAAGGTTGCCATGCACGAAACTATAGGTAAGTATTTCATTGGCCCCAAAACTGGCAAGAGTTTTGCGAAGTTTTTGCTTAACTTCTAATTTCATATCAGGTTTGGTCGGCATCATGGTGCGTTTTGGCAATACCAGCGGTAACTTCTCATAACCATATAGTCGACCAACTTCCTCAACAATATCTTCGGGGATAGCAATGTCGGTACGCCAAATTGGTGAGGCTACACAGATTGGTCCTCCGGCATCGTGTGCATCAAATTCTACATTGGTTAAAAGGCTGATTATTTCTTCTTTGGTGAGCTTCAAGCCGAGTCGAGCGTTAATAAAATCAGTTTCAACATTAATAGATCCATAGGCACTGTTGTCTTTTGCAAACAACGTCTCTACATGATTATCGTCAACTAGACCTGCAAGGCTGCCCCCGGCCATTTCTTTAACCAATGCAATTGCCTGTGCCATAACGATGTCATTTTGCAATGGGCTTTGGCCTTTAGTAAACCGGGTAACTGCATCGGTAAATAAACCATGCGCCATGCTAGTACGTCGAATCGAATACATATTAAAATTGGCGCATTCTAAAATAATATTCTTAGTATTGGTGTCAACTTCTGTTGTTGAGCCGCCCATTACACCGCCAATACCAATTAATTCATTTTGGGTAGCAATCATAATCGCTTCGGGTCGTGGTTCGATTTCTTTGCCGTTTAACAACGCAACCTTCTCGCCCGGCTTCGGATAACGAATAACTAGTTGGGCCGGGTTTGTACCACCATTAAGCTGCTGCACCTTATCGTAATCATAGGCATGCATCGGCTGTCCGGTTATATATGAGATGTAGTTAGTTATATCCACAATATTATTAATTGAATTAATACCTACACGATGCAAGCCAGCTTGCAGCCATATTGGACTTTGCTTGATCTCTATGTTTTTGATTGAGGAAACAATAAATCGTGGCACTAGCTCTGGCAGCTCATTTAAGACATTTACTGGATGCGTGCTATCCATTGAGGCATTTTCAAATATATCTTCGCGGCGATTAAGATACCAATCTGGCGATTTAAATGCCTGTTGCTGAATCCCGGCGATTTCACGGGCCACACCAAGCACACCAAAGCAATCCGGACGATGAGTAAACATCTTATTTTCAATATCAATAATAATGTCATCAAGACCGTAGAGTTGTTTAAATGGCGTTCCGGGTTTAGCCATATCTTCGCCGACTTCTTGCACATCAATTTCGAGAATACCATCATGATTATCGCTGATGTCTAGTTCGCTGGGACTTGCCAGCATACCGTTACTTACAACACCGCGCAGTTCACGGGGTTCAAGGACAAGCGGCTCTTTGCCATAAGTACTGGGCACAGTTGCGCCTGGCGGTAGCCAGGCAACGGTTAAGCCAGCACAGACGTTTGGTGCACCGCACACCACTTGCACGTGGCCGTCTGCATTTCGCTCAACGTCTTGAACGGTACCACCGTCATCAATAAAACAAACCTGTAACTTGTCGGCATTGGGATGTTTCTCACACGAAATAACCTTGGCTACAGCTACACCGTCATACTTTGAGCCAGTTTCTGTAATTTCTTCTACGGCACCCAACTGTGCACCAATTTTTTGGGCAAGATCATCAATACCATGCGGCATTAACTTAACATTGCTCAGTTCCTGCGCCCAGTTTAAGCTAACCTTCATGAAAATTGCCTCAGAAAGTCTAGTTTAGCGCTGTTAAAGTGGCGAATATCTTCGATCTCGTTTTTCATCATAACCATGCGTTCAATGCCCTGACCCCAGGCAAAACCAGTGTACACTTCGGGGTCAATGCCAGCCATACGCAATACATTTGGATGAATCATACCGCAGCCCAGCAGTTCGAGCCATTTTTGCTCCTCGGAGTTGTTTTTGCGCAAAATCGTTGGACGCTCCACAGCCATTTCAAAACTCGGTTCGGTAAATGGAAAGTAGAAGGGCTGCAGCTTAGTTTCAAGCTCTTCTCCAAAGTACTCGTTAAGATATGTTTGCAAGACGGCAACCAACACACCGCCGTGAACACCCTTATCGACATAGATTCCTTCGAGCTGGTGAAAGGTATGTTCGTGAGTGGCATCAAGATCTTCATTACGAAAGACACGGCCAGGAATTACATAAGCAATCGGTTCGCCGGATTCAAGCAAGTGCTTATTTTCGGACAAAATGCGATTTTGCATGGTGCTGGTATGGGCAGGGGCGATTAGGCCATCTTCGGTCATAAACGTGTCGTAGTCATCGCGGGCCGGGTGATCTTTGGGGAAATTCAGGCTTTCGAACATGTGATAGTCATCGTCAATTTGTCTCGACTCTACTGCCGAAAAACCCATCCGGGCGAAGATGTTGATAATCTTGCTAATTTCTTGAGTTAATGGATGCAGCGAACCCTGAGGCGCGCGCCCAACCGTAGGTCGATCCTCGGGTTTTGTATTAATGTCCCATGGTGCAGTTATATCAATAGGCGTTAGCTGCTCGCTTTTACCTGTCTTGGCATCAAGAATGAGTTGCAGTTCTTGCCGCAAGTCATTCACAGCTTTACCAAACGGACCACGCTGTTCGGCAGGTAGTGTCTTAAGCTGATCAAACAAGCTCCGAAGTTCAGCACTTCGAAAGATACTGGTATCCCCGCTATTAGCACGCGCTCGCAACCCCTCTGCAATGGTTTCGTCTATCATATCCGTTTATTGTAGCAAAAATTACTGTCGAAAAATGGTTAATTGTAATGATTATTTAATAATTGACTGAATTTCTAAGCAAAATAGACTAGTCTGACTGCTTACTCAACATGCTAAAATGATGATATGGCAAACTTCTCGTTTGATATTGTTTCTGATTATGACAAAGCCGAGATGAATAATGTATACG
>CAZIMF010000075.1:0-3425 GCA_964540445.1 uncultured Candidatus Saccharibacteria bacterium
TGCCGCCGGAGCAACAAATCGCCACCCTATTCTTTTCATCCGGCACCACAGGTAAACCAAAACCGATACCTAACACACATAGTAATCAGATATGGGATGTTGGCGCTATTTCTGAGCCAATGGGCTGGACAGAGCAAGACAGCATTCTCATAACGCTGCATTTATCTCACCGCTATGGTTTGGTAATTTGCTTGCTCGGAGCTGTCTATCACGGCAATACTGTTTATTTAGAGGAGCGATTTAACGCCCATAAAACACTTGGTTTACTTGAGTCCGGCAAAGTATCGATGTACCTAACTGTTCCGGCCGCTTATGCCAAGTTAATCGAAGCTGCACCAGACGGAAAGACTGATGTTTCTGGCGTCAGATTGTTCGCTTCGAGCTCTTCGGCATTATCGCCAGCCTTGCAGACAGAATTTATGGCCCGCTTCGGTCATAGTATCCTTGACCGCTACGGTACGAGCGAAACCGGCAGCATAGCTATAAAACGGAGTAGTTCCGATAATACTTTCGGTGCGTTACTAGATGGTGTTGAAATCCGATTAGAGGATGGCGGTGAAGTCACCTTACGGTCGCCCGGCCTTTTTCCGGGCTACTTTAATAACCCTGAAGCTACCAACGCTAGCCAAACTAAGGATGGCTGGTGGCTGACCGGGGACATCGGTGAACTTCAAAATGGAAAACTAATCCTAAAGGGAAGGACCAAGGAAAAAATCAACCGGGCCGGTTATTCTGTTTTTCCACAAGACATCGAGTGGGGGTTGATGCAGAACTCGGAAGTGAGTGAAGTAAAGGTGATTGGGTTGCCGAACAAGTCAGATAAGTATAATCCGGAGGATGAGGTTGTCGCTTTTTACATTGGCGCACTGGAGCCAAAAACATTGGCGGAATATGCGCGGCTTAATCTGCCTCGCAGCTGGCGGCCGGATAGACTTGTTAAGCTCAATCAGATTCCAAAGACACCAAACGGCAAACCGAAGTTGGTCGAACTTAAAAGATTAGCGGAGCAGTCAACCTGATGCCACAAGTTGCTGAAAACGACATCACTGTCGGCGCTAAGGTGCCAAAAACGCAGCGTATTCTAACGCTTGACTTGCTAAGAGGCTTTTTTTTGCTGGTAATTATGATTGACCATATCGAACTTTATCCCAATTTCTGGGATTTTTTCACGGGTAAGGGCCGGCTTTGGGTATCTGCCGCCGAAGGCTTTTTCTTCATGTCGGGTCTGCTGATAGGCATGATATACAAGCGGCGCCTTCACCTCGGCATGAAGTTTATTTTTAAAAAAATGTGGACTAGGGCGGTTCAGCTCTATGTCGTTGGCGTAGGATTCACCTTTTTTTATGTCAGCTGGGTTCTGCTTTCTCACCATGCTCCAATCAAAGATGCGCTGCCAATTCCATTCCCCTGGCATCACTACGTACTGGAAGCTTTGCTGATGCGGTTTACGTACGGCTGGGCCGATTTTCTAGTGCGTTTCGCGCTTTTGATGCTCGCCGCACCGCTGGTTTTTTACCTTGTCTCAAAAGGCAAGTGGTGGCTGGCGCTGGCTGGTATCTGGATTGCCTGGGCATTTAGAGGACAGAGTTTCACCCTCGCCTGGCAGCTACTCTTTAATATGGGCATTTTGATAGGCTACTACTGGCAGCCAATCCAGGCTAAGCTTCGAAAGCTAGACGCTAGCCACAAAAGAATAATTAAAAGAAGTTTTTTTACAATCGGCCTGATAACATTTACTATCAGCTATGCCAGTGTTTACGTTCTATCGTTACTTTATCATCTGTGGGGCGATAGCCTTTTATCAGCTCATTGGCAGCATGTGGCTTTTACCTGGGGTTGGCTAAATCACAATATATGGGACTGGTCCGATAAATGGACGATGGGGCCATTAAGAGTAGCTCTGTTCTTCATCTGGTTCCCGGTATTATATGGTTTATTCCGGCACTACGAACGCCAATTAGTCAGCATTAGCCACGGGGTGCTAGAAGTACTGGGACGCAATAGCCTGTTCGTCTATAGCGTCCACTCTGTTATTGTTTTCACGCTTAAGATGTACTTTATCCCCCCTAAGACAAACTTTTTGCAAAATTTTCTAATTACCGGTTCAGCATTAGTTGCGCTAGTTATAATCACTAAGCTTTATGTGCGCTATCGTCCGACATTAGCCTCAATCAAGCCGTCTTTTTTTTAGCTGGCGGGCACACAATGGCCGTCCTCAAGCCCCGGTGAGCAATTGAAGACTGCGACTCCAGATTAAATCGCGCTGCTGTCTTAATGAATGGCTACCATCCGGATAAGTGAAATACTGGTGAGGTATGTTACCCCCGGTGAGGGCCGAGTTTAAGTCAGCCGAAAATTCGGGCGGTACCGTGTGGTCATCCAAGCCGACGTGAATCTGGACTTTAGCCTTTATCATAGGTAGAAGATAGATGGGCGAGCTATCGGTCCAGAACCGGTCATGATCCGGCGTGTGATATTTGGAAAAAACTTCATTCCGTGTTTTTAGAGCATAAGGATCGCGAGAATCCGAAGTTGGTACGTAGGTGGCATACATCTTGGCCAGACTATCAACTGGACCAGACAAGACTATAAGATTTTTAATATCAGGCGAGAGGACGGCCGCTCGCAAGCCAACATATCCGCCCATACTATGGCCCCAGATACTTATATTTGTTCTGTCTACAAAGCTAGACTGCTTTAGTGCTGATATCAGGCTCATCACGTCGGTGTTATAGTCCATCGAGTAAAAAGGGCTGTTGGGGTGACCGCTGTTTACCGATAGTCCCTGACCCCTGAAGTCAGGCTTAAAGACAGCGAAGCCATGCTCGGAGTAAAACTCCATATCAGGAAGATAAAAGGTGTCCGTATTGTAGTCTCTAGGCGAGCTAAAACCATGCAGCAATATTAGCGTGGGATAACCGGCCGCCGGACGCGGCGTGTTCGGTAGCGTGACTAGACCATACTCCAACAACCTATCGTCTATCGCTTTAAAGCTGAAGTGCTGTAGCTTGACACCATTGTCTGCTCCCAGGTCCTGGGTTAACTGAACGGGCTGAGAAGGATAGGTGGCCTTAGCCGCTAGCTTTAAATCCAGACTGTCGAAGAGATTCTCGCCTATGAACGTATCACTGATGCGATATTGCCCAGCCTCGATATGCTGATGCCAAAACTCATAGACACCGAATCCGACACTAATACCAATAATAAGGACCATCACCAGATTAGCGACACGTAGCCTGGCGACTCTAGTTCTTTTTTTCGGTTTACCTTTTGTTTTCTTAGCCATCTAAATATATAGACTTGTCGGAGTATCTGCTTGGTATTCTACTACGGTAACAGATGTTAAACTAGTGCCTGGAATGGAAGTATCGCCTCAGCAACTAAGCCCAGGAGCACACTCGACAGGACATCCATCGTCGCCGGTA
>CAZIMF010000076.1:0-3413 GCA_964540445.1 uncultured Candidatus Saccharibacteria bacterium
ACTTTTGGTCACAGCATTTTAAGTGCTGCGCGTATACCGATTCCGCCACTCGCCCATTATTTTGTCAAGTTTCGCAAATTGACTTTCTTATTTTTACCACGATGAGTACTCTGAAGGCTATGGCAATTTGGGCATAGAATTCTTAAGTTCCCTATCCGGTTATCATAATGATCTCCGTTAATATGATCAAGCTCTACCGGAATACGTCCATCTTCAGATTGCTGACACCAGCCGCAAAGCTCACACTTTGGAGACTTTAACCCGGCTTCAAAAAGTTTCAATTTCAATTTATAACTTTGAATATGGTTATCTGCCCTGAGGTGAGCTGTAACTGGTAGTTTATACTTCAACCTGTAGGTTAGCCCTTTATTCCAACCCATCCCGGTAAAATGCGAAGTGTCTAATTTGAGCCTCTTAATGTGCATTTTTACCTGCTCGTAATTACCGCCTGCGGGTATCAATCCCAATCGTAGTATGACTGAACGATAGCTTTTTGAAATTTTAACCGCATTACGCAGGTCTTCCTCTGTCCAATTAGTTTTCCTTGGCATGCCCTCAGGATAGCAATAGCTTATTAAATAATTATGAAACCTGTATAATTACGCTCTGATGGCGCCTTGGCGGAGCAGTTACGCAGAGGTCTGCAAAACCTTTTAGACGAGTGCAACTCTCGTAGGCGCCTCCAATTTTCTAGCTACTGATGCTTTGTTGTTCAGTCGTGACTTGGACTATCGGATGGCGCTCTACTATGCCATTAAGTTGATCGCGCAAATCAATTATAGTTTGCTCATTTTCGTGTTTTGCCTTCTCGGCATTTCGCAAACCCCAATCTCCTCTCATGCGCTCAATAGATCGTAAGGCAAAATTACCCACGCCGCTTAACTGATTACCAACTTGTCTTTGCACCTCGCCAAAATTAAATTCCATGTATACCCTCCCTTGTTTTACACACAAGGAACAAGTTTAGCCCATCAATCAACTATTTGCAGTCTATTTTCCGACACTTTATTTATTTTCGTTTGTTTAGGGCAAGTGTTTCCAGTTGTCAAACCAGATATCCCAATCCCAGCCACGCTGGCTGTAGAAATCCAGACTGCCACCTACCGTTCGCTTTAGTCCAGGCATTACTTTCTGAGAGCCGTAGATAGGTAAATCTGTCACAAAATACAGGTTCTCCTGATAATGCGATGTTTGACCGGGCTTGCATCCAGTCGTCGGGCTCCCCGGACCAGAATTCCAGGACGTAGTTTGGGTACTGCGTACCTGTGTCGCTTTTACTCCAGGCGACAACTCAACCGGTACTTCAAATATTTCTGAAACCCAATGATTTACACCAGAACATTTAAGCTGACCGGCCTCATACCAATTTGCCACCGAATCACCACTCTGCAGGAAATTACTACCATCCCACTTACGTGGGAGATACGTTAAGCCGGGGCTATACTGAATATCCGTATCCGTATTGCACATGTTTCGAGTTTCGCTGTATAGCAGAGCATTTTTGGCCCATTTAAACTGATCCCAGTGGCATTTACCCGAAACATCGGCGGGGTTGCTATTGTACATCTTGTATGATCCGTCCGGATTAAAGTCTCCGAACCACAAAACCGCCCATGCAGGGCTGCCGCCTATATAGTTGTTGCCGTTCAGATAACTGGTTTTATACATATCTGTGTTTGGATAGTACTTACTGAAATCAGTAACTCTATTGGGTGCAGCAGCAAAGCTACTGACTACCAATACCACACCCAGGACTGAAAAGGACAGGATGAATACGATTAATTTTTTGTTTAGTTTTGGGTATGTCTTTGCCATTTGAGCTCATTTAATACCCGGATGAATAGGCAGTCAAGAAGTTTTTAAGCAAAATTTAGACAAAGGTGCCGGTTTTGACGTCACCGGATCGTTTATAGTTGGCTAATATGACGCCGGTCGGTAGGGCTTGCGAATCCATTAGTTCGAAAGCCGCCGGGATTGTTCCTTCGGCAAACAAACGTTTGCCACCACCCAGTGTAACCGGGAAGATTCTGAGTCGGAGCTCATCAACTAGATCGTTTTTCAACAGTGTTTGCAGGAACAGCGCGCTGCCATGCACCTGCAGCATCGGGCCATCTTCCTGTTTCAAAGCTTTGAGCTTGGCGACGGCATCGCCCTGGATCAGGATGGATTCATTCCAAGTAAGATCGACGCCTTTGTCTGAGACCACGTATTTTTTAGCTAGGTTGAACGGGTCGGCGATCGGGCCAGTTTGCTTGGGCCAATAGCCGGCAAATATTTCATAGGTCTTTCGGCCGAGCAGCAAATCAAACGGCTCGCTGAGTTCTTGGTTTATGACTGCGCCAAAAGATTCATCCGACGCGTAAGGAAATGACCAGCCACCATATTTAAAACCGCCGTCGGTGTCCTCTTCCGGGCCACCTGGCGCCTGCATCACCCCATCCAAGCTGACCATACTGAAAACAACTATTTTTCTCATACTTTTATAATACTCCCCCTCTGGGATTTAAATGCTGTGACTATCTTACTTAAGTTTTCGCCAACCGCCCTGGCGATTATTCGCAGCTACGGCTTTGATCAATTCGACGAAGGCTCTTTCATCTAATACATCGGTTTCGTATAGCTGAATAGAGCGAGCAGTAGCGTTGCCCTGACCTTGATTAATAATGCCCGCAGGGTCTGGCGCAATTGGGTCATAAATAAATACATTCACATGGTCTTTAGCGGCAATCAAAGCGCAGACATTCCCATTCATTGTAAAGTACGGGCGATTCTTAAACTTAATCTCTTCGACAATATCGGCATCGGCTTGATGAATTAAGCCCCGTACGTTTTGGCAAATATCCTGCTGCCACTGCGGCAATGATTTTATGTAGTTATCGACTTCTGAAATAGCTTTCATAACTTAATCCTAAAAATTTAAGTGTCGCTCCGCAATATTTTTTCCATATCCTTACCCTTTGCCAGTTCATCAACGAGTTTATCCAGGTAACGAATTTCCTGCATTGTAGGCTCTTTAATTTCTTCAACGCGCACTCCACAGATCACACCTTTTATTAAATTCCGTGATGGATTCATTTTGGGAGCATCCGCGAAGAATGTTTCAAGATCGGTCTGTTTTTCTAATTGTGCCTCTAGGCTTTGTTGTTTATAGCCCGTTAACCAGTAAATAATTTCATCAACTTCCGCTTTGGTGCGCCCTTTTCGTTCTGCTTTTGCAATATAGAGAGGATAGACGCGAGCAAGGCTCATCGAATAAAGTCGAGGTTTGTCCATATCCTCATGATAGCAAAATAACTCAGTCGGAAATATATCTATACTACTTACACATTTGCGCAGTACTTTTCATGAAAGCGTAACTTTACTCAGGGGTGCTGTGTGCGCTTTGTGGAGCTGAAACTAGAAATTCAGCCAAT
>CAZIMF010000077.1:0-3014 GCA_964540445.1 uncultured Candidatus Saccharibacteria bacterium
AGCTCTGCCGGGATTCGTAATACAAGTCTGAAAAAAGATGCAATGAGACTACTTGCTAAGCCGGCAAAAATCCTGATTAAAGCCACTCCTAAAGCCACTCAAAAGCGTATTAAGCAAAAATTATATAGCACGGTTGGATCGGACTACTTAGTAGCCGAACACATGCAAGAGACATTTAAAAAAGTTGTGGGCTATGATGTCCGCGACGAAGCAGCTCAGGTTACTGCTCCCACAGTACTTATTTACGGAGAAAAAGATGTGGCCACACCACCGTCGTATGGTGAAATATTGGCAGCAGCAATGCCTCGCGCCACATTGCACAAACTTCCGTTGGCAACACATTTTGTACACCAAGAGCAGGCCTATAAAGTGGCACGAATAATAACTGACTTTATGGACGAAAAGGCTATAGCATGAGACGATTTCTCTCGTTTTATCATCCAAAATTGCCAATTTTCTTGGTATATATGCTGCAGCAAGTAGAATATAATCCGCATAAATTTATAAAATGGGTAATTAAGCTACCAAATCTTACGAAAGTAATGCACCGCCAGCGCCTAGTCTGGACAAGTAAGGCTAAATTACTGGTAGTAATAGTTTCAATCTTTTGGGCCATGTATATTGGCTTAGCTCTTGCCCAATTAGTTATTGTTCCGCAGAACGCTATAGTTACCGTATTGCTGGCACCATTTTTGGTTATTATTATTACTTATTGTATGGTTCTGGCTGCCTGGATATATATCGAAGAGCCGCGCCGCAATAAAGCTATCAAAGTTGCCGCAAAGTTATTTGCACTGCACCCTGCCATTAAAATTGCCATTTCAGGCAGCTACGGCAAAACAACCATGAAAGAACTTCTTCATACCGTACTTTCAGAAGGAAAATTAGTGGCCGCAACCCCTGGGAATAAAAATGTGCCCGTCAGCCATGCTGCCTGGATTAGAAGATTAACCGGAGATGAAGATATCTTATTAGTTGAGTACGGCGAAGGCGCACCAGGGGATATTAAAAAACTTGCAAAGCTATCGCAGCCTGATTACGGAGTTATCACTGGTTTAGCGCCCAACCACCTCGATGAATATAAGAACCTTGATGCGGTTGCTAACGATCTGCTGTCACTGCGTGATTACGTTACACCAAACAAGCTGTTTATTAACGGGGGCTCACCGGCTTTTGCCAAATACGATACAAAAGGCATTGCACACTACTCCAGCGAAGCAGTACTTGGTTGGTCGGTTACTAATGTTGTAGTCAGTTATGACGGCACAACATTTACCATGAAGAAGAATAAAAAAACAATCAAAGTTAGGTCTGGTCTACTCGGTAAGCACCAGGTTGGGCCACTTGCATTAGCTGCAGCATTGGCAGATGTATTCGGCTTATCAATTAAGCAAATTGAAGTAGGGCTCAGTAAAACTAAGCCGTTTGAGCACCGTATGCAACCACGTCGCCAGCACGTGGCCTGGATTATTGATGATACATACAACGGTAGTCTCGAAGGCTTACGAGCTGGCCTTGCGTTGCTACACGATTTGCCAGCCAAACGAAAAGTCTACGTAACCCCGGGTTTAGTTGACCAAGGCGAAGAAACAGAACGGGTTCACCTTGAGGTTGGTGAGTTAATCGGTACGGCCAATCCCGACAGAGTTGTGCTCATGCAGAACTCGACCACGCAGTATATAGTTAAAGGCCTCGAAAAAACAGACTATAAAGGAGACCTTCATATTGAAGCCGATCCATTGACGTTTTATACAAATCTTGAGCACGTGATTGCGGCAGGGGATTTAATCGTGCTGCAAAACGATTGGACCGACAACTACAGCTAATGAGCTAAGTTGTATATACTTATAGCTATGCAAACAATCGCCGTAATTTTTGGTGGCCGCAGTGCCGAGCACGATGTTTCTGTTGTTACGGCGCTGGGTAGTATCATTAAGCCGCTCGAGCTTACTGGAGAATATGTCATTGAGGCTATCTATATTGCTAAAAATGGTGCGTGGTTCTGGGACGATCAGCTAAAAGACATTTCGCTATTTTCAAGCGGTAAAATCGAAGAGTTTATGAATAAAAGTCAGCCCGTGAGCGTACAGTTGGACGGCGGAATGACACTTGTTAAAAACAGCGGGGGTTTGACTAATCGTAAAGTTAGCAAGTCTGTCGATATTGTGTTTCCAGCAATGCATGGCACCTTTGGTGAAGACGGATCGCTGGCCGGTTTGCTCGAAATGGCCGGGGTACCTTACGTGGGCTGTGGGCTCGATGCTAGCGTTATTGCTATGGACAAAGTTCTTGCTAAGCAAATTGCTGCTGCTAACGATATTTTGACAGCGAAGTATGTATCGGTTGCCCGCGATGTATTTAGTAGGAACGCCGATCATGTAATTGCTGAAATTGAAAAAACGCTGACCTACCCTTTATTCGTTAAGCCAGCTCACCTTGGCTCAAGTATTGGTATAACACGGGCAACTACCAGAGAAGAATTACAAAATGCACTTGAGGTTGCTACGCATTATGACGATAAAGTCGTTGTCGAAGAAGAGGTTGTAAATCTGATCGAGGTAACACTGCCAATAATGGGTAATCACGAGCTGGTACCTGCGTTGCTGGAGCGCCCGTTAGTTTCAGCCGAGGACTTTTTTGATTTCGAGACAAAGTATATGCAAGGCGGCAAAAAGGGCGGTGGCAAACAAGGTGGGACCAAGGGAGCACAAGGCTACAGTGAGCTACCAGCAAAGTTACCAAAAGAACTCTACGATAAAGCCGAAAAAACAGGCTTAGCTGTTTACCGGGCGCTTGGCTGTAGCGGTACTGCCCGGGTAGATATGCTGATTGATGGTACAACCGAAGCGGTCTACTTTAACGAAGTTAACCCTTTACCGGGTGATTTGTATGCTCATAACTGGCGAGCTAGCGGTATGTCCTCTGTCGATTTAGTTCAGGCATTAGTACGACTTGCTAAAGAGCGACACCAGGAACGCCAGCACGAGCCCACCGAACGCGGTCTTGAACACCGC
>CAZIMF010000077.1:3024-3398 GCA_964540445.1 uncultured Candidatus Saccharibacteria bacterium
GTTCTAGGCGCGTTATGTTGCTTCCGCCGGATGAACTTAACGACATTGTGACGCACGTACCAAACGTGATTTTGGATATTCGATATGCCACAGATAATAATTTTACCCATCAGCAGCTCTACGTTCATCAGCTTGCTTGGTTACGACACGAGCCACTAGAAGCATTAGTTAAAGCCGTCGCCGAATTGTCTGCAGACGGTTACAATATCGTGGTTTTTGATGCGTTTAGGCCGTCGTCTGTACAAAAGAAGTTACGGGCAGCTTGCAATGACACAAATTATGTCCTTGAGGTTTCAAATCATTGCCGCATGGAAAATTGTTGAGGACGAGACAAATGCATATAACAACTAACAATGATATAATCTAGAAATTAT
>CAZIMF010000078.1:0-3393 GCA_964540445.1 uncultured Candidatus Saccharibacteria bacterium
ATCACAAACGCTCAATAGAAGATCACTTTGACAGGATGAGCAATTCTCTTAGAACCTTTCTAGACCAGGCCGGTAAATCTAGCTTGATTGAAAAAACCGATCGTATATCTGAAATGGCCAACTTTGTATACATACGACAGAAAGGCGGCTATGGCAACGGTACGCCTGTTCTAAATGCCAGGCATTTAATAGGCGATGAGCCCTTTGCGGTTTTGTGGGGAGATCAGTTTACTTCTGCAAGAGTTCCTAGACTGAAGCAGTGCATAGATGTTTTTGAGAAGTACGATAGTCCTGTACTTTCTGCTGTCAGACTAAATAACAAAGAAGACTCTAGGCGTTACGGAATGTTTGATGTTGATGCGGCCGAGGAGCCCTATGTCTACAAAATGAAAAACTTTATCGAAAAACCGGAACCGCAGGACGCTCCTTCTGACCTATGCGCGGACGGAGGCTACATTTTAACCCCCGACATCTTTGAAGAGCTTGAAAAACTCGAGCCCGGACAAGGTGGCGAAATCTGGTTGGCGGAAGCTATTGATAGATTATCTAAACGCCGTCAGTTTTACGTCCGTGAAGTTGAGGGAGGTACTTATCACGACACCGGTAACAAACTGGATTATGTCAAAACAGTTGTCGACTATGCGCTGATCCATGACGAGATTAAGGATGACTTCGAAAAATTCTTGCGTGATAAAATGGCCCAGACGAAGTGATTGTAGTCATTATTGCGGGTGGTTCAGGAACCAGGCTTTGGCCACTTTCTACCGCAGATTACCCCAAACACCTTTTAGCGCTGACGAACGAGCGCAGTCTGCTTCAAAATACAGTTGACCGCGCCCGGGAACTGTCCGACACAATTTTTGTTATAACGGAAAAGTCGCACGCTAAATTTGTGCACCAACAATTGCCGGATATCCCGGCCAAGAGAATACTGGCCGAACCGGCTCGCAGGGGTACGGCATCGTGTTTTTTACTGGCTCTAAGTGAAATTAAAAAACGAAAATTGCCGGACCAGGCAATATTTTTCTTCTATGCCGATCATATAATTCAAGATAGTAAAGCCTTCCACAAGACAGTTATCACAGCGGCGCAACTAGCTGAGTCTGAGCAGAAACTAGTTTTTGTAGGCGTAAAACCGACCTATCCATCCACCGGTCTTGGCTATATCTTTCAGGGCAAAAAAGTTAGAGGAAAATCCGGCCGCGCGCACAATCTTAGACAATTTGTCGAAAAGCCAGATAAAAAAACTGCCGAGCTGTATTTCAAAGATGGACGCTATCTTTGGAACTCTGGCTACTTAACAGGTACGCTCACAACTTTTGAGCGCGCGTTCCGTGAGCACGCTCCTCGGCTATGGAACGGTTACCAAGAGCTCAATAGCGCGATATTACCGTCTACTCGTAAAAGGTATTATTTGCACTTTGTGTCTGAACCTATAGACACCGCTCTGTCCGAGCACATACCCGATGCGCTTACCGTTACCGGCAGCTTTGATTGGGCGGATGTTGGATCTTTTAGTGATCTACACGGCGTTAGTGAGCAAGATAAAACCGGTAACTATATTAATGGTGAGCAGATTGAACTCGACAGCGTGACAAACAGTTTTGTCCGCAATGATACCGATGTCCCAGTTGCAGTCATAGGCTTAGATGATGTGGCCGTGATTGCTACAGAGAATGGCATTTTAGTAACCAAAAAAGCCGATGCTCAGAAAGTGGGCGATATAAGTAAGCGCCTACAGGCGCAAGATAAAAAAGTCTTTAGTTGGCTAGATAAACTCTAAGCTCATTTTTTATAACTTGGGTCTAAGGCGCTAACATTAGCGCTAACCGGGTTGCCCCACTCGATTTCGGCATATCCGTGAAGAGTGTCGGCTAAGTACTGGCGCAACACTTCGTATTTTTCAGCTGTTTTAGCTTCGATTTTGACAGTTATATATGGGCCATTTTGGGAATAACGCACAACGAACATTGCGTCATTAAGCTCTAAGCGAACGCCGTCGCCGGCTCGCTGATCATCAATAACCTCTGCCTCCGGGTAATCCGCTCCCAATTTTTTCGACAGCTCGGCTATCAAGTCGACTTTTTTATCATCGGGGCAGAAGACTTTTATCTCCGGGCTAGATTTATAAGCAGGCAATTCGGCTACCATTTGAGATAAAGTTTTGTCGGTGCGGCTCATGGCTTGGAGTAGACGCATCGTCGCGTAAATCCCGTCATCGTGATTATAAAAGTCTGCTGAGAAGAAGAAGTGGCCGGATAGCTCGCCGATAAAAGCGGCTTTAATTTCTTGGTTCTTCTTCTTAAGAAAAGAATGGCCGGTGCGCCACATAAATGGTTTGCCGCCGGCCGATTGTATGGTTTCAGGAACTGCCTTTGAACAAAGCGTATTAAACATAATAGTTGCGCCTGGGTGATCAGCCAGTACATCTTTGGCAAAAAGAGCCACGAGCATGTCGTTCCAAACCGGCTCACCCTTTTCATTAATGATGCCTATCCGGTCGCCGTCGGCATCATACGTAAAGCCTACATCAGCGTGACACTCGGCCATCTCTTTCTTCATGCGTTCCATAATGTATTCTTCGGTTGGATCGGCTACACCAAGGGGGAAGTTCGGTTTAACATCTGTGTTAAATTCAAATACCTCACAGCCGCTACTGCGGAGAATCGCCGGAACGATTTCGCCAGAACTGGTGTTTGCGGCGTCAATCATAACTCTTATCGGGCGCTCGATTTTGATGCGACCTAGAATGTCGCTGGAATAATCGGGACGAATATTTTTCTTAGTAATATTACCCGGTTTATCAGCTGGATCGTAATCCTCAGCTTCAATCATCTTTCGGATGTCCTGCATGCCTTGTGACACTAAAGTCTCAGAGTAATCGTTAGCCAGTTTGAAACCGTTAAAATTCGGTGGATTGTGAGATGCGGTAACAAATATTCCGCCAGGAATTTGCAGGTGATGCTGGGCCCAATAAAAAGTGCCAACCATCTGTAGTCCGATGTCGACGACGTTTAGCCCCGTCCAGGCCAAACCTTCGATGGCTTTTTGGGCATATTCCGGCGAAGTCGCCCGGCTGTCCCGACCAACTATAGCTTTGGTATGGCCAAGTCTCTTTAAACATGTCCCGTGCGCTTTACCTAAATGAAAAGCCAGCTCCGGGCTTAAATCTTCACCAACAATACCCCTTAGGTCGTAGCCACGAAATATATGTGGGTTAACTTTCATCGACTAAAGCTTATTCGACGGTAACAGATTTGGCAAGGTTGCGGGGGCGGTCAACATTTTTGCCTAGCTTAGTGGCTGCATAATATGCGAAAAGCTGCAATGCAATGGCTTCGAGCAGCGGTTGTGTTTGCTCCATTGTTTTTGGAATATAAATAACGTCATCAA
>CAZIMF010000079.1:0-3322 GCA_964540445.1 uncultured Candidatus Saccharibacteria bacterium
TCGTGATCCACCTAATGCTTCCCTGAGCGTAAGAGGGCCAGGGAACCTAAAGTCATAGTCGACTGCGCAGTTACCGCCCTTTTTAGGACCAGTAGTACACGGATAACCATCGATTGGACCAGGACTGTCATAGAGAACTGAACCGGCGCCAGCGTTTGTAGTATGTTCGATGAGAGCTGTATAGTCATATGGTTTATAGCTTGAGCCAGGAGGCAACTTAAGTCGGGCGTAGTTATTTTCACCGAATGTCGGATTATTAAAGTCTGAACCACCAACCAGTGCGACTACTTGTCCGGTTTTAACGTCTTCGGCTGCAAATGCTGCCGTATCGCCACCTTGTCGCTTAACCCGAGCCATATTGTTGTTAATTTGATCTTCAGCAAGTTTTTGCTTGTCCATATCAAGGGTGGTGGTTACTTTCATGCCGCCGACTTTGATGGTTTCGGGGCGATTGGCTAACAGCTGTTCTTTAGCGGTTAAAACAAACCATGGCGCTTTAATACCATCAAATTTTGGATGCCGTGGTTTCTTTTTAGCGAGCGTGTCTACTTGTTTGGCTTCATCGCGTTGCTGTGGAGTAATCTTGCCTTGGTCGGCCATGAGGTCGAGGATGTAGTGTTGACGGCCAATCAATGCTTCTTTATCGTAACGGGCGCCATATGGTGAATAAAACGTCGGTGACTGAGGCATTGCAGCTAAAAAGGCGGCTTCGTCCAGAGTGGCATCTTTAGCTGACTTATTAAAGTAGTCTTGCATAGCAGACTCTACGCCGTAAGTAATGTCGCCGTACGGAGCAGCATTCAGGTACCCCTGCAGAATTTCATTCTTAGTATATGAACGCTCTAGTTCTACAGAAAGAATAAGTTCTTTTACTTTACGAGTATAGGTTCGATCTTTGGTCCAGTTTTGAGTTAGCTTAACTAACTGCTGGGTAATAGTTGAGCCGCCCTGCTGGCCACCATCACCAAAGGTGTTGCTAACACCTGCGCGGGCAATACCTTTAACGTCAAAGCCACCATGCTCAAAAAATCCCTTGTCTTCGACAGCAACAGTTGCATCTTTAAGTGACTGAGCTATATTTTCATCTTTAACGGGGGTACGCTTGACTGCGTCGTAGTCTTCCCATAACAAGGTTTGACCTGTGCGGTCGTAGTATTGGATGGAACCACCGATGTTGTTACCAGAAATATCACGCAAGTTAGGTAGGTCTTTACGGAAGTATGCAAAGACACCTATTAAGAGTAGAAATACTGCCAATGTACCAATCCCGGCCACTTTGAGCGCCATAATGCCGCCCTGACGACTAAACCAGTACTTAACTTGCCGTTTAGGGTGCAAACGATAGAGGGTACGCTTAAGCCGACCCTTTGGCAGAGTGGCTAAATAGGCTGCTCGTTTACGCATCCGAGCATCTTTACGAGCCTGAAATTTACCAATTAAGCTGCGGTTGAGCTTAATTTTGTTCCCGCTTTTTGTAATATGATGATTTCTGGTTTGCGTCTTTGAGCCGCGTTTGCGGCCTGAGTCACCACGTTTTAGTGGAATATTCATGAATTTACGAATGTAGCTCCTCAGCAATAAGTTTACGTAAAACTAATTATAGCAAATTTCAGGCGTCGTATATAGTTCTTTTGTTTAAATTTTATACTCTGTTGATAGGATGTGTATACTTATACATATGACATTATCAGAAGAATTACTCTGGCGTGGATTTGTCCAACAGTCCACCTACACTAACCTAAGCGAACTTGATAAAAATCGGCTGACGTTTTACCACGGTTACGACGCATCCTCAGATTCCCAAACTGTCGGCAATCTAGCAGCAATGATGCTCGATCGCCTACTCTTACATCATGGGCATCATGCCATCATTCTAGCCGGCGGCGCCACGAGCCTCATTGGCGATCCGGGAGGGAAAGATAAAGAGCGTCCGATGCAAGACGAAAAAACAATAGCCCACAATGTGAAGTGCGCCGAAGAGCAGATTAAAAAAATACTCGATGGCTATAAATTCAAGATGGTTAATAACCTTGAGTGGACCAAAGATATTAAGTTGTTGCCGTTTTTACGAGACATCGGCAAGCATTTTAGTATGACCCCTATGGTTCAACGTGATTACATCGCTAAACGAATTGGCGAGGGCGGTGCAGGTATCAGTTATACAGAATTTAGTTATAGTTTGTTGCAGGGTTACGATTACCTGCATCTCTATGATACGTATGGCTGCACACTTCAGCTCGGTGGCTCCGATCAATGGGGGAACTGCTTAAGTGGTGTCGAGCTTATCCGCAAGATGCGCGGCACCGAGGCGCATGTAATTACACTGCCACTCATAGTTAACAAAGCAACCGGAAAAAAGTTTGGTAAAAGTGAAGAAGGGGCCATTTGGCTTGACGAAGCCAAAACCAGTGTCTTTAAGTTTTACCAGTTCTGGCTAAACGTTGACGATGAAAGCGTCGAAGCGTATCTTAAAATTTTTACTGAGCTGGATCAGCCTGCTATTACGCTAACCATGGCAGAGTTTGAATCAAATCGTACGTTGCGCATGGCCCAGCGCGTGCTTGCGTACGAAGTTACTAAAATAGTTCACGGAAAAAAACGAGCCGACGAAGCAGTTGCTGCCACTAAAGTACTGTACGGTGAAGGAGACTTTTTAGAGCTTGGTAAAAACGAGATGCATGTTTTACGTCACGAACTGGTAGTGGTTAAGGCGCACAACGACTTGCCACAAATTTTAGTTGAAGCAGGGTTAGCATCATCAAAGAGCGAAGCACGTAGCTTTTTGCAGGCAGGCGCGATTTCAATAAATGGTCAAAAAGCCGGGCCGGAAAATCTTGATTTGTTTGTAAAAGGCAATAATTTACTCAAGCGTGGTAAAAATAATTTCGCTATCGCAGAGAAGAAATAATATACTGGTAGTCATGCCCAAGAAACCCACAACCCCCAAGAAGAAAGCTGACCAATATGATAATGACGGGTATAACTACCTCGATTATTGGTCTGGCCGCGATTATGAACACGAAGCAGAAGAAATGGCTATCAGACGATTTATAGCCGATAAGCACTTTAAATATGCCATGGATATCGGTGGCGGTTATGGACGCTTATGTATCTTACTTGAAAAATATTCAGACAAAGTACTGTTAGCCGAGCCATCGACAGCTCAGCTCGAGATTGCTACTGAATTCTTAAAAGATCACCCAAATATTGATCAGCGTCTAATGCAAGCGGATGCGCTAGACTTTCCTGACGGAACATTTGATCTCATTACTATGATTCGGGTCATGCACCATTTGCCAAATCCAATACCTGAGCTTATGGA
>CAZIMF010000080.1:0-3156 GCA_964540445.1 uncultured Candidatus Saccharibacteria bacterium
AGACGGCTATATTGTTCTAGAGTTAGCCAACTACGCTCATGCCCGTAACCGACTTAAGCACTTGCTTAAAGGCAAGCCATTGCCAAAAGAACCGATCGATATTCGTTCCGAGAAAAATCGTCGCGAAGAAGAAATTCCATTTGTTAACCACAACCCACAAACGGTAATTCGTCAGCTAGATAGTGTTGGTTTTAGTGTCGAACGCATCCTCTCGGTGTCTAACCTCCGCTCACCGGGCCTTAAAAAATATGTGCCGCGTGCAGTTATGCTAAACCTCGAAAAAGTTATGCAGCCAACCCTTGCAATGACTTATTTTGGTCCCAGTGTCTTCTTCTTACTCAAGAAAAAATAATTTTCTTGCAGAGAGACTGCTTTGTAGTTGTCGTTACTATACTTTGGTTTCATTAAAACGTAATGAAACGCAGGTATAGTACTAAATTCTGAAGCAACGTAGCCGGTAAGCTATACTGAAAGTAATGGAGATTCAGTATGTTAACGGTGTTGGCGAGTCGGCGGCTAAAAAGTTAGCGCTGCTTGGTATTACTTCCCTTGATGACCTCTTGCAGTATTATCCGCGTCGCTACGATGATTATTCACAACTGACAAAAATAGCAGGCCTAAAACCAGGCGCAGTAAGCATAGAAGCCACGATTAAGCAGATTACCGGGCGGTATGTTCGGCGTGGTATGCACATTACCGAGGCAGTAGCCAGTGACGATAGCGGAAGTGTGCGTTTAGTCTGGTTTAACCAGCCTTATAGGGCTGGAGCAACGAAGCCAGGTAAGTCGTACTTTATCTCTGGAAGCTTTCAGATGTCGCGGGGGCGATTGGCTATTATGAATCCAGCAATGGAGCTAGCCAGTGACTTTCCGGTTAATGCAGCTCGTATAGTGCCTATCTACAAAGAGACTAAAGGCTTTAAGTCAACAAGCATTCGCAAAATAATTGCCAATCTTCGCTCGCTGATTGAGGATATGCCTGAGAGTTTACCAGCATCGGTAGTCCAAAAACACAAACTCTTAGCACGATCCGAGGCAATCCTTGCTATGCATTTTCCGCAGTCATCCACTCAGCTAGAAGCTGCCCGCAAACGTCTTGGTTTCGAAGAGATATTCGGCTTAAGCTTAGCGAGTGTATTAAATAAAGTTGAAGCTCAGCAAGAGAAAACGCATGTCATTCCATTTGACGAAACAATTATTCAACAATTTGTTAAAAGTCTGTCATTTACCTTAACTGATTCGCAACGGGTGGTTGCGTGGCAAATATTCAAAGATATGCAACAAGATATGCCTATGAACCGTATGCTTGAAGGCGATGTCGGCTCCGGTAAAACGGTAGTAGCAGTAATGGCAGCATTAATGGTTATTAAGAATGGCTATCAGGTTGCTCTTATGGCCCCAACTGAATTATTGGCACAGCAACACGCTGAAAGCATTTACAAAATGCTTAAGCCGCACGGTATGGAAAATGAAGTCACATTACTTACCGGAAGTCTTAAGCCAAAACAAAAAGCTGCTGCCCATGCTGCAATTGCTAAAGGCAAAACAAACTTTATCATCGGTACGCATGCGCTTATTACCGAGAAAGTTGATATGCATAAACTGGGTTTGATAATTATTGATGAGCAACATAGATTCGGTGTTAACCAGCGTAAAAAACTGCAGCAAAAGGCAGATGGTCGAATGCCGCATGTGATTAGTATGACCGCTACACCAATACCGCGTACTCTTGCTCTCACGCTGTACGGCGAACTCGATATTTCAATTTTGCACGAAAAACCAAAAGATCGATTACCGATTATTACAAAAATTGCCTCACCGAACTCACGTAAACAGTTATTTGCAACCGTTGATGCTGAGCTAGAAAGTGGGCACCAGATGTTTGTAGTGTGCCCGCTTATTGCAGAATCAGATAAGGTACAAAGCCTGTCTGCCGAAAAAGTCTATGAAGATCTCGCTAAAAAAAGCTTTAAACATCGACGAGTTGGTCTGCTGCATGGAAAAATGAAATCTGATGCAAAAGAAGCAGTTATGGCCAGCTTCGCTAACCATGAGATTGATATTCTTGTTGCCACTACAGTCGTAGAGGTGGGCGTAGATGTTCCTAACGCTACGGTGATGTTAATTGAAGGTGCTGAGCGGTTTGGCTTGGCACAAATTCACCAGCTAAGAGGACGCGTTGGGCGTAGTAACGCTCAAGGCTACTGTTATCTAGTTATGAGTGACAGTAAAGAGCCGACCCGTCGTTTGCGTGCCGCAGAAAACTCAAATGATGGCTTTAAACTTAGTGAGCTTGATTTGGAGATTCGCGGACCGGGCGCGATCTATGGCCATTCCCAATCTGGCGAACTTGATTTACGGGTTGCCAAATTAACCGATGTAAAGCTTATTGAGTCAGCCCGTTCGGCTGCCCACCGTTTTGTCGAAAGTAATGAAAAACTAAAAGATTACCCCACACTCGCCGAACACGTGAATCGGTATCGCTCAATAACTAACCTAAACTGATACACTACTACTATATGAGAGTTATTGCAGGTTGGCTGGGCGGACGAGTATTTGACTCTCCACGCGGACACAAAACACATCCTATGAGCGAAAAGATGCGCGGTTCAATTTTTGGTGCCTTGGGTGATATTAAAGGGTTGAGTGTTCTTGATGCTTTTTCGGGCAGCGGTGCACTGGCAATCGAAGCAATTAGCCGTGGTGCCAGTACAGCACATGCTATAGAAATGGACCCTGCGGCACACAAAATCATAAATAATAATATTAAAGGATTTGGGATCGAAGATCGTATGAGTGTTACTCGTGCGTATGCTGGTGCCTGGTCTACTAGACATCAAGCCCAACTATTCGATGTCGTCATGCTTGACCCGCCGTACGACAATATACCGTATCGTGACCTTAAACGAATGCCACGGCATGTAGCCGAAAATGGTGTTTTAGTTTTGTCGTGGCCTGGAAAAATGGAGCCACTAACCTTTGAAGGTCTTACGGTCGTGCAAACCAAAAACTATGGAGATTCGCAGGCAATCTTTTATAAGAAGCAGCAACTGATTGAATATGCGTCGTAATTCTTATAGAATACGTTAAAGTGTTCCGCGCGGATGTGGTGGAATTGGTAGACACGCTAGTCTTAGGAACTAGTGCCGCAAGGCGT
>CAZIMF010000081.1:0-2856 GCA_964540445.1 uncultured Candidatus Saccharibacteria bacterium
ATAAGAAGAGCTGATGCGAATATCACCGCTATTGTCACCTGGCACACCCTGATTAAGCGTGTACTGGATTGATCGGGTTATAGGGTTTAATGGCACCGTAATTTTTAACTCAGGCATATACAATAGATTTTCTTTAGGTAAGACAGTCAGGCTATATTGCTGAGCCTGCCTATCAATTTCATTTAAAATTAAGCCGTCATTGAGCTGCAGATTTTGAGTTGTATGCTTTGTTGCAGCAACCTCGTCCGAAAGAGTTCTTTGCACGTATACTACCGCGAGCACTAACAAAAATATCCATACAACAGCCACTAACCGAAGATAGGTGACTGCACTGTGCTTTACATTAATTTTTCTCACCGTTTTGCCTCCTGCTTATTATCAGGAATTATACAGTAAATAGTTATAAAGGCTATGTGCCAAAACGACGCTGTAAACGACCGTATTTTTTGATGGCCTGGCTTAGGTCATGCTCGGTAAATTCAGGCCAGTTCTTTTTGCTAAACATTAGTTCACTATAAACCGATTCCCAAGTCATAAAATTACTCAGGCGCTGTTCGCCAGAAGTTCGAATAATTAAATCCAGCGGCGGTACATCGTTGGCGTATAGGTTACGCTCAATCATCTCAACGGTTATATCTTCAGGTTTAGTACCAGTGGCGGCTACTTTTTTAACTGCATCAACTATTTCTTGCTGACCACCGTAATCAAAACAAATCAGCAGCGTACCACGCGTATTACCCTCTGTTAGCTTTTCGGCGTCATGGATAGCAGTAAGCAAAGCGGCACCAAGTTTAGCTTTTGAGCCGATTACCCGTAAACGAATGTTTTCTTTATGAAAACCTTTTACCTCATGTTTAAGTACCCACCTGAGAAGACTCAAGATGTCGCGGACTTCTTGTCGATCGCGTTCCCAGTTTTCAGATGAAAAGGCATAGGCCGAGACATATCGCACCCCTTGCTTAATAGCTGCCTTACCAATGGTCTTTAAATTTTGGTAGCCCTGCCGATGGCCTTCGGCCACAGTTAGCCCCTGCTCTTTTGCCCAACGGCGGTTACCATCAAGGATTAAGCCAAGATGTAGGGGGATTGCATCATTTTTATTACTCATAGACTCTCTATAATACCCTACTTTGCAAGGTATTTCGTGTTTTGGCTATATTAAAAGACTTTCAGTCCTTGAGTTTTAAAGAGTATAGATAACGACAACTATAGCTAAGCCCCCTATAGCTTACATATTCGTAGACTTGATAGTGTATCAGCATCTATGATATCGCCCCTTTCAATAAGCGATGTAATTTCATTAATTGGTATCCAAACCGGTACTTATGGCAATTTCAAGGCTTTGTAAATTCAAGTAAAAAGTGAATCAACCAGATCATCAAAATCGAGTTGATATTGTTCGGTTTGAGCTTGATTTGTTATGCGCTTAGACACATGAAGTCGCCAGTACAGGAATACGGCTGCTCCAAGCTTGTCGAATCGTATCCAGAACCGAATACGCTCTTCGTCAACTTTTCCACCGGCAGATTCGTAACCTTCAAAGAGTGCTGCTTTTTCGTCTGGGCGTATTTGGATGCGCCATTTACCTTGATTGTATTCAATGTCTTCATAATAAACAGTCGAGAAGTCAGACATTGGGTCATTAAATTTTGAAAACTCCCAGTCAATTAAGCCAACATCGTCACCATTCACAAGTATGTTGCTGGGTGTAGCGTCTAGATGAATCAGTGTTGGCATGACATGATCGTAATCAGATTGTTTTCGTTTAAATTCTTCAAATGCTTTCTGAATTAAGATTCGGAGTTTAGGGTCAGGATGGTTCAGTAGATACTGCTTATCACCAAACGCTTCAGCGTTATCCAAAAACTGTTCTTTCAAATTCACCCTCGACTCAGTAGAGGATACTCTGTGAACTTCTGCCAACAAACTACCCAAGCGCTTAAACTGTATGACGGTTAGTCTTTGGTCCGATATACCTGGAATATAACTCTCCAAAATCCATACTCGGTTATTAAGCAGATTGTTTGCGTCAAAGAATACCAATTTAGGAATATGCGGTGAGTCAAGTAGCCCAAGGGCTTTTGCTTCATTTTCTAGAGTGCGTTGACCTTCGTCCTTTGCAACACGCAGTATAAGTTGCTTGCTACCACAATCTACTCTGTAGGTATTATTAACCTCTCCACCACCCAGGGCTATGTAGTCACCATTAAAGCCTGAGATCCCGGCTATAGCAAGGACCTGCTGAATATCCTGAAGATCAATATCTGTTTGCATAGCTCAACTATAGCAAAAAGAGCCGTGACTGGTTCTTTGGTTCAGGCTTTCCCGCTAGAGTCATCAGTTAGATAAAATTGGAAGACCAGGAGGGACTCGAACCCAGGACACCCCGCTTAAAAGGCAGGTGCTCTACCGGTTGGAGTAATGCTAAGATTAATTATTAATCTTTATTTTACCCCGCTACAATAGAAGTGATAGTATACTTAATAAGGAATATCGGAAAGAAAAAATATGCAAAATCAGGCAGAATCTGGGAACCAACAAAATGCACAGCCAAGTAGCCCGCCGACCGGCTTGCCTGCTTCGTGGTTACCAACACAGAATAAGCCGGCTCTAATTGGTTACTATCTTGGCATCGTAGGCTTGATGCCATTTATAGGCTTTCCTTTTGCGATTGCTGCTCTCGTTTTAGGCATCTTAGGGCTAAAAAAAGATCGTGTAGAAAAAGTACCGGGGGCGAAGGCCCACGCGTTGATAGCAGTTGTATTGGGTGGTTTGTCGGTGGCCTGTGCCATTTTATTTATCTTGCTTGTGTTGGCTGGGCGTTTTTTGTTAGGGGATCAACCAATTACCGCGACG
>CAZIMF010000082.1:0-2850 GCA_964540445.1 uncultured Candidatus Saccharibacteria bacterium
TGCCGACATCATTAACGGCGTTTATCAAATATTTATAATTAGTTTTACAAGCCAGACTAGTGTTGTTGTAGGTTGTCGAAGTAATTCCATCAGCAAAAAGACGGTCGTTACGGTAAAGCTGATACCACTTAACGTTGCTGGCTGCCGTCCAGCTAAGTGCAATACTTGTGCTTGTTTGGCCGGTTGTCGACAATTTAGTACTGCCGGGTGGTCCATTAACCGTAATTGCGTAGCCGCTGCAGGGAATCTGAACAATATTTACGTACGGGTAAGCGATAGCCCAGTTGAACTGATAGGTTCCGGGCGTAGTCGGCGCTGTTACATTAAAATTAAAGAAATAGGGCGTCTGTGGGGGAGTATCGCTGCCAACCGGCGGATTATTAGCCTTCCAGGTATTTGTAATGCTACCGCTGTTATATTCAGTTAGATAAAAAGCATAAGACGGCGACCAGGTGCTAGTGCCATCGTTAAACATTTTAACGTAGGCCTGAAACTGTTGGCCTGGATTTACGCTGGTTGTTTCAGTTCTACCGCTATTAATAAATGCCTTAACCGCATCACAACGGGAATGATGACCCGTATAGGCATTTGAGCCTTGTTGCCTATGGCTGCCCGTCCAGGCAAGACCAACCACGAACGCGGCGGCCATAAATACGCCTACCCCGCGGGCTATTAAATGTCTGTTTCTTTTTATGGAATTACGTATTTGCATAGTAACTGCTTGCCAACATTATATATAGTTATTGCGGTACTGTGAGATTTTTCTTATTGTTCATATACATATTAAGTTACGGTTGATTGGCCCATGAAGAAGTTATCATTCAAAAAAATCGGACTTGTGGTTAGCGCCGCAATTTTTGTAATTGCCTGCCTTTTTGGTTTGAGAACCATCTTCCTGCCGCACCCAACCACGCCTAAATTACCTGAGCCGCCGCTAAAAACGCTGGCCGCCGCCCATGGCGTACAACTAGGTAACTTTGCCATTCTGACCCACCTGAATGATAAGCCGTATACTGATTTATTAACGACACAGTTTGATTTTACGCTAGCTGACAATACGCCTAACTGGTACTTCGTCGGTGGCGGTTTGCGACCTTCCGCAAATAGCTATGACTTTACTAAACTGGACCAAGTTTATGCATTTTCTAAAGAACACAATATGCCGGTTCAGACCCATCATTACATTTGGGGTGACGAGAAATGGCTGCCGGATTGGCTAAAAAATGGCAACTACAATAAAGAGCAATTACTAAATCTGATCCATGATCACATCATGACGGTCGGGCGGCGTTACGCCGGCGTAACTCAGGAATGGACAGTCGTAAACGAGGCCTTTACCCGTGCCGCCCACGAATTTGATTTGCATGATTGGTGGGCCGACCACATTGGCGACCAAAGCTACATTGACCAGTCTTTCATCTGGGCACGTCAGGCCGATCCTAATGCCAAACTGATTTTGAACGACTTCAACAATGAGAGCGACAATGATATTTCGGATGCTATGTACACCTATATAAAAGGGGCCAAAGCCCGCAGCGTGCCTATTGATGGCATCGGCATGCAGATGCACATAGACGGCGGCCATCCGCCAACCAAAAATGAAGTTATTAAAAACATGCAGCGGTTTGCAGCCCTAGGCGTTGATGTTTATGTAACTGAGTTTGACGTCAATATGAACGACGTTAAGGCCAACCCTTACGATAAAGATCAGATTGAGGGCAACATTTACTACGAAATGATGCGTGCCTGTATAGAATCAAAAGTCTGCCACAGCTTTGCCATCTTAGGCATTACAGATGCTGAAACTTGGTACAACTACATAGGCCTAAAAGACCCGCGCCCACTGCCTTTTGATAAAAACTACCAGCCCAAACAAGCTTATTGGTCGCTGCGCGAAGCCCTAAAACAACCCTAGAAGTAATGGGATAACCATGCGCTACCCAAACTATTCGGTTAAAGTTTTCCAGTAATCTGGCGCAGGTTTCTGCGGCAATTCTTTAACGATATTAGAAATTAGGTCGCTCTTCTGGTCCTCGCTACTTTTCGGGTCATCAAGAATCTGGGATATATTATCAAGCGCCGCTTTGGCTTGCTCTGGACTTACGTCTAACTCGGGAAAGGATAGGGTTGATGTTGCAGACAGATAGTGTTCAAGAAGTACATAGTTTGTAAGTTCGGGCGATAAAGGTATTTTTGGCAAAAAACGCTGCGACCTAATTGCGACAATGCTGGGAGTGGTTTCTCTAAAATCCATCTTGAAATCGTCGCCAAACTCCGGTACAAACGACCTGGTCGTACGCACACCCGACTGATTAATAAATGTGTGAGCAGTGCCTGAATGTAAAGCACCTTGGACAACCGCTATTTTTTTACCTTTGCCAGCTTCCAGTAAATCGGCCAACTGTTCTCTGACAAGCTCTTCACGCCATCTGTCGACTCGCCCTACCATACCTATTTGGCTTAATAAAGCACTTCTTGTTTCTGCTAGAGACCGCTGGAACAACATATTGTAGACATCATCTTCCATCTCCTCGGCTTTTAAAGCCGGTTTGAAAGTAGTGCTGTCTTCAGCGGCATCTATAAAATGAATTTCTTTGTTGCTACCCCGTAGTAGTTCCAATATATCATGCAGAAAGCGAAGGTCGGGATCGCCAAAGTAGCCTGCTAAATCTAACTTCTCATCCGTGTGGGTAACTAGGTTGGCGTAAGTTTCTGCCTTGTCTCGCGCTTCTTGAGGATGAACATACTCAATTGCTACCACGTCAGCATCTTCTATTTCTGCCACTACATCACCAGCATATTGTTCCGTGTGAAAACAGTAAACAAAGTGTAACTCGGTGGTATCAACCA
>CAZIMF010000083.1:0-2765 GCA_964540445.1 uncultured Candidatus Saccharibacteria bacterium
CTATGCAACAATTAACATAACCATTATTAGGAATCCAGATGAGTGAGCCATCGGACGAGCTAAAAGCTCAAATTCAAGCAGAACTTGCCAAAATGGAGCAAGAAAAAAACCAAGAAGCCACGCCAACCGGAACGCAAGTAACGCCGAGTGGCGAATCTGAGAATAAGTCTGAGCCTGTCGCCGAGCCTGCCCCGGTAGCTCCGGAACGCACATCAGAACCCGAACCCGAACCTGAACCCAAACTGGCACCAGAGACGGAACTGGAGAATAAGCCTGAAGTTCAGTCGCCCGCGGTGCCTGAGCCAGCCCCGCAGCCCGTGTCTAGTGCGCCTGCCTCAAAACCGGAACCGGCGCAAGGAACACCAAGCCCCAAAGTTACCGCCGATAACACCGGCAAGTGGGCGCTCATGTTACTTGTAGCTTTATTGGTGGCGGCCGGAGTTTATGCCGGGTATAAGTACTTGCCCCATCGTGCCATTAAATCGGTGGCCGACAAGCAGGATATTTCGTTGATCCGCTATGGCCTCAATGATGAAGGAGGTGTAGATAAATTTTATCCCCAGAATGACACCGAAACCGAGGATAGCACGCCGTTTGATGTAAACATGCAAGTATTTGAAGGCCTAGTCAAGTTTGATAACTTGAAGCAGATCAAGCCTCTCCTCGCAACCGGCTGGACTAACCCGGATGATAATACGTGGGTGTTTACGCTACAGCCCAATGTAAAATTTCATGACGGCAATGTTTTGACCGCCAAAGACGTAAAGTATAGCCTGGATAACTTTAAAGACAGTGAGACCGGCAAAGCTTTTAACACGACTATTAAGTCCGTTGACGTGGTCGATGATACGCACGTTAAAATTACTACCAATGGCCCCGATCCGCTGTTGCTTAACCGCTTAGCATTCTTATATGTTGTCGATTCGCGGGGCAAAGCCGGTTCACCGGATACGGGTACAGGCCCATATACAACGAAGCCAGGCACAACCGCAACATACGACAAAGCGGAGCTGGTTGCTTTTGACGGTTGGCACGGCGGCCACCAATATGCTAGAGCGGTGACTTACCAAAACTTTCATACAGAAGACGAATTAGTTGCCGCAGTAACTAAGGGAGACATCGACATTGCGGAAGATATTTTTTCCTCAGATAACATCTCCAAAGTAGATAGTGCGCACGTAGCTATGTCGTTCCAATCGACTGGCCAATCGGTGCTAACGCTCAATACTCGAAAAGCCAAAGCACCACTAGCGGACAAACGCGTCCGCCAGGCCGTATACGATCTGATTGATCAAAGTAAGCTGCTAGCAGCACGCGGGATTAGCGGTGTGGTCGTAAACCAGATAGTTCCAAAAGACGTGCCAGGTTACAACCCGAATATTCCCGATCACAAGCAAAACGTTGAAGAAGCAAAGTCGCTTCTGGCCGCTGCCGGCTATGTCAAAGGCTTCACGCTTGAGTTTCCATACCTCACCGATAACAATTCACCATTATTCGATGAGTTGGCCAAGGAGCTAGCGGTTGGAGGCATCAAAATAAAGTATGTGCCCTATAAGGATAGTGAAAGCCTAAACGACTATACTCGTCAAAATAAGTATGATGTTCAAGGTTATGGCTGGGATACGCAGATTTTAGATGCGAGTGACATTATTAGTCAGGCTTTCCAGTCACCTACTTATGACAACCCAGCAATCGATGCCAAGTTAAAGACAGCAAATAGTACCATCGATGAAGCAAAACGCTTGGCAATGATGCAGGATATTTCCAAGGATTTGATGGATGATGTGGCTTGGATACCGATGTACTCCAGATTACAACACTTTATCGTTCCTAAGAACTACGTCATCAACCGCGATTCACCAGGTGAAGCTTTTGGAGTCAACTTTGCCACCGTTTACGCCAAACCAGCCGCAAAGGAGTAAATAGTGGTCTTTGATCAGGCAGTCATTTCTGGCGAATCAGTCCCGCAGACTTCTAAGCCCGATAAGACGCCCGAGTCAGGCAAATACGCGGGCTCAGTTCCAAAGATCATTTGGGTTGTAGGAATAGTTGTCCTCGCCCTTGTGGGAGTAAGTGCTTTTTATCTATTTGTGGCGGGATAGGCATGCACTTACGTTTTGGCATCCGCGCCAAGGTCCTGCTGCTAATAACTGGTTTGTTAGCGCTGATCTTTGGCGCTCTGGCGGTTATTTTTGTATACTCCAACATCTCTTCGCTTCGCCAAACCCTGACAAGTGAAGCGCGATCATTTGCCCAGCTTGCCACCCAGCCAATAGGTAAAACTTTCTTGCTGTATAAAGATTCCGGAACCGTTAGAATCGACCAGCAAGTTTTGCAATTCACCTCACTTGACCAAACAATTACTGATGTGGCTATCTACGATTTAAATGGCCAGGCAGTCTATAAACAAAATGGCCGGGCATTACCTGTCGTCACCGCAAATGATGCTTCCAGTTTTGAGCGCAAGGATATTGTGGGGTCTGATGGTCGTTTAATCGCCGTTATCCAGCCGTTTATAGAAGATTCCGGGGTGCACCGATATGGAATATTATACTTAATTTCTAACGCCCAAATTGAACAAAGTATCCGTAGCGGTGTAGTAGCAATTATAGGGTTCGCACTTTTAGCGGTGATGTTGTTAGGTGCGGCATTGTTCTTTGCCATGAATCAATTTTTGCTCCTACCCATTAGTCGGCTTAGCCAGACTGCTCTATTGATAAGCTCAGGACAGCTCGACCGCGAGATAAAAGAAGAGCGCAAAGACG
>CAZIMF010000084.1:0-2688 GCA_964540445.1 uncultured Candidatus Saccharibacteria bacterium
AATTACCAGGTCGATCACACCTAAGCCAAACAATTGTTTGGATAGACTGTGTACATCGTTACACTGCACAACTTAGATTTTCAAACTAAAAAACCGCCCCGAAGGGCGGTTTTTTAGTTAGCCAACCTTGTTACCAAGTTTCGAAGCCACCGGAAGCATTTACATTTGCTACCGGCGTTGCTAGACCGGTACCGTCAGGATTAATTGTGTGAATGTTTTTTAGGTAAGTACTAACCTGCGGACCTGGATCGCCATCATATACATCTGAAAAAGCAATTTTTAGGTTGTCATACGACCAGAAGGGAGCATCTATGGGGGAAGTAGACGAATATATGGTCCGGTTTGCAGTTCCATCCCAGTTTACAACGTGAAGCTCATAATTTGTGCCGTTCAAATTCATGTAAGTTAGTTGCGAGCCGTCGCTGTTCCATAGATTTGCTTGGCTGTCATAGAAGTGAAGCGGATTAGGGCTTGATGGCCCAATAATTTTTACATTTGTGCCGTTCAAGTTCATAGTCGCCAATAAGGTTGTGCCGTTTGGCTGACGTTGATAGAACAAGAGCCTTTTTGCTGTTCCGCCTGAAACATCTACTAAACTACTAAAGCCGCTGGGTAGGTTTATTTGATTAATAGACGTTCCGTCAGACTTCATTGTCGTCAAGCCGTTATCAGCACCCTTATTTACTATCACCTTATCGCTGCCAGGAATCCATTTTGGGTATATAGGTTGAGTTGAGCTGTAAACGATGTGATCACCTGTTCCGTCAAGGTTTACAATTCTTAAATCATGCTTTGCGTTAGTAACCGATCCATTACCATTGTAAGTTCCACTAAGTCGATCGTATGCGACTTTTGTACCTTGAGAATTCATGGCTGGCCACGAGTCATTTTCCTCGTAGCCGGTAGTGCCATAGCCAGGGCCTCCCGCATTTTTTGTCAGCTGAACTCTGTTAAAACCATTTGAGCTTTCAGTGAAGATTACTCCATCCCACTTAGACCCATCCCAAAACAGACCTCTTAGAGCAACTTTATTGTTTGAGCGATTACTAACCACATTGCTGTCGTAACTACCCTGTAAGGCCTTCGTGCCGGTTCCGTCGGGAAAAACAGAGTTAATGCCAGTAGCCCCAAGTCCCACCGTGTATATTATTCTGTGTTGAGTCGCTGCATGTGTCACGAAATAAAGCCCAACGCCAACAAGGGCGACGGCTGCAACTAGCAGTCCGAGCTGCTTAGTGCTAAACTTTCGTACTGAAACTAGCGGACTAAATTTCTTAACTGACTTTTTGGTCTTCTTGGTTGTTGCCATAGTTTTCCTTTCCTACCAATCCATATCAGTCACAACATTGTTAGTTAATGCTTTTGCAGATGATGAAGATGCACTGGCGCTAATTCGGCGGACTAGGTTAGAGTTTTCAAAGCCAGCTCTAGTAGTTTGAGTCGCAGATGTGTCTCCTCGGAAAATTATCCAACCCTGATCTGACCACACTATGAATTGAGAGCGAGATCCACCCGCACCGCCAGTGCAACCTGGCAGAGAAGGAGTGCTGGGGTCGCTAAATATTGTGGTTAGTCCACTACCATCATAGTTTTGCTTCTTAACTATAAGTTTTGTAGCGAAATAACATTCTTGAGCAGAGGTCTGATCATAGGTAAGTATTGCCATTTGGCTGCCGTCAGGCGACCAAGCTAATCCAGAGAATCCGCCTACCTTGGGGTCTATTGTGTTTAGCTGCTTGAGTCCACCACCAACTTTTTGACGATAAATCCTCATAAGGCCATCTGTGTCATAGCAGAAGTAAGCAATTTCAGCCTTTCCGGGTCTTGCGACAGGGCTTTGAACGGTACAGCCCGGTTTACCCATACTCACAGGTGCAACTCCAGGCTTAATTGCTTGCATTGAGCCATCGTGATCCAAAATTACCCAGCCGTTTGCAGTGGCAACCATCCCAGAGACATTAAGATTATTTGCTCCAGTCACTTCTATTCGCTTGCCGGTGTCGTAGTTGTACTCCCACAAGTGTGGAGTATTAGTACACGTATTTAAGCTGAGGTAGGCAATTTTATGGGTACCGGGAATCCAATATAAATTGTCTTGGTTACTGTTGCTCTCGCATGAAGGACTAAAAGTAGCAATGGACTTAGTAGAACTGTTGTAAATAGTTAATACTGTATTAATTGCTCCGGCTCCCAAGGGGACATCCCACCACGCAATCAAGGTGCGATCGCTGGAATAACGAGGATTATCGATGAGCCTGTTGGTCGCAGAATCCTGAATTATATCAACCAAGCTGCCAGTAGCTGTAATCCTCTTTAGTGCGGTCGTAGATGTATGCGTGGCATTGTCATACTTAAGAGTAGAAATCAATATTGGATTCGAAGTTGCCGCATGCGTCACGAAATAAAGTCCAACGCCAACAAGGGCGACAGCGGCGACGAGCAGGCCGAGCTGCTTATTGCTAAACTTTCGTACTGAAACTAATGGACTAAATTTCTTGACTGACTTTTTTTGTTTTTTGGCCGCGGCCATAGTTTTTTCCTTTTGAAGATGCTTATGCTTAATTAAAGAGAAGCCTGAGAGTTATGTCAACCTTTTTACGGATCATTGAGATTCTTTGGCTTTGCCAAAGCATTTATTTGTTCGCATCGGTTTTATAAATATAATACGCTTGCTTGCGGTTGCCACTG
>CAZIMF010000085.1:0-2681 GCA_964540445.1 uncultured Candidatus Saccharibacteria bacterium
AGAGATTAGAATTAAGTGCTTTATCGACATCCGCCGCTACAAAGCCATTATTAATCAAAATACTTCTCACTTGATCTATACGACGCCCGGGCGGAATAGTAACAAGTGCTGTTGCTACTCGCCCTTGTGTCATGATGCCCACGATTTGCGGTACAGTTTGGCTAGGTGTTAATGCATAGCTACCGGCTTGCAGCTTTTCACGCACTTCTTTGCTGCTGACATACCACTGAAAAGCCCAATCACTACGGATTAAACCTTCGTTTTTTAATAGTGAAGCTATAGTGCTAACAGAGGCGCCGGTGGGAACGTTTACCAGATGCACGGTCTGTATGTTGCTAACCGGTTTCAAATTTTTATGATAGACATGCTGTACCATGCCAACTGCCACAGCTGATAGTAAAATCAACCCAGCGAGCACGCCCAAAAGTGTAACTGGCCACCGACGATTTCTTATTCGTAAATTATATTTCGCCATTGCTAAGTTGGTCTTTGCGCGCGCAGAAAATCCTCCAATATCAATGTTGCTGCCAATGCGTCAATCGCCTCTTTATTATATCGTACTCCCCTGTTTTTAAGCTCTTGTTCAGCCTGTACAGAGGTGAGCGTTTCATCTTGCCAGACAACTTTTATGACCAATTTGCGCTTCAGCTCGGCCATAACCTGTCTGACTTTATGGGTCTGTTGCGTCGTCTGGCCACTCATGCCGCGCGGCAAACCAATCACTAACAACTCCGCGTCGTATTGTTTAATAAGTTCAGTCAGCTTGTTTTGCAGACTAGCATCGTTTATGAGTGTGGTGACCGGCTCTGGCAATCGCGCGACGGCGCTGGCCCGCGCCACGCCAATGCGTTTATCGCCGATATCAAGTGCAAGGATGTCTTTATTGCTTTGAGGGTTGTCCATTAGACTGCACAAATACTACATTTATACGGCTGGTACGGCTAGGTGTGGCCCCTATCCAAAATGGGCTGTATTCAATCTTGACATCCTTGATTCCCGGCCTAGCTTGAATAGTTGTCTGTGTATCGCCCCGTTTTTTGCCTTTAACGGCATTCTTGATGGCGTTGGCATCCAATTGAGCGCCCGCCTCGGCGGTAGTCTGTAGCGTCGCTTTTACATTAGTATCCGATTTTTTATCGGTAATGGTTGTTTGGGCAGAATCTAACCCATCACTCAGTATAGTTTGCTTGGTTGTATCAATCTTCTTTTTCACTTCGTCTTCTACCAGCTTTTTGAGATCGTCCTTTTTTACACCTAACATTGCGTAGGAAATCGTTACATTAACTGTTGTATCACTGCCTTCATCGCCTACTTTGGGTGTACTGGTTACGGTCGGGGTATCAATTTTGAGCGTATCGTTAATACCAAATAAATTATCAGCTTTCATTTGCTTGGCAAGTTCAGCTTTGCCAGGGTCATTATTGCGGTCAAGCATTTTCTGTTTGGCAGCATCTAAATCAGACTGGTCTACTACTTTGATGATCTTACTAGTACCGCCAGACATTCCGTCAGCCGACGCGCCAGTCAAAGTAGAGGCAAAGTTCGAGGTAAAAGACCGACCGCCACTCAGGTTGTAGCTGTCCCCTACGGCAGTTGCCGTTACTCCTACATCGGCCTTACCATCTTGTTTACATACCTGAGCACTTGTGAAATTACTGCCTGGAACTGTAACTGCCTGATTAGTGCTAAACGACTTGCCGCTGTTAGTGAAAAGTGTGCCAGCCGGCACATTTACCGCATTATCTGTACAGTTAACAGCAGTAATGGTGCCGCCGGCTTTAGTGCCTAAATCTTTTTGGCCGCTGGCGCTGACTTTTTCGCTGTCGGTTTTGGTGTATGTTTTTTGAGTGGCTGGTAAAACTTTAGC
The DNA here is from genome assembly GCA_964540445.1 of uncultured Candidatus Saccharibacteria bacterium. GTDB lineage: Bacteria > Patescibacteriota > Saccharimonadia > Saccharimonadales > 2-12-FULL-41-12 > JALQXV01. The sequence goes on from CAZIMF010000085.1 coordinate 1,868, forward strand.
TGACTCATCAAATGACTTTGCCCCTGCATCAGCCGTGAAGGCAACACTCGTATCAACGTTTGAACTATCAGTCGTAATAGTAATCTTGGCTTTTGGGAGCACTTTAGTAGTCAGAATCCAGACAAACAATAAAGCCAATAAACCACCAATAACTAGAAATAGTTTTGACCTAAAACTTTCAAAGTTTGGAACTTTAAGTTTTTTGTTTTTCTTACCCTTTTTAGCTTTGCCACTTGCTGCTTTTTCGTCATTTGTTTCATTATCAACCTCAATAGTGTCGTCGGCTGCGGCTATGGCAGCAGCAGCTACTGGCAGGCCGGCCAGCTCGCCAACCGGTTTAGTCTTATCAACTTCCTCCGCCTCGCCCTCATCAGCGCCAACAGTTTCGGGTATTTCGTCAGGTACGACTGGTGGTTCTGGAATTACTGGTTTGCTTTCGAGTGTTTTAGCCACGTGCAAACCAACTGCGCCCGCCAGAGGCAAAAGTCCTACTTCAGACGTAATTAGTACCAGGCTCTTCTTAGCACTGGCCGCCGATCGCTTGAGTAGCTTCATGTTAACAATGCTCTGGAGTGCCGTAGCCCGCTTGGGAAGCACTAGGGCGACAATCTTGTCTTTACTGCCCCTAACTTTCTCAATAATGCCGGTTATATCTTCATCAACATCAATATAGATAGTGTCTTTGGTGTTATTGGTATTCATACGCTTAAGATTCTATCAATCCGTTCCTTAATAGTTCCGCCTTGGTCATCAGTCTGATGTAGGGTATCGAGCCCTACCCTAAGCAGACCCATGGCGGTTATGAATGTATGAT
>CAZIMF010000086.1:0-2672 GCA_964540445.1 uncultured Candidatus Saccharibacteria bacterium
TTCCGATCTTGCCGGCGTTTATCCGGACAAAACGAGTATCCACGCCCTTTTTATCGAGTGATTTAATCATATCGCGCCCATGTGGGTCAGCACCAACATTGGTTACAAAAGCGCTAACCAGACCTAACTTAGTGAACGCCACAGCAGCGTTGGCGGCATTACCAACCGCCTCTATTACCTCGACATGATCATAAGGTAATTTGGTTCCGAATTGCATGGCCAACCACTTGCCACGATCATTTTCGTAAGTTTCGGCCTGATCTTCGCGTAACCTTATAAAAGCATCAGTTACAATGTCACCAATGCTAACGACATCCGGTTGTTCTGCCACTGTCCCCGCCCCTGTAATTGTAGACCTTAATGTTTATGCTATTAGTGTAGCATAACAAATTGCACTAATGCTTTTTTTCAAGAACGGTGTGGGCTGCCAATCGAATGTGTTTGGCATCCAAACCGAAGTGTTCCAACAATTGATCAGGTGCACCTGATTCACCAAAGCGGTCTTGCATACCAACTCGGATAAGTGGAAGGGGGTGCTCCAGAGATAATAATTCAGCAACCGCTCCTCCCAATCCACCAATAATTTGGCCTTCCTCCACGCTAACAACAGCCCCGGTTTTACTAACACTTTTTAGAATCGTGGCATCATCTAAAGGTTTGATAGTCGCCACATTAATTACTTCGGCATCTATACCGTCTTTATATAATTCTTCGGCAGCCATTAAAGCGTGATACGGCATCGTTCCTGTGGCAATTAAAGTCACATCATTGCCCGGCTCAAAAACATAGGCCTTACCAATCTCATAGGGGGTTTGAGTCGAAGTAATAATCGGTGTTGCTTCGCGGGCTAGCCGCATATAATTCGGACGTTTATCATGAGCCATTGCCAGGGTTGCCCTCTCGGCTTCGAGACTATCGCATGGCGCAATAACCACCATATTTGGCAAAACTCTCATAAGGGCAATATCTTCAAGCATCTGATGGGTCGCACCATCCGGACCGACACTAACTCCAGCGTGTGAACCAACAATTTTAACTGGTCGATCATTTAAACAAATTGTAGTTCTAATCTGTTCCCAATTACGTCCAGGACTAAAGGCCGCATAGCTGGAGACAAATGGTATTTTACCCATAGCCGCCATGCCAGATCCGATGGTTACCAGATTCTGCTCGGCCACCCCGACTTGAGTAAACCGCTCCGGAAACTCCTTAGCAAATAAGCTCATCTGGGTCGAATCAGTAAGATCGGCGCAAGCTGCCACTACATTTTCCCACTGTTTCCCAGCCTCTAAAAGACCCCTACCGAAACCCTTGCGAATTGGCTCGCTCTCCATCTGCGTTTTCAAGTCTATCAAATGCATATCACTCATGTTCGCTCCGGATTTTGCCGCCAAGTGTGCGGAGTTCATGTAGGGCTTTGATTGCTTCTTCATGGTTGGGTGGTTTACCGTGCCAGTGGAAGTCATATTCCATGAAATTTACACCTTTGCCGGGAATAGTATGAGCAATAATCATAGTTGGTTTCTCAACTATTGCTCGCCCCATAGCACAAGCATCAATGACAGCTTCAATATCGTTACCGTCAATTTCTAATACGTGCCAGCCGAAGGCTTCCCACTTAGCTTTCAAATTTTCTAAGGGCATAATAGTTTCCGTCGGACCGTCAATCTGAATATTGTTGCGGTCTGTAATAGCAATGATGCTATGCAGCTTGTACTTGCCTGCTAGCATGGCAGCTTCCCAAACATTGCCTTCATCTTGTTCGCCATCGCCCATAATTACATATATCCAACGATGCAATTGTTTATTCATCCTTAATGCCAACGCCATACCAGAAGCTTGGCTGAGACCACAACCTAAGGGCCCGCTGGTGTTTTCGAGACCAGGCAATTTAGTACGTTCAGGATGACCTTGGAGGCGCGACCCCAACTGGCGTAAAGTCATAAGCTCCTTGCGATCGAAGTAACCGGCATGCGCCATAGTAGCGTATTGAACGGGTACACAATGTCCATTGCTCAGTAGAAGAATGTCACGTTCGTCCCAGTCGGGACGCTTCGGATCAATATTTAAAATATCAAAATACAGAGCCGTAAAAATATCAGCTAATCCGAGCGGCCCGGCACTGTGACCACTGCCGGCGTGCTCCAACATTTTAATGATATCTTCCCTGATATCATTAGCAATCGTCTGCAATCGCTCCAGCGGTAACTTCTGCCTCATTATGCTAAAGATTATAGCAGTTATATCAGAGGATTAGTTTACTAAGGTTAACAATTTATTATAAGCTTGCTCGGGATCTGGTGCTTTTTGAATGAAGCCACCAACATTTAAAACCTGCACACCACCTTTTATTAATTTATCGGCATTTTGATCGTTGATACCGCCATCCCAGCCAATTTCGACATCCGGGTGATGAGCGCGAACTTTACGAACTTTATCTAGCAACCCCAAGTCAAGTTGACCGCCATGATAACCCAAATGACCGCTAAAAACTAATACATGGTCAAAACTGTGCATTATTTGAAAAGCATATTCCACCGGTGTATCGCTCAAAATTGCCAAACCGGCTTTGATGTCCATGGCATGCAGGCGTGCTGCAAACTCCATATGATGAACATCGGCTTCATTATGAATTACCACTATGTTTGGTTTTAGCCTGATTAATTGATCAA
>CAZIMF010000087.1:0-2604 GCA_964540445.1 uncultured Candidatus Saccharibacteria bacterium
TATATTACGCCTCTAATTGAGTCTGTGATTGCACAGACCTACCCAAACTGGGAACTTTGTTTGGCAGATGGCTCAACTGAGGTTTTAGCATCGGAAACGATCCGATCATTATCAGAAAAAGATGCGCGTATAAGATATTTTTATTTGACAGAAAATAAAGGAATCGTCGGCAACACGAATGTGGGGATTTCATCTGCAACTGGAGAATACTTAGCATTCCTTCATCACGACGACACATTGTCTCCACATGCATTACAAGAGGTCATAGAAGCGCTCAATAAAGCTCCCCAGACTGATCTAGTCTACAGCGACGAAGACAAGTTGACTGATGATGGTAAAGAACGGCTGCAGCCTTTTTTCAAACCGGATTGGTCGCCAGAACTACTACTCGGAGTTAATTACATTACCCATTTTGTCGTTGCGCGTAAAGGTTTAGTAGACTCTCTAGGAGGATTACGTCCTGGATTTGATGGCTCGCAAGACTATGATTTTTTGCTTCGATTGACGGAACAAACTGACAGAATTGTCCATATTCCAAAAATACTTTACCACTGGCGATTGGCAGCAGGTTCTACGGCCGTTCAGCCCGGAGTGAAAAATTATGCCGACACGGCCGGCCAGAGAGCCCTGAGAGACGCAGCAAACCGGAGGGGCATTGATGCTGAAGTTCTGGACCTTGCCGATAGGCCTACAAACTATCGTTTGCAGTATGCGTTGCCAAAAAATCCTCCAAAAGTCTCAATTATCATTCCATTTAAAGATAAGCCAGATTTGCTCAGACAGTGTGTAAGCAGTATTTTTGAAAAATCTACATATCCGAACTATGAACTGATTCTAATTTCAAACAACAGTATTGAGCCAGAAACTCATAAGTATCTAGAAGAGCTAACAAAAGACATGCGTTGCAAAGTGTTTACTTGGGATAACCCCTTTAACTATTCAGCAGTAAACAACTTTGGCCGGACAAAAGCAACGGGTTCAGTTCTGGTTTTGCTCAATAACGATACAGAGGTTATAACCCCTAGCTGGCTTGAAGAACTGGTGGGTGTTGTAGCCCAGAAAGATATCGGTGCAGTCGGTCCATTATTACGTTATCCAAACAGACTTATCCAACACGCTGGCGTAGTTGTTGGACTTGGGGGCATGGCGGGACACGTATTTCGTAATCATAAATCCGATGATTGGACTGATTTTGGCATGCCGTGCTGGCCCAGAAACTACCTTGCTGTTACTGGTGCGTGTCTCGCAATTAGATCCAATGTGTATGATGAAATGGGCGGCTTAGATGAAGGCTTTACCATAGCTGGTAATGACGTAGCTCTTGGCATCAAACTTCATGAGGCAGGGTACAGAAATGTGTACTGGCCGTTTGCCGAACTGCTACACTATGAAAACGTTTCGGTTGGTTCCTATAACAACGTACCACAAAAGGATTATGACCATTCATTAACGTACTATAAACCATATTTAAACTGGAAAGACCCATACTTTAACCAAAACCTAGATCTGATGAATGAACAAATAGGACTGAGGAGCACATATGAGTAAAAGCAAAATTATTAGCAAGGGGATAAAGACATATCGCAAGCAAGGTTCTGTGGTATTTGCTAAAAAAACTTTGCGTTTCGCTGGACGCAAATCGTTTACGACTGTCTACCATTTATTGCCCTCACCGCTTAGAAAGCGGATTGATTTGCGAAATGAAGAGTTTGGATTTATATCTAACTCGGTTTTTCAAATTGATTCGGCCGATCTTGCAAAAAGCAAGCAGACAACGAGAAGCACAGCTCCAAAAAGCATACAAACTGCAAACTGGTTTGTGCCGTATTTTGATCATTTGTCGTTCGGGGGTATTTATACAATTTTTCGTTTTATTAATTACCTGAGTAATCAAGGGGTTAATAATAGGATAATTATTTACGATAATCCAACAGTCGACCGCAATAACCTATTAGCAATAATTCAGAAGACGTTTCCGTCCCTAAATAATATGGAGTTAATTATATTCAATCAGGAAACAGATGAAATACAGGATTTACCCGAGTGTGATATTGCCTTTTGCACCTTCTGGGTATCTGCCTATTTCCTACTTAAATTTAACAAGACGAAGCGAAAATATTACTTCATTCAAGACTACGAACCTTTATTTTATCCTGGCGGTGCAACATTTGCTTTGGCTGAATCTACCTACAGGTTTGGGTTTAAGGGGATTGTAAATACGCCTGGGTTATTAGCAGCCGTTAACCAGCGGCACGGGCTGGAAGGTGTTAGTTTTGTGCCAGCCGTAGACAGAACGGTATATTATCCAAATCCTAATAAGCAGCCACACAAACGGGTGAAAATATTTTTCTACGCACGTCCCAACAATCCTCGAAACGCTTTTAACCTCGGTGTCCAGATAATAAAACAGCTATTAGAGAAATACCCCGAAAAAATTGAAATAGTTACCGCTGGCGCAGAATGGAAAGAACGACAATTCGGTCTGCTCGGGCACCTGGATAATAAGGGTCTAATAAAAACCATTCCAGAAGTCGCAGAGCTTTATAGGCAGTGTGATATAGGGTTTGTTTACATGCTGTCAAAACATCCTTCTTACCAGCCCTT
>CAZIMF010000088.1:0-2555 GCA_964540445.1 uncultured Candidatus Saccharibacteria bacterium
CGTCATAATGGGCCGCCGGATGTTTAGCGGCGGATCAGGACCCTGGGAAGATGACTCCAATTCTGACGCTTGGTGGGGTGAAAGCCCGCCTTTTCATGTACCGGTGTTCGTGCTCACAAAACACGCCCGCGATAAGGCTAATAAAGAAGGCGGAACTTCATTTACCTTCGTAACGGACGGCATAGAAAGCGCATTGTCACAAGCTAAAGCCGAGGCCGGGAATAAAGATATCTCCATAGCTGGTGGCGCCGATACCATCCAGCAGTTCCTAAAAGCCGGTCTGCTCGATGAGCTGCAAATTCACGTGGTACCAGTGCTGCTGCACGGCGGCGTCCGCCTGCTGGAAAACATTGGCGACGTAAAACTAGAGAAAATTAGAGTCATAGATTCTCCATTGGTTACGCACGTAAAATTCCGCGTCCTATGAACCCCTGGATAAACCTATCTCAACATCCACCATATGTCTTACCCGAAGACGCAGCTGTTTTTGCCAATCCTAAGTTTAAGAATGAAGGCTATCGCTTAGACGCTTTTCCCGATCCATTTATTGGAAATCTCGATAGGGCAACGGTGGTGTTTCTTTCCTTAAACCCTGGTTTTGAAGATGACGACATTAACGTTAATTTGCAAAACGATTTTTTCATTAGTGAAAGTCGTAAAAACTTAACCCACGAGTCCAACATACCGTTTTTGTATTTAGCTGATGAGATGAAGCACACGCATGGCTATGGTTGGTGGCATGACCTGCTGGATAAATCGGTCCGGGAGGAGAAGCTGTCGTACGAAACACTAAGCAAGAAGATTATGATCATAGAGTACATGCCATACCATTCGGTGACATACACCCCCAACAGACTATTGTTGCCTTCGCAGCATTATAATTTTGATCTAGTCCGTAAAGCTATCAAGCTGGGAAAACACATAGTAATCATGCGGAGCGTAAAGGCTTGGCTCAAGGCAGTTCCTGAGTTAGAGTCGTATCCTTATTATCGGCTTAACTCGCAGCGACCAAGAATAACCCGAGGCAACATGACCAAATATAATACTCCTGGGGCTATCGATGTTTTTTTTGAGGCACTGAAATAGGTGCAATATGAAAAGCAACACCCCAGACTATAGAATACTGTCGTAAGGTTAAGAAAATACGCTAAATCCTATACAATAAGATCAGTGACTGCCATCCGTTTTAAAGCCAAGCTGTATAAGCCTGATGAGGCCGCCAAAGTCGGTACAGGGGCACTTATCACATTGCCAAAAAGCGCCAGCGATAAACTTCCATCACGCGGCATGACGATGGTCGAGGGAACTATCAACGGGTTTCGCTTCCAAACCGTGCTCCAGCCAGATGGCCAGCTAAGCCACTGGTTTAGGCTCGACAAAACCATGCGTGAGGTCGCTAGAGTAAACGAAGGCGACACCGTGACTATAGAAATTGAGCCGACTAAAGTATGGCCGGAACCTATGATACCAACGGAGGTACAGAAAGCTTTAGTGGCCAACCCGCAAGCGCAAGCCCAATGGCTGGATATCACGCCCATGGCCCGCTGGGACTGGCTCAACTGGATGGACGCCGTCAAACTAGCCGAAACCCGCAAGGAACGGCCCGATAAGCTGATTTCGATGCTCAAAGCCGGCAAGCGACGGCCGTGCTGCTTTAACCGCGCCATTCGCATGGAACCCAAAAGCGCCGAACCCCTTTAGTCCGGGCTCGTAGGCAAGCACACGTTATCTGTTATCATTTAATAATGAAAAGCCTAACCCTAAAACAGACTCTGCCTTACATATTACTGATCGGCGGTATAATCGGTATAATATGCGCCGGCATCTTAACTGTCGAAAAAATACAGTTACTCAAACACCCGGGCGCTCAACTAGCTTGTGATCTAAATCCAATAGTCGCTTGTGGATCAGTTATTAATACCTGGCAAGCTTCGGCCTTTGGTTTTCCTAATCCAATCCTCGGTTTAGTCGGCTTCGGCGTAGTAGCTACAGTCGGCATAGGTATGCTAGCCGGAGCAGTTTACCGGCGTTGGTTCTGGCTATGGCTACAAGCAGGCTTAGTTTTTGCCATTGGCTTCATTACCTGGCTGCAGTATCAATCAATTTTTCGGATAGATGCTTTATGTCCGTTTTGTATGGTGGTCTGGTCGGTGACTATACCAATCTTCTGGTACACGACGCTTTATAATTTACAGGAAAGCCACATCCGTACTCCTGTTCGGCTAAAGAAGTTATGCCGATTCTCGCGACGCCACCATGGTGATATTTTAATAGCCTGGTTTCTAATAATTATCGCCGCTATACTTCAGCACTTTTGGTATTTTTGGAAAACACTAGGGTAGTTTATTTGACTCAGATGTTGTTTAGCGAAAGGTCGCTTTAAGGCGTATCGATACGTATAATAATCTTAATGGCCGAACTCCAAAACACCATAACCCTGGATAATGGGATAATTAACGTCGTCCAAGCCGGTGATCAAACGGGTGAGACCATACTGGCGATCAACAAAGTCATAGCTATGTTGTCGCACGACCTGACAGAAATTAAGATTCTGG
>CAZIMF010000089.1:0-2454 GCA_964540445.1 uncultured Candidatus Saccharibacteria bacterium
AATATTCTCGCCCTTTTTACTTGTTGTACCTATACCTCTCTACTTCTTTTTGAAGGGCAGAAGAATAAAATAACTACCTTCTGCAGGTAACGACAAATCCTTAAAAGCGCGCGGAAAAAATCCGCGCGCTTTTAATGTTTGTTTAAGTTTTAGTTGGTAATGTCGCCGCTATCTTCAGCTGCAACACCATTCTGATTCAACCATGTACCATGCTTGCCAGCGTGATAGATCCATCCCCATTGGGGTTGAGTAGGTCCGTTAGTCGAGCTGAAGTAGCTGACATTAAACACGCTTGGTCGGTCTGCCCCGCCCGGGCAATCGTTGGTAGGTGTGCATTCTAAGTCATACGTGCCTAGATCACCCTTTGTCGGTAGTTGTGGGGCAAACGTACCAGTAAAGAAGTTTGTTACATAACCGCCCTCGATATCGCCCTTGATACCGGCGCTGATTGGGAGGTCATTGGCGCCCGGACTCTGTCCTTCTAGGGTGACAAACTTGCCGTTATCTTTTACTTGAGCACAAAAAGTGCCGTCACTTAGCTGGAAAATACGCAATTCGCGGTTGATAGTGTCGTTAGCCCAGGCACCACTATTGAAGCCCGAGTCGTAGTCATTTATAAGTTTGAAATGAACATTAACGATTTGTTTGGCGTGTGAGTCTTCTGGATTACATTGTTTGCTTGAAATGTCTTTTTTATCCAGCTTCAGTCCGGGTGCCGCCATGGCTACTGCCGGAATCATTCCGACTAGGCCTAACGAAACAGCCAAACTTAATATTACTTTCTTCATAAACACCCCTCACTTAATTGCTTAACTAGTATAACACTGCTTCATGGACCTAAGTACCGGCGGTGGGTAAAGAATGGCAGGTTTGCTAACATGTATGTATGAGAAAGATTGTAGTATTATCATTTATTACTTTGGATGGTGTCATGCAGGCTCCCGGCGGGCCAGACGAAGATACCACGTCTGGTTTTAAATTTGGTGGCTGGCAGGCACCATACGCCAATGCCACCTCTATGAAGGAGATGATCAAGCAGCTTAGCGTTCCTTTCGATCTTCTGCTTGGGCGGAAGACTTATGACATTTTTGCTGGCTATTGGCCTATGCACCCGGAAATTGGGGTGGTAGCCGACCCCTTCAACAAATGCACCAAGTACGTTGTATCGCATGAAGAAATAGAACTACCCTGGGTAAACTCACAGTTAATAACTGGTAACGTAGTAGCAAAGCTTAAGGAATTGAAAAGCGGCGACGGCCCAATGCTACAAGTACACGGCAGCGGCAATCTGGTACAAACTTTGTTGAAAGAAGACTTGGTGGACGAGTTGTGGCTAAAAATTCACCCGCTTACACTTGGTACGGGCAAGAAATTATTTGAAGACGGCACCATTCCGGCGGCTTTTGAACTGACTGAACACAGTATTACCGCCGAAGGCGTTATCTTTGCCAATTACAAACGTGCCGGCGAAGTCAAAACCGGTACAATTGGCGAAGAAAATTTAGAAAACAGCTAAATAAACTTAAGCCTGGAATGGCTACGGTTAAAGGTTTAGACTGTTAATTAGATCGGAGACTGTTCAATTAGAGCACACTCGCTGGTACAGAGAGCGTAAAACCCTCCGGGAGAGAAGTTATTATGTGGTTTGGATTTGGAATATTAGGGGTTGTTCTTTGGGTATTAGTAGCACTTTGGCCGGCCCGTGTTGCCGCTAGCAAAGGCCGCAGTTTCTTCTTGTGGTTTCTAATGAGTTTATTCTTTTGGTGGATTACCCTATTTGTCGCTTACGGCTTAAAAGACACCAATACGCCTGCAGCACCAAGCGCAGCTTAAGTTTCGTCTATTAAATAAGAAAATACCTCAACTAAATTATTGAGGTATTTTCATGGTGGCGCCTCCCAGACTCGAACTGGGGACACAAGGCTCTTCAGGCCTCTGCTCTACCAACTGAGCTAAAGCGCCAATTTGGACTGTCTCAGCATACGATAGCAGAGGTAATTTTTCAATTTACGGTTGTTGAAGCTAGCCCATGCTGGCTAGTGAGTTTGCCTGCTGCTCCAGGCCGCTGAGCTGGCGCTCTTGTTGGCTGATCTGATTTATCATCTGTTCACGTTCACGGTTAAAATTGTGCTGTTGATCAATTATTGTCTGTTGCATATCGGCTAGTTCGCGTAATTTTTGAGCCCTATCTTTTTCCGGTTCGTGCTGCTCGCCTTGGGTCCGGGCCATATCGGCTTGCTTTTCACGGATTTCGGCCTGCATGCGGTTTACATACTGATCCAGCTCGCGCTTGCGGCGATCAATGCTGCTGCGCATTTCATTTATCTCACTACGCTTCGCCATGACCCCCTGGCGAATACTTGCTGCTGCAACTTTAAATGCTTCTGCTCCTGCCATGCCTAAATGGTATAAAAAACAGCCGTAAACGGCTGTTAAATATTCCACACTTGGTGG
>CAZIMF010000090.1:0-2454 GCA_964540445.1 uncultured Candidatus Saccharibacteria bacterium
ACCGTAGCTAATTGGCAACTAACGAATGTTGAGTTCTTGGGTTTTGTATCTGAGGCTAAGAAATTAAAGCTACTGAACGAAGCAAGCATATTTTGTTCGCCAGCTTTATTTGGCGAAAGCTTTGGGATTGTACTATTAGAAGCCATGGCTCGTGGCGTACCAGTAGTTGCCGGTAATAATCCTGGTTATTCATCTGTTATGCGAGGTGCGGGAGCTGCTTCTTTGGTAAATCCTCGTAGCAGTACCGATTTTTCGGCATTGTTGTCTCGCTTCTTAAATGATAAAAAATTGCGTGATAGTTGGCTAGTATGGGCAGAAACGTATGTTCAACAGTTTAATTACCCATTGGTTGTTGATATGTACGAAGATTTATATAAGAAAGCCGTTCGTGAAAACTAGACTACGGGTGGGGTTATTATTGGATGACTCACTCGATAGACCAGACGGTGTCCAGCAGTATGTCCTAACGCTAGGGCAATGGTTAGTCAAGCAAGGACACGATGTCCACTATTTAGTTGGTGAGACAAACAGAACTGACATAAAGAATGTCCATAGTTTAAGTCGAAACTTGCAAGCTCGGTTTAATCAAAATCGGCTCAGTGTACCATTGGCAGCTAAGCCGGCACAGATACAAGAATTATTAGATAGCCTGAAGCTTGATGTGTTGCACGTGCAGCTTCCCTGCAGTCCGCTAATGGGGAGCCGAATAGTTGCTCGGGTTAGTTCAAAGACAGCGGTAGTCGGTACATTCCACATAATGCCGAGTGGTGCGTTATCTAAAACAGGCACGAAAGTGTTAGGTGCGTTACAAAAAAAGACATTGGACCGTTTTGATAACCTGTTTGCTGTGTCTGAACCAGCTCAGCAGTTTGCTGCAGCAACGTACCATACTGCCATAAATGAGGTGATTCCAAATATGGTTGATACATCGTTATTTGCTGTTGCTGATGTTGATAAACTAACGCAGAGCAAACGTATCGTGTTTCTGGGTCGCTTAGTTGAACGAAAAGGATGCATGTATCTGTTAAAGGCGTTGTCTGAACTTCAGAAACGAAATAATGTTCCAGTATTTAGTGTACAAATTGGTGGGAGTGGCCCTTTAGAAGCAAAATTAAAAAATTACGTTATTCACCATGGTCTTCAAGATAGCGTGCACTTTCAAGGCTTTCTGGATGCTAAAGATAAACCTCGATTTTTATCAGAAGCCGATATAGCTGTCTACCCTTCAACTGGTGGCGAAAGTTTTGGTATCGTTTTAATTGAAGCCATGGCCGCCGGCGCTGGAGTGGTAATTGGCGGCAATAACCCAGGGTACACCTCGGTACTCGGCAATGAGCAGCCAACGTTATTTGATCCTAAAGATACAGCGGCTTTTGCAGATTTATTACATCTGCTTTTGACTGATGAAATTAAAGTAGCCCAGATTCACGCCGAGCAGCAAGAACGTGTAAAACAGTTTGATGTAGCAGTTGTTGGGCAACAAATTACTAAAGCGTACCAAACAGCAATTGCAAAAAGGGATGATTAGCCAGATACTACTACTATGAAGTTATTTTCAAAAGACAAACATAATGTAATTAGCATCTCGAACGACAGTATTATTCGTGCCATTGTCATCGCCGTACTTGCAGTAATTGCGCTACGACTAGTTGGCAAACTAAGTGGCGTCATCACCCTACTTGGACTATCGGCCTTTTTAGCTATGGCGTTAAACCCGGCAGTAACTTGGATTGGTCAACGTATGGGTACTAAAAACCGTGCTCTAAGTACTGGAATGGCATATATTGCCGTACTTGCGGTGCTCATTACATTTATTATGATTGTAGTGCCACCGCTGGTACGGCAATCGACAGATTTTGTTCAACAAATTCCCAGCAGCATTAATAATTTCCAAAATCAGGACAGTTCTCTATCTCGTACCATCCGACGTTACAAGCTAGATACAAGAATTGATGAAGTTCGCCAAGATATTAACGACCGTGTTGGTAATATATCGGGGCCGGTGCTCAGTACGGCTGGAAAGTTAGGTGTGGGTTTGGCCCGTACCATTACAGTTCTAGTTTTGACCTTTATGTTGATCGTTGAAGGTCCATTGTGGCTAAGTCGGTTTTTAAAAATGATGCCTGTCGAAAAACGTGTAAAACGAAGACGAGTTGCACTTAAGATGTACCGAGTAGTCACTGGTTACGTCAATGGTCAGTTGTTTGTGGCTTTACTAGCGGCTACGTTTGCTGCGTTTGCATTAATAATTGGTAGTTCTATAGCTAACGTGTCGGTTAATGTGTTGGCATTGGCAGGGATTGTGTTTATCTTTGGTTTAATCCCGCTTATTGGAAACACCATCGCCGCCATATTAGTTGCCATTTTTTGTTTATTCTCATCATTTGGCTTGGCGGCAGGTATGATAATTTACTTTATTGTGTATCAACAGATAGAAAATGCCACACTGCAACC
>CAZIMF010000091.1:0-2453 GCA_964540445.1 uncultured Candidatus Saccharibacteria bacterium
CACCGTCTATAAACCAAGGTTCAGGAACCATCGGATTTAGTGCATCAGGAAGTCCTGCACCAAGTGGCACCGCCCAAATATTTTCAATTACGTTCCGCGCCTCTGGGGCAGGTACCGCAGCTGTTAGTTTTAGTAGTGACAGCCAGGTAAACAATACCTCAACAACCTACTCTGCTGGCGTTTATACGATTCTTAACCCAAATCCTCCTACCAATAATCCCGTAACACCAAAACCCTCTGTATCTGTGGCACCACCAGTCCCTGTCGTAACGACTCCCGTCACAACAAACACAGAACCGCCCTCCACCGACGCTGAACCCGTTGCAACTCCAGATCCCACTGGACTGATAAATACAGTTGCTGTCGACCCACTCTACGCAACTTCCACTGTCACCTGGAAGGTAAATGCACCAAATCCAACATCAACATTCACATACGGAACAACATCTTCGCAATTGGATAAAAAGGCGGATGTCACCAAAAAACCCGACGGTTCATTTAGTGTAACAGTAAAGGAATTACAACCTGGAGTACGATATTACTTCGTGATTTCGGCTAGCGGCGATGGAGCCAAAACAGGTACCTATAGCGATACAATTATTACGCGTGGTTTTCCTGTGACAATGACGATTACAGAAAACAATGTTGCAGCAAAGAGTGCTCAGATAAAAATCGGTAACCGGAGTTATACCGCAGGTTCTGACGGCAAAAAAACAATTGGATTAGCTGCTGGTAGTTATACCGGTACAATCACGACAGATACATCATCTCTTACAATCAATTTAACCGTTGCTACAAAACCCATTCCATCCGATGGTAACGCTCCCGAATCACAGGCGTTCACCTATAACCTTACTAGTTCTCCATTGTCACAAGCACCCGGGTCTGAAGTATCAATCTTTGCCTTTATTGGTATTCTCCTAGGAGGAACTGTCGTGCTAGGGCTTGGATTTGTTGGATTTATGGCATACAGACGACGTCGCTTTGAAAATGGTGTCCTCTCCCATAACGTAAGCTCAACAGTTGTTATTGAAGATGGGTACAATTGGCAGGATCAGGCTCGCCAGAATTCTGAAGCAGAACCCTCTTCTCTGGTAACACCTACGAACACTCCATTTGTTCCACCATCTACGCATAACAATTCTATTCACCTTACCGAAGCCGAGCCGCTTGATATGTTTGAACAGGCAAAGCTAAATAGGTCGCAAAATCCTCAAGATAACTCTATTCGTGATTCTTTAGACGCGAGTCAACAAAGTCCCAATTCACAACATTCCACCAAGCCTTAACATAGTCATCACGTTTATTCTTGTAGTCCAAATAATACGCATGCTCCCATACATCCAACCCTAAAAGCGGCGCAGGAAGACTCGCATTGATAGGAGTATCTTGATTCGGCGTTGTCACAATAGAAAAGTCAGGCTGTAGCCACACCCAACCACTACCAAAGACACCCAGCGCTTTTGTTGTAAATTCATCAACAAACCCTTGATAGCTCCCGTATTTATCAACCAAACCAGTCTTTACCTCTGTTGTTGGTTCTCCGCCACCGTCCGGAGACATCCACTTCCAAAAAAGCGTGTGATTATAGTGGCCACCACCCTGATTGCGGACAGCAGCACGGACCGATTCAGGTACTTCATCTAAATGCTGCAAAAGATTATCAAGCGTACGGTCTTTCAATGAAGGCTCGCTGTCTACTGCCTTATTTAGCTTATCTATATAGGCTTGATGGTGTTTACTGTGGTGCAGTTGCATAATATCCTTGCTGATATATGTGCCAAGTGCATCATAATCATATTCAAGTTCTGGTAGTGTATACATAGGTAACTCCTTTACTGTGTAATAATAGGCGACTTTATTTCCGGTATAGCAATATATTCTTTAACATGACCGTCACTTTTTACGCTTTCAAGCTGTTTATCAAAAACCGTCAACGGAATTTTGAGGTACGCATAACTGACACGGGCATTATTATCTTTTTGCAGTAACTTAACAACGTAATAACCATCACCCGTCGTTGATCGAAAAGCAGATGAAACCTGTCCAATGGCCAATTTTGCCGCCATTTCAGCTAACCCACCATCTTGATTGTTATTAGGAACAAGTGGAGTAACGCCAGATTGCACTTTTGCATCGCCGTCAGTCGGTATTACTGCTGCAACTTTGTCAAAATCAGATTCTGTTTTTAGCTTTTCTA
Organism: uncultured Candidatus Saccharibacteria bacterium; assembly: GCA_964540445.1. Lineage (GTDB taxonomy): Bacteria > Patescibacteriota > Saccharimonadia > Saccharimonadales > 2-12-FULL-41-12 > JALQXV01. The sequence goes on from CAZIMF010000091.1 coordinate 2,201, forward strand.
CAACTTGATCACGTTGTTTCGTTGCAATGGTATCAATCTTATAAGCCACTTCCTGGCGCAGTAACTTATGTGCGGTTACCTCACGGGCTTCGCTTGGAGTCCAGTTGAAATGATCGAGGACAATTGCATCATATGTATCTTGAGAGGTAATACCATCACGTGATTGACGCTGTCGTTTAATAGCTTCATCTATCTGCGTATCAGTGACTGTAATATTGTCTCTTGCAGCCAGTTTGGCAGCATAGCTATCTGA
>CAZIMF010000092.1:0-2400 GCA_964540445.1 uncultured Candidatus Saccharibacteria bacterium
CCCCCGAATGCCAGTACCAAAAACTGGTGCCTTACCACTTGGCCACTCCCCAATATCCTAAACGAACAGATGAGAACAGATTAGATTTTAGCCTATTTAATGCTTCTGCTCAACTTTAGTGTCGTCGTAGGGAGCGTATAAACCCTATCAAAAACTTTTCACCTCCATCACTGAGTGGCTTAGGTTCGCTTTCGGATTGACTCGTTGGTAGGTAAAAGTGCGAACTAGCAAACATATAACCATGAGGTTTTTCAATGACGCTAATTATTTGTTGCCAGGCATTTATTCGGCGGTCTGCCGGTACAACTGCACGCACTACTCCGTCTTCGGTGTCGCGACGTGTGAGTTCTGCTAAGCCCGAAAAGGTTTTTCCAATTGCTATTCGTTCATGTGCTTCACCTGGTAATACTAACGAGCCTTCATCTTCAACATAAGTATCAAACGGATCAATAAATGCACTTTGCATTTCTACTTGGCGTACAACTATAAAATTTGCCAGGTTGCTTACAGGGATTAATCCTAGTCGAGGTTCTAGTTCTTGTGTAGACATTTCACCCAGAGTGGGCGTAGTTATAACTGCCATAAATTCTCCTACGGCAACGGCCGTGTTTTTATTACAACTCCCTCATCAGCGATTATGCTCCCGTAGATCATACTTGTCAAGGTACGCTAATGCTTGCCTTACTCCTTTGCAATGACGTACAGTCATACGTAATACTATGGCAAAGCAAAAACCATTAAATCCTGATGATTATATAGTGCCGCTCAATATGAACGGTTTACGGGGGCGAATGCTTCGAATCCCTCCTAAAGGCAGTAAAAAGCGTGAAATACTGCTTATTTATGGTCATCATGCTAGTATTGAGCGCCAATTTGGACTAGCCGAAGACCTTAGTCGGTACGGTGGTGTGACAATGCCTGACCTACCAGGTTTTGGGGGTATGGAAAGTTTCTACAAACTTGGTGAAAAGCCTACGCTCGATAACTTGGCGGATTATTTAGCTGCTTTTGTAAAACTATTTTATAAACGCCGCAGAGTAACTATCTTAGCCATGTCTTTCGGCTTTCTGGTAACAACGAAGATGTTACAAAAAAACCCAGAACTGGCTAAAAAAGTTGACTTGCTGGTAAGTGTGGTCGGTTTTGCCCATAAAGACGATTTTAAATTTTCTAAAAAGAATTATAACCTTATGCGCTGGAGTGCTAGTTTTTTCTCAAATCGGTTGCCGGCTTGGGTAGTTAAAAATGTTGCCTTGCGAGCACCCTTTATTCTAGCAACTTACGGAATGGTTGCAGATACTCACAGTAAATTGCAGGATGCTGATGAAGAAGAGCGAAAACGCCGTATTGAGTTCGAAGTATATCTATGGCAATGCAACGATGCCCGGACGTACATGGACACTTCCATAACAATGCTGACTGCTGATGTTTGTGACAAACAGGTAGATTTAGATGTGTACCACATTACCGTTAGTGCTGATCGTTACTTTGATAATCATTTGGTGGAGCAGCATTTGGGCGTGATTTATAAGAATGTAACTATTGTCCCCGCCAAAATGTCTGCGCATGCTCCAACGGTAGTGGCAGATGCTAAAGCAGCAGCACCATTGGTACCACCTCAGATTCGTAAGCTACTGAACCGCGCTTAATATAACCCGATAACTGCTATAATTAATAGCAAGTATGAAGATTGGGTTAGTTTGCCCGTACACCATGGCACGAAACGGAGGAGTACAAGAGGTAGTCCAGGTTCTTCAAAGCGAACTAACGAAACGTGGTCATAGTGCTAAAATAATTAGTTTTAAACCGACCGACGGTGAACACTTACGTAGTAATAAAGATATGATTTTAGTTGGTGGTGGCACCGATGTAAAAGCTTTATTTCACACAACTGGACAATTTTCTTATAGCGCTAACACCAATGAGTTAGACGAGATTGTCGCTCGTGAACAGTTTGATGTACTGCATTTTCACGAACCATGGGTACCAATGTTGAGTCGTCAGTTGCTAATCCGTTCTAAGGCAGTTAATATTGCCACGTTTCACGCTAAACTACCAGACACCGTTATGACTAAAACCATTGAAAAAGTCATTACTCCCTACACTCGTTCTATCTTAAAATACTTAGATGATTTTACTGCAGTGAGTAGCGCTGCTTCAGAATACATAAGTAGTCTTACGAACAAAGAGATTACCATTATTCCAAACGGCATTGATTTATCTAAATATCAAAAAAGATCTTCGCAGCCTAAAACTAACATGATTTTATATGTGGGCCGTTTAGAAAAGCGTAAAGGGGTACGCTACTTACTGAAGGCTTTTCGTGAGCTGCAAAAAACTGAACCAGACGCCAAATTGGTTTTAGTTGGTGATGGCCCGGAACGGGATAAATTAGAGACT
>CAZIMF010000093.1:0-2361 GCA_964540445.1 uncultured Candidatus Saccharibacteria bacterium
TCGGGTTTATTCTTTAATAGAGGTGAAACCGCAACTTTTACTGGTGCCAAGGCCGGGCTTAACTTTAGAACCACTCGTTGCTCACCATTAACTTCTTCTTCGTGGTAAGCGTCAGTGAGCACAGCTAGAAACATTCGCCCTACCCCGACTGAAGATTCAATAACATGTGGTATGAATTCTTTACCAGACGCTTCATCAACTTCGGCTACATTCTTACCAGTAGCCTTGCTATGGTTTTTAAGATCAAAATCAGTTCGATTATGCGTTCCCCATAACTCTTTAGAACCAAATGGGAAATTAAAGTAGATGTCGTGAGCTGCAGCAGCGTAGTGGGCTCGTTCATCTTTGTCGTGCTCGTGCCAAGCCAGGTTTTTCTCGTCAATGCCGAGGCGCTTAACCAAAAAATCCCAAGCGAACTGACGCCAGTATTCATACGTTTCTTTTTGCTGGTCTGGAGCAATAAAGTACTGCATTTCCATCTGCTCAAGCTCTCGTACCCGAAAGATAAAATCACGAGGGCTAATCTCGTTACGAAAAGCTTTTCCAATTTGCGCTATACCAAATGGCAACTTAGGCCGCATAGTGTCGCGAACATTTGAGTAGTTAATGAACATTGGACCGGCAGTCTCTGGCCGCAGGTATGCCACAGCGGATTCGTCCTCAACGGGGCCAACCCAAGTTTTCATCATCATGTTATAAAAGCGTGGTTCGGTCAGTGTTTTCTTACCACAAGTGGGGCAAGATTTGTCTTTTAGTAGTTTAGCCAGCTCTTTTAAGTCGTTGGTATCTTTACCTGCCAAGTGATCGGCGCGGTGCCGAGCGCCACAGTTCTTGCAGTCCACCAACGGATCGGTAAAACCAGCAATGTGACCACTTGCCTCCCACAGCTTTGGGTTTTGAATAATAGCCGTGTCTAAGCCAAAGACATTATCTGGCTCTCGAACCACAGCTTGCCACCACAGGTTCTTTATATTGTTTGCAAGCTCCACGCCCAGTGGTCCGTAATCATAGAATCCCGCCAGACCGCCATAGATTTCGCTGGCCTGAAACACAAAGCCGCGGCGCTTGGCCAAGCTTACAATAGCCTCAAGTTTTACACCGCTTTTTACATCTGTCATCTTGGGTTCGTATTATAGCTAAACAAAAGCACCCTGTACAGCGAGGGTGCTTAAGGTGAGATCAGTTGCTTAGTTAAGCAGCAGTTTCTTGCTGTTCGTCTTCTGGAGGAGCTAACTCACGAAGTTCTTCGTAAGGGTCGGGAGTTTCTGCTGGTGTTGCGGTAGCAGTAATTTCACGACCTGGATCTAATGAGATTCCATTTGCTCGAGCAGCTTCTTTTTCTGCTTGTTCTTGTACCAAAATTTGCGCTTCAATTGATGGTTTCTCGACTACTTGCTTAACTAGTGGATCTGCCATTAATCGTTCTGTGCGACGACGCGATTCTGATTGCTCTGCTTCAATGGCACGACGGTTTGTAATTCCGTGGTCGGGCCATTCGTTTGAATTTTTTGTTTTTAACATAACTCTCTAATACTACCATGCTTATGCTTTTTTGTCAATATACTGGCTTGGTATTTATTATTGGAGCTTCACGTATTGAGACAACATGGTTTGCGCCAAATATTGGCAGGCACCTAGTAACTCTTCTGTTCCCTGCACTTTTTGTAGATCTTTGGGTGACTTGGTACCGAGCGCTAGCCTCAGCAGTTTAATATGCGCAGGCGTAAACGAACCCGATGCGTGCGCCGCAAAGGTCATGTCTTCGTAACTAAAATTGTAATTGCTGCCAGCTACCAACGCGGTGCCGGTCATGTCGGTGGTGAGGTTGGGAGTGTGGCCACCCAGCTTGAGCAGCTGCATGTACATCCAAAAACGAATCACGTCAGAATGTATGCTGGAGTCGTTAAGTGCTTCTAGCAAGCTTGCTAACAGATGGAAATAATCAGCTTCAGGGCTGTCTTCGGTAATGCGGTTAATGATTTTGAGCACCTCGTAGGCCAACATGGTGCGGTCAATGTTCGATACAATACCACCAAAATGTTTGTCTAGGCGCGTAGAGATGAGTGTGCCGATCTCTTTTTTGCCAGGGATAAACGAAACGTGGCTAATGCTAAAGAGCTCGATCCCGCCAGCCAACTTGGACTTCACTTTGCGAACCCCTTTAGCAATAACTCGAATTTTGCCGTTGTCGGGCGTAATGATTGTTAGGATGCGGTCGGCTTCTTGGTAATCGGTTCGGGCGAGTACGATTCCGGTGGTGACAATGGCGTTCATGCTGCAACAGTTTGGACTGCAGGTTGATAACGGCCAATGATAGTAGCCAGGCGCGGCAAACTGGTGGTGGGTTTATACAGGTATTCC
>CAZIMF010000094.1:0-2351 GCA_964540445.1 uncultured Candidatus Saccharibacteria bacterium
TGGAGCTGTTCTGGGTACCAGGTATGTTAATGCACAAATAACATTCGGTTGTACTGTTTTGGAAACCAGGTAAGCTTGGGCACTTGTCTACAGGAGGCGGTGGCGGCGGAGGAGGTGGTGGGGGTTTTGGTATGTCTACAATAACGAGGTTTGCACAATCAAATAGCAAGAAGAAGCGGTCTCCGGCAGTATTGATTCCTGTCACAGCCTTATAGGTGGATGGATACCCATGATCCCAGCTAGATAGGTAGCGCATGTAGTAGGTGCCACCGTTAATACTTACGGGGTATTCACCAGTCTTTCCGTAAGCGATACGACCCATCGAAAATAAACGATTATTGTAGTCGGTTGATCGAATGGTTGTCACTGAGCCTGCGGCAATGTTCTGACAACTGACGTTATAGTGGGCGATAATGTCGCGGTATCCGTAATCATTTTGATTACAGTGCACCAATGCGGCCCATTGGCTGTCAAAGCCACCAGGGATGAGATCATTACCATTGGTAGCAGCTGCAGCCTGAGGAGGCGAAACAGATGCAAACAGTTGAACAAATAGCGCCAGTAATAAGAGGGTGACACCTACGGTGCGCAAAAAAGCTTCACGGTGTAATCGCTTGGCATAGAATGCTACCTGATCTACAAGGCTTGGGTTAAATGGCAGGTTACTGAGGAGTTTTTTGAACATAGTTTTTTGTTAGAAGTTACCTTAGATGGTTACGCTCATGTTTATTTAACCATTAAATAGGGTGTTCGCACAAGTTCTAGAGAGCTAACAGATTGACTTTTAGAGGTATTTATGCTATTATGTAATCTGTTAACTCACAAATAAATAGATGACAGATACACTAGCAACCAACAATACCGTCCCAATTCAAGAAGTTCCAATGCACGAAGTTCGTACTCGTGCAGAGTTGCAAGATGCACTTAGGATGCTATTCGAAGATGATATGCCAGGGTTTGTAATTCGGGCAGCCGGATTAGACACCGGAGAAATCGATCACGAAGCAGTACGAGGCACCATAATGAAAATTCTTGATGAAAGTGATTTTGCTAGTGGTGATACGGAAAAATACGGTGTTATGGAACATTACGGTGATCACATTACTCAAATGTTGCTTAGCAATGAACCGGTTGACGAAAGCTTTCCCGCTATAAAGAGAAAAGCTCATCAGATGGGTAAAGGCAAGTTTCATCTTGATCCTCAAGTTGAAGACTCCGAGAAGGTGGTTGATGTCCATACTACTAAGAAAGGGGCTGGAAAAGTTACCATTGCACATCCTGAATCTGCGAAAGCAAAAAGTTTCAAACCTAAAACTATCACTCAGGCTGCCGCCGCAGGGAGGGTTGACCCTGAAGATTTTTCTCCCGACTTTAACGTGGCTGATCTGAATGAGGGAGATCATACTGTCTTGCGACCTGGGGTTGATTTTCACAGGTTTGATACCACTATAGAACCCCGCATAGTCAATATTTCTTTACTAAGACCGGAGCTGGAAACTGACCAAGATCAGGATGTTGCTTAATCGTCTATTAATGGTTGTTTAATAGTTGTAAAACAGGGGCTAGTGACCTATACTAATCCTATAAGAAAGTGTAATACGGCTAGGTCGTAAAACAGGAGCAGAGGGTTATTTACTAGTGGCTGAAAAGGCTAAAACAAAAGATTACGACGCAGGATCAATTCAGGTTCTAGAAGGTCTAGAACCGGTTCGCAAGCGACCCGGTATGTACATTGGTGGAACCGGTAGTGAAGGCCTGCATCACTTAGTCTGGGAAATTGTCGACAACGGTATTGATGAAGCCCTGGCTGGCTTTGCAACTTCTGTGAGTGTGAAATTATTAGCAGATGGTGGCGTGACAGTTATCGACAATGGTCGTGGTATTCCAACTGACATTCACCCTAAAACCAAGAAAAGTACTGTCGAAACTGTTCTAACAGTTTTGCACGCCGGTGGTAAATTCGAGAACCAGGCCTATAAAGTATCTGGTGGACTGCACGGAGTTGGGGTAAGTGTTGTAAATGCATTGTCGAGCAGCCTAACTGTTACTGTTTTCGATGGAAGCAAAATTCATACTCAGTCATACGAAAGAGGCACTCCTAAAGCCGACCTAAAAGTAGTTGGTACCACCGATAAGACCGGTACCGAGATCACTTTTTATCCAGACCCAACCATATTTAAGGAAAGCACTGCCTTTAACTACGATGTTATTCTTGATCGCTTACGCCACGCCGCATATTTAACAAAGGGCATCCACACTTCGTTAGAAGACGAGGCCACCGGACAGCGTTACGGATTCTACTTTGAGGGCGGTATTCAAAGTTACGTTAAGCACCTCAATCTTGGCAAAGA
>CAZIMF010000095.1:0-2345 GCA_964540445.1 uncultured Candidatus Saccharibacteria bacterium
CCAATACCGGTAATACACCTATCAGTGCAGTAACAGTCAACGATAACATTGCCGGGGCAGGCGTTTACCAGTCTGGTGATATCAACAATAATGACATCTTAGAGACCACCGAAACCTGGATTTACACCGCTCAGTACATTATTCCAGCAAGCCAAGCGCCAGGTAGTACCGTAAGTAATACTGTTACCGCTTGCGGTGATCTATTCACGCAACAAGAAGAAGTCAATATAGATAGTCTACTAAACAGACTCAATACTGATAGCGTGGGCAATGCAAGCCACACCGTTTGTGACCAAGATCAACACAGCTTAGTTTTGCCGGTAGGTGGAAAGGGTGCAGTAGCTCCCCCACCGCTGGTCAATACTGGACAAACTGCCTTGCAAGAAATGTTCGCTGGTATGGCTATTGTAGGGATGGTCGGGGTTCTAGCTGTAGCTGTTAGACGCAAAAACTTCGTGACAACTAGTAGATAGTATTTCGGTCGCTGTGTCCTGTTATGGGCATAAAACTACTCTATATCAATAAAACTCTAATATTTAATTATGCTATTGATCTTTACTGGTGTGCTTCTCTGAGCGACTTTCAGAAGATGATAATGGTTTGGCTGGATGTTGTTTAGAACGCTGCAATGTGCTTTCCAATATTTTTAAAACGCTTTGAGCATGCTCTTTACTCATGCCAACACGGGCAATTGTTAATGGCTGAGTACTACCGGCTGACTGCATAAAGTTAATAACAACCCCGTAATTATTCACCATAACATGGACTTTGTCAGTGTAGGTAATCCGTGGATCAAGCGGCAAGACCGCAACCATTGGTTTAATTTCGCCATTATCGTCATTCATCATATGAATTGCCGGTACGTCTTGTTGGTCATAGCCGGCTAGTTCCCATAGTTTCGTGGCGTGATCTTCTTTTATCGCAAAGTGGCTGATTAGTAAGAGTAGGAGATCTTCGCTGGGCCGCCGAGCTCCCTTTTCAAACTCACCCAACATTTCGACGTCAATCTCAACAGCACCGGAGACCTCAGCTAAGCTCTCCCGTCTGCGTAATCGTGTTTGTTTTAGTGCCAGGCCGAGCTGGTGGAAGGGATGATTCCCGCTACTTTTCTCCGTCATGTGTATCTTATGTTACGCCTTGTCTTAATCTGAATCAAGTTGTATAAGCTATAAAACGGTATAATGAGGCATTATGAAAAAGCAGCATAATGTACCGCTGGCACCATACACCTCTCTTCACGCTGGCGGAGTTGCCCAGACTTTGGTAACGCTTGAGTCGGGCGATCACTTACAGGAAGTAATAACAGGGCTTCCTAAAGACGAACCAATTTGGGTGCTAGGCTTTGGTACAAATGTACTGATTTCCGATAAAGGTTTACCTGGAACGGTTGTACTTAATCAGGGAGGTGAGGTAACTGACCTCGGCCTTGGCAGTATCAGAGTTGATAGTGGTGTGCAATGGGACACGTTCATCCAGCAGATAATTTCTAAAGGTTTGTGGGGTTTGGAATTTACAAGTGGTATTCCAGGGGGTGTAGGAGCCGCTATAGTTGGTAACATCGCCGCCTACGGCCACAAGGTAGCTGATTGTTTTAAAGAAGCAACTATACTGGATACCTCTGACAGATCAGTCAAGATTTGGGACACCAAAGTTCTGCAGTTCGACTATCGCACTAGTATTCTGCAATCTAAAGAGCAGAGCCATCAGGTTGTCTTAAATGCCACCTTCGTATTCAACGCCGAAGCAACCAGCGAGCTAGCCTATGAGTCTGCCCTAAAAGTTGCCCGCGAACTTAATCTCCAGGCTGATTCGCTTGAACATAGACGACAGATTATTATGGAAACCCGAAAGCGGGCTGGCTCGTTGTTTCTCAACACGGCAGCGGGTCCTTGGACAGCCGGTTCCTTTTTTAAGAATCCAGTGGTCGGCGAGGAACAGCTGCAAGAACTAATCTCGCATGAGGAAAAGGGAATTACGCGAGAACAATTATTGCGCCAAAATGTCTTGCATGGCCAAAACCAGTCGCGTGTTTCAGCTGCGCATGTACTTCTTAGCGCCGGCTTTCATCGCGGCCAAACGTGGGGTGAAGTACGATTACATCCTGATCATATTCTAAAAATTGAAAATGTTGGGAAAGCTTCGTCACAAGAAATGTATGATGTGGTTCAACATATTTTGGAAACCGTTAAATCGCGGTTGGGTATTGAACTCGAACCCGAAGTGCGCTTTTTGGGAAAATTCTAGATTAGAAAAACTAAAATTTTATGCTTAGTTAGGTAACGGAAATTGAAGCGCCAGTGCTTTGATTTCCTTACGCAAATTAGCTAAATACTTCTCATCATTGT
>CAZIMF010000096.1:0-2266 GCA_964540445.1 uncultured Candidatus Saccharibacteria bacterium
GCTCAGCCATGTACAACCTGTGCTGCTCCGTATGCCGAAGGCAAAATCGGCAAAATCATTTATGCCGCATCTCGACCTGATATTTACGCTGTCTCTGGTTTGATGAGACCCCGTAATATCAACCTCCATGAGATGTTAGTCGATGGAGCTACGGATACAATCGTTACTGCTGGATTTGAGGCAAGGCGTGCGCTAGGTAAGTTTGTTATGTGGTCTGAAATGAGAGCCGCTGGTAGAGTTAGTCTTTAGTCATTTACGCCTTCGTTGAATGTACTTTTTTACGGGCGAGCGATAGACTAGTGAAGTGAAGCAACCGACCTTATATCTAATGCTTGGCTACCCTGGGGCAGGTAAAACAACAACTGCTAAATTTATCTATACTTTGACGGGTGCGGTGCATTTATGGGGCGACCGCGAGCGGCGACAAAAATTCGGCAACCCCACCTATGCGCACCGCGAGAACCTCTTACTTTATAATGAACTTAATCAAGTGGCTGAAAATCTGCTGGCTCAAGGAAAAGATGTTATTTTTGATACCAATTTCAATTTTTATAAGGACCGGCAGAACTTACGCGACATCGCCAAGCGCCATAGCGCGCGAACTGTCATTATGTGGCTGACAACTCCTAAGGCTGTAGCCAAAGAGCGCGCCACCAATAATGCACATATGCAGGATACGCGCGTGTTGGGCGATATGCCGGTTGAGGCCTTTGAGCGAATGAGCCGAAACCTCGATCCACCACATAAAGATGAACTGTATGTTAAAGTTGACGGGACAAAAGTGACTCAGGAATCAATCAAGGAGTTGCTCGCCTCCATACAATGAAATTGCTAGGTCCATTAGTAGCCCATCCAGTGCGTGCGACTTTTGAACCATAAAATATATCTGTCAACAAATGCCAAAACGAAGATTGGTATCATCGTGTACCAAGCAAAGAAAAATACGACTGTCTTTATCCGGCTGTTGTGAAGACCGAAAACCCGGACTGACCGAAACTGATAAAAAAGCTGCGTAAAGAATGACTTGTGCGCCGAACGGAACGAACAACCGACTTGTAGGTCGTTTATTAATTTTACTTCGCCTAGTGTGGCTAGCCAATACGACATTTCATGGTCTTCCCAAATATTATCGGCGATTACCATCTGGCTTCTTATGGTCTGCCAAGCTTTTGCCCTCAATGCACAGTTGGCTCCCCATAACATTGTGTGGCCCGACAGCCAGTACGTTAGCCGCGTTTGATAGAATTCAAATACAGCGATACCTATCTTTTTAAGTGGCAAGTCGTACGGATCGGCGATCCCTGTTATTGCCACTACCTCTGAATCAACAAAACATTTCAATACCTTCTTAGTCCAATCAGATGGTAAAACCGTGTCGGCATCAATTCTTCCCAATATGTCACCCTTTGCCTTATTAAAGCCAGTGGTTTGAGCAAACACCTGGTGTTGGTGTTTTTCAGTGATAATAGTGACAAATGAATACGTTCGGGCAATTTCAATGCTCCGGTCGGTACAGTTGTTGTCGACAACAATAACTTCCAGAGGGGCAACAGCTTGCCTGGCAACCGCATCCAAGCAAGCACCAATATAGCCCTCCTCGTTATAAACTGGTATAACTATAGATACCGTTAATGCTTTTTTAACCACTAAATCGATAGTAGCAAATGCCCCGACCAAAGCGAAGTAATAAGCCCAGCTATAACCCTCTAAGTTATGTTGATAGATGGTGGAAATCCAGTATCGTGCATAAATTTGTGCTTATTTTTATGGCGTTGCTAATTTTTATGGTTGGCGGGATGTACGGCATTGCTCAATGGTACATTGCCAAACACAGCCGTGAGCCCTTGCAACTTGGAGCGACGTTTATACCTGATTATGCCGCATCCTTTGGATTGGATCCTCACGATACGTTGCGCGCCATTATTTCCGACCTTGGCGCCAAGCGCGTTCGACTTGTCAGTTATTGGGAAAACGGTGAAACAATGCGTGGTACCTATGACTTTTCATTTCTGGATTGGCAGTTCAAAATGGCCGAGCAATCTGGCACAAAAGTATCGCTGGCCATCGGCCTCCGACAGCCACGTTGGCCAGAGTGCCATATGCCAGCTTGGGCCGAGAAAATTCCCAAAAGCCAATGGCAACCTGCCTTGACAAATTACATAGCGGCCGTGGTGAATCGTTATAAAAATAGCCCAGCGCTTGATAGCTACCAACTAGAAAACGAATATTTTCTGTCGGTTTTTGGTAATTGCCCGGACTTTAGCCG
>CAZIMF010000097.1:0-2118 GCA_964540445.1 uncultured Candidatus Saccharibacteria bacterium
CTGCTAGTTCTAACTGAGGCACCTCATATTTCACGGCTTTGTCGGCATAATGGGTTAGGATAACTATTTTAGGCTCGATCTTTTTAATGACGCTCAAAGCACCGTGTCCATCGAGTGTATAGCCACTGTTGCCAACCGGTATCACCACAACATCAACCGAGCCAATTTGCTCAATTTGTTCTTCGCTTAAGTCGGGAAATATATGTCCGATGACAGCTATACGACTATCGTCAGCCTCTATGCGGTAGATAACAGAGCTTTTATCAGACTCTTTGTCCATATGTGCCCGAGCCGAGATGCCGTGAATGATAACACCCGAAACTTCGTACTCACCAGCACTGTCGGCCACAAAATGAGAGTCGTGATTCGGAATACCGGCAAAGGTTTTTAAGTTAATGTCGGTTGGTTTAGTGATTGATTTTAAGCCTAGTTTATACAGATTATCATCTACCACCAAGGAGGCTTTCTTGGTAGTTATACGCACACAATTAGCTCCGTAGTACTGCAGTTCCATATTTCTTTTTATTTAATGGCTTGGTCGGTGCTATTAATTATAACCTGTTTTTTAGACTCAAAAACGTTATTAATAAATCGATCATTTATCTGCCGTCTGTATTCGTAATTACTCATTGGGATAATAACGTAGCGCAGTTCTTTGTTCTCTGACTTCTCAAGATCGGCCACAAAACGAGTGGCTTTAGCTTGATTGATATCGCCAACCATTAAGATGTCAACGCCGCTGAGTTCGTCGCGCGTAAACTGGCCGGTAAAGATAACTAGCTCTACCTTGCCAAGTCCACGAATTTCTTTTGCCATCGGGTGTTCCGGGTCGGCTGCTTTTTTAGCCTTTGTCTTTTTGACTTGCTCATCAGTTGCACCGTCTTTGTCCGCAGCCTCGCCACTGGCAACAGCTGCAAAGATTTGCGAAAGTGGTTTATAAAATTCGTACTTTTGATTTACTTCGTAATATAGCCGGTTATTATTGGCTTCAGAGGTAATAATGCCAATGCTTAGAAGGTTGGAAAGTTCCCGGCGAACGGAATTTATCTGCTCCTCAACCTTGCGAGTAATTTCGCGCACATAAAATGAGCGGTTTGGATTAGTAAAAAACAGTTGGAGTAACTTGACTCGGGTTTTTGATCCAAATAATTGCTCGAACATGACTCCCCTATCTGAAGTTATTGTAGCAAAATGGTCAAAAAAACAATAACTTAGGTGTTCAAAGATTCTTCGATAAATGTTTTGGCTGATCGCGAATCGCCAAACCATTTAATATGCTGGTTACGCTTAAACCAAGTGCGCTGGCGACGAGCATATTGCCAGTCAGCGCTCTCAAATAACTCCTTCGATTGAGCTAAATTATATTTCCCATCTAAGTATTCAGTAGTGAGTCTGTAGATAATACCGGATGTACTTAAGAACTTAGCTTTGCCGTATTTAAGCATAAGCAACTTTGTTTCATTTACAACGCTCTGAGTAAACATTTTACTAGCTCGCCTATGAATGTTCGCCCGCAGTTGATCCGGGGGAAGCAACAAGCCGACGATAAGAATACCGTTAGTAATTTTCTGGTTTTTTGTATAGGAACCGCTGAGTCGGTGACGTAGGTTCTGTTGATCACGGGTGGTATTTGGTGAGAACGAGTAGTTAAACAAGATCGAGTCAACATAAAGGCCACTACCGCCTACCAAGATAGGTAGTTTGCCGCGTTGTTGGACATCCTTTATTACTCGCTTGGCATAGCTTTGAAACGCCTTGGCAGAAAATTTTCGCCCCGGTTCAACTAAATCTAGCCCCCAGTGTGGAACTTCTTCTTGGTCTTTTCGGGAAGGTTTTGCCGTACCGATGTCCATGGCTTTATAGATCGCCCGTGAATCGGCACTTATTATCTCGCCATTGTATTTGCGGGCTACGGAGTGGGCTAATGCCGATTTGCCGCTGGCGGTCGGTCCTACAATGACAAGGAGGCTTGGTCTTTGCTGACGGGTCGCCATATTAGCTTATCGATGTCCACTTTATATTCACTATCAACTTCTACTGCTTCGGCTTCGAGCTCTTTTTTGTGGCCCTCAAAGCCTCCAGGATAGCCTCTGGCCAGTCCGCCATTCTTATTAACTA
>CAZIMF010000098.1:0-2075 GCA_964540445.1 uncultured Candidatus Saccharibacteria bacterium
GGTAATATTCCTGGATCGAAAGCCGCTTTTTACTAATACCGATGTAGTTAATTACAGAGTCGTGAGTGGCGTGGTTAACAACCACGCGGCTTTTGGGACAACAGTGGTGTTACACACCCGCGTCAAGGAATACAGGGTGCTAACGCTTAACCGTCCTTCAGCTAAAAGATTCGTAAACTATATTGAGGCACGATGTATGGAAGATGGAATATTTAAGGAGGACTACCTATGATTCGCACAATTCGCAGTGGCTTTTATAAGCTTGTTGAGACAAAGAACAATACCAAGATTTTGTATTTGGACAACGATGCCTTTGCTTGGGTAGAGCCAAAAATAATTGGTGAAATACTGGTGATTACACACAACATTCATAAAACCGATTGTATTTTGGCTATAGGACACTATCACCTACACGAAGTTATTGACGAGCCAAATCTATCGGACCAAGTACATTTGGAACTTGAAGTAGGCAGAGGTTCATGGCAAGGTTACTTACTACTAACTGGCCTGCCAAACGACAGTAAAAAACGCGGGCGTATAATCCCAACTCACGAAATAATTACTGGAAACCCCAGGTTTAAGCACTCAAATATGCCGCTTGGGGTTATATAAGCAGGAGAAATATCATGAAGGAACTACACTTATCCAACAACAGAATAATATCTGGTGTCTGCTGGGGAATCGCCGAATACTTTGAAATTGACCCAAGTATTATTCGGTTAGCCTGGATAGTTGTTACGGTGCTGACGGGCATTGTACCTGGAGTCATCGCTTATATATTGGCGGCAATTGTTATACCCCGCAGCCCAACGGAATAATTCCTACCAGCTGCTTTACATTAACGGCCTTAAAGTAGAATATTAAAGCATTGGTATAAATAGAGGCAGGTATAAATGAGCGACAACAATAAAAGCAAACTAAAACTTAACCTGGATATGCGCTTAATAATAGTCGCTCTGTTAGTGATTATCGCGGGCATGCTTTTAATGTGGAAGCCTTGGGATAATGCATCAGCTTCCGGCCGAACCATCACCGTATCTGGTGAAGCTAAAATTACCGCCGAGCCTGATGAATTTACTTTTATGCCAAGCTATGAATTTAAAGACGCCAATAAAGACGCTGCTTTGGCTGCCCTTACCGCAAAGAGTGATGAGATTGTTAAAAAACTGAAAGAACTTGGTGTTGCCAGCAGCAAGATCAAGATTAATTCGGATGGCTATGACTATCGTAATTACTACCTAGACAGCACATCAAACGAATTTACATACAGCTTGCGCCCGACTATAAAGGTCGGTAAGGGCGATTTAGTACAAAAAGTACAGGACTACTTGGTTACTACATCACCATCAGGACAAGTTTCACCAATTGCCGATTTTAGCACCACTTATAAAAAAGTTTTGCAGGACAAGGCTCGTGACGAAGCCACAAAAGACGCTCGCGACAAAGCCGAAAGGTCGGCTAAAAACCTGGGCTTTAAAGTTGGCAAAGTAAAAAGCGTTGATGACAACAATAGCATGGGCGGGATCATGCCCTCTACAATGATGGGTACCGCGACAGATTCAGCAGAAGCAAAACCTATGAGCCTGTCCGTACAACCGGGCGAGAACGACCTAACCTTCACTGTTACTGTTGTTTACTACGTTAAATAAAATCTTTGCCAATCTCAGCTGCACTTAAGTATGGACTGTGCATAACTACCCCGCTTCAGGGAGTAGTTTTCATATTATGTCATTTACGGAATTAAAATAAGCATTTACAATAAACTCAAATACAAACTCTTTCAAACTGACTGTTATTACAGAAAATTACCACACTAACGAGGAGGGTTTTATGGGGCAAGCTATTATCCATAGGGGTAGAATTGTTTTACTTTTAGCAATTTTAAGTCTGTTTGCAGTACTGAACATACATACTGTACTGGGAGCCTCAAACCCTTCTGTCACAATTGACCAATGTGCAAATGGCGGAATTGGTTTAACACCTGAGCGATGTGCGACTAAACCTCCTCTGGCAAATTCTAATTATCAATCGGGAAACGTTAACGGTGCTAAAGCTGACTGGCAAGAAGGCGATGT
>CAZIMF010000099.1:0-2014 GCA_964540445.1 uncultured Candidatus Saccharibacteria bacterium
GCCACCATCAACTTTGACTTCCATTGTTGGTGCTCCGTCGCATTGCACACCCTTGGCTCGAACAGTTATTTGAGTGGCGGCCGCAGGAATTGAAACTGGACCAGTGGCAGTACCGTTGCTGCGAAACGCCATAGCGTTACTGGCGCTAGCCGTGCTGTCATTTATAATTTCTGCTCCAGATGGTGGAGTGATACTTTCCGCTTCTAATGTAGCCAATGTCACTGTCGCCGCAAACGAATGAAATACCTGATATGCCCCGACTCCGGCAAAGAGAACCAGGAAACACAGCAAGGTGAGCCGTTTCCTTGATTTTCCTTTAAAGAGCCCATTTGCTAACGACGATCGCTTAATTGATCCTCGCTGACTGGTGACTAAGGTTGGTCGTCGTCGTGTGGCTCTCGTTTTTCGTTTATGTGCTGTCTTTTTTACCATTGACGTTTTAGCACGAGCAGCACGCATGGCCACCTTCTTCTTTGGAGTAGCTTTTTTAAGCACAGGCATAGTATTGGTTTCTCTTTGTAGTAGTTATATTTATATGAACTTGTATATCATAAGAATATGGGGATGATAGCGGTTATGTCAATACAGAAGCCTATTTGCCCATGATCAGCCCCTCATACCTTAGATAAGTATTTACCGTTGGTAAAAAGTTGGTTAGATTTGAGCGAGGAATTCAACAAGTTGACGTGGGGTGACCTCAGCTTTGATAAGATAGCCGTCGGCTTCTTGCTCGATGGCATGGCGGGTTTTTTCATTTTGCTCGAGGTTGGTGGCAATAATAATTTTAGCTTTAAGGTTGGGTTTTTGGGTGCGTACAGTGTGTAATATATCGATACCAAGAATTTGTGGGATCATTATGTCGAGCAATACAATATCGTAGGTGTCGGATAGAATTGCCTGAAGCCCTTGTTCGCCGTCGGTAACGACATCAACCAGGTAACCGGCTTTTTCGAGGGCGCGTTTATACAGTTCCCCAATGAAGCGCTCATCTTCAATATAAAGTACTCGTTTTGTTGTAGGTTGGTTGGCCGATGGCTGTTCGCTCATTTTTGGTGTTCCTTTATCTCCGCTGCATCGAGTGGTTTTTTATCCAGCCATGTGATCCGTGGACAATATTCTCATTATTGTTGCTTTGTAGTTCTTTGGCAAGTTGGCTATAGGGCATAAGCGTAAATCCAAACGTACTGCCCTTGTTCTCTTTTGAGCTTGCCCAGATATTGCCGCTATGGGCAGAAATGATTGATTTAGAGAGAAAGAGGCCAAGACCAGTGCCGCCAATTTGAGCCTGGTTTCGATGGTTTCGTGAAAATTTACTGAACAGATTTGGCATAACCGTTTCGGGGATACCAACACCATGATCTTCTACCGTCGTTTCTACTAATCCTTCGGCGTTCACCTGGCTGGTAATAATAATATCTTTTGCCGCTTCGGCGGGGCTGTATTTAATGGCATTTTCTATAAGGTTGGTCATTACTTCACTTATTGTCATACGATCAATGGCTACTGTTGGCATATCTGGCTGCATGCGTAATTCAATTTGCTTGCCACTAGCACTTGCCCGGTTGCGCAGCCCGTCAACAATCTGCGGCAATACTGTGTTCCAATTATCTTCATTTAATTTAAGTGATAATTGGCCTTGGTTGATTCGGGCGACGTTTAAGATTTTACTGACGAATGAGGTTAATCCTTCGGCAGCAGCATTCATTTTATTAATGTAGTCTTTAATCTCTGGACTGGCAGTCGGGCTTATTTCTTCATCAAAGGCCTCTGCGTAGCCCCGCAGTACGGTTAGTGGGGTGCGCAGCTCATGAACGGCCAGCGCCACAAAACCAATAGATGACTCTTCGTCACTATACGCCTCACTATGGTCATATAACGTGATAATGGTCTCGACACCGCTGGCGCTATGCTTATGAAAACTGACCGCAATATCAAAATAACCAAGCTGGTCATTATTGATTGTTTTAAGTTCAACTTTCTCCCAGGATTTTACCTCGTTCAGAGTAGTTTCGTT
>CAZIMF010000100.1:0-1933 GCA_964540445.1 uncultured Candidatus Saccharibacteria bacterium
CACATTGGCAACATCTTCGAGCGTTACCTGAGATTTAACCAGATAACGGTCGGCGCCGAGCTTGTCTGCCCGAGCTTTGTCTTCGGCTTGTGAAAGGGCCGTCATCATAATTACCTTGGTATGTTTTGTTTCGGGTGCATTGCGCAAAATATCGAGCATGTCAAAACCGCTGATTCGAGGCATCATAACATCAGAGATGATTAAGTCGGGTTTTTCTTTTACTGCCAGCGCCAGGGCTTCTTCGCCGTCTTTGGCTGCAACAATATCGTGACCTTCGGCCTGCAAGCGAGCACCGTAAATTTCACGTAAGTTGTTATCGTCTTCGACGAGCATTACTTTAGCCATCTGCGTACGTATCCTATTTATATTTTATTTAGCATCTTTTATGGGGTAAGTATATCATGTTTATGCTTATATACTATGCTAATGACTTGGCCTTCTCGGCTTCTTGTAATTGATGGGCTCGCTGGGTGGTCAAGCGAGGTATATTTATATAAAAAGTACTACCTTTGCCCACTTCACTTTCAGCCCAGATTGTGCCTTGGTACAGCTCAACAATCTTCTTGCAGATAAACAAACCAAGACCGGTGCCCCCAATAGATCTGGTGGCCGAATTATCAACCCGGTAAAACTTTTGGAACAAATGAGGGACGTCTTCGGCCGGTATACCGGGTCCCGTATCGATAATACGAACCTGGCATACTTCGTTGTTGCCGGTTATGGCCAATGAAATTTTACCTTGCTCGGTGTATTTAACGGCATTGTCAAAAACATTGGTGATAACTTCGCGAATGCGCTCCGGATCAATCTGTACGTAATACAGAGGCTGGATCATTTTGCCGCGGGCATCAACAATACCCCCGCTCTCGGCGTTAACGCTGCTGGTTATAAGCTCCATCTGTAATCCTTTTTTTTCCGCACCAAATCGCAAGTCTTCTGCCAGCTGATCAATAAAGGCACCCATTTCGACAACTACTGGGTGGCTGGTTAAGCGTCCGTCTTCTGCTTTGGCACTGGTAAGCAGGTCTTGAAATAATTTACCTAAGTGCTGAGTGCTGGCATGGGCTTTTTCGAGGTAGTCCCGGGCCTTGGCATCAATTTTACTGACCTTGTCATTAAGTGCCAAAGCTAAGTAGCCCTCGATTGCTGCCACTGGCGTACGCATTTCGTGGCTGGCAGTACTTACAAAGTCGGCGCGCTGTTGTTCTTCACTTTTCTCACGGCTAACATCACGAAACACCGCTACGGTGCCTACCAGCTCATTATTTTTGGGGATAATAATTGGTGAGATAACAAGTGAAATAAACAAGTGTTTATTTTGGCGGCTGATTAGCTGTACCGTCTCGTTAACAGCAGTTCTGGTTTGTAGAACTTGTGAAAATGGATGCTGCGCTTGCTCAACTAATGTATTTGTTTTTTCATCAGCTAACAGTGGCAAGACTGTACGCGCATCAATGTTCATGGCCTCTTCGATCGGCCATTCGGTCATACTGGCAGCACCCTTGTTAAAAAGTGTAATATTGCTGGTTGTATTGGTAACAATAATGCCGTCTGTAATAGACTCAATTAAAATTTCGGCTTGAATTTCTTTGCTGAGCAGTGCTCCAGCCAGTTGATTCACTTTTCCGCTTCTCTTAGTTTCGTGGTGCGTGCGCCACCAAAAATAACCGGCTATTCCCAACCCGATTAGAACAATGGCCGCGACTACTAAAATAACCGTAAGCATTACTAGCTAACAGTATACAGCAGACCGGTGGTGTAGTATAATTTTGACCTGCTGCGCCCATTGTTTTTCTCATTTTTAAGCTACTATGTAACGGCTTAAGCCGTTGCCGCCACGTAATGAAAGCTTAATGAACTGCCAGCAACGAGCAAAATGGCCTCATCGTCTAACGGTTAGGACACCAGGTTCTCATCCTGGCAATCCGGGTTC
>CAZIMF010000101.1:0-1933 GCA_964540445.1 uncultured Candidatus Saccharibacteria bacterium
GCCGGGCGGAACGACGAATCAGCCTGGTGCTGTTTGGAGGTGTCCGAATGAAGCCTGTCCTAGCCGAAGTTGGAAGCAGGTTCAGCATTTTGCTAGCAAAGACGCACTC
This sequence comes from uncultured Candidatus Saccharibacteria bacterium, assembly GCA_964540445.1. Taxonomy (GTDB): domain Bacteria; phylum Patescibacteriota; class Saccharimonadia; order Saccharimonadales; family 2-12-FULL-41-12; genus JALQXV01. The sequence continues at coordinate 110 of CAZIMF010000101.1, forward strand.
GATATCGAGGGTCTGGGCGAAAAGAACGTGATTGCACTAATTCAGGCGGGGCTAATTCGTGACCAAGCCGATATTTATAAGATTAAAAAAGAAGACCTGCTGAAACTAGAACGTTTTGCCGACATTTCGGCGGAAAAGCTCGTTAAGGCCATTCAGTCTATGAAGAATCCGCCTCTGCCGCGTTTTGTTTACGGCCTGGGCATCCGCCATGTCGGGGTACAGACAGCCATAGATTTGGCGACTCATTTTAAGACATTGGATAAACTGGCCCAGGCAACAATTGATGAGCTGAGTCAGGTCGAAGGTGTTGGCGGAGTTGTTGCCGAGGCTATTGTTGAGTGGTTCGAAGAGCCACGTAATAAAAAGCTGCTGGAAGAATTTGAGCGCCAGGGAGTAAAGCCAGAGTCGGCCCGCGAAGTTCACGGTCCGCTGTCCGGCAAAGCTTTTGCGGTCACCGGTACGTTAGATTCTATGAGCCGCGAAGAAGCGGCTGAACGCATCCGTGCGCTTGGCGGCACGTTTCAAAGTTCAGTCGGTATCGAAACTGACTATTTGGTGGTCGGCGGCAATGTCGGTGCTGGCAAACTGACCAAAGCTAATAAATTAGGCACCAAACAAATTAACGAACAAGAATTTCTTAAGCTGCTAGGCTAAAATACGGAGTGAGGGGCGTTAGCTTAGCTGGTAAAGCGCCTGTGTCGCACACAGGAGACCATCGGTTCGAATCCGATACGCTCCACCACATTTGATATGATGAAGATAATGTTTAAAAAGAAGTGGACTCTGAACGCCACGTTGCCATGGCTGTATGCGATTGGTGGCCTAATTGTTTTAGCCGCCTCGATCTCGTTATCGGTCGAAGTTTTTAACCATATTAAAAATCCTCATTTCGTGCCAGTATGCAATCTAAACCCGGTATTAAGTTGCACCGACGTGGCTGATAGTAGCCAATCTCATGTTTTTGGATTTCCTAATTATTTTTTGGGTATTGCCGGCTATGCTGCAATCTCGACTATCGGCATTGGTATGTTGGCCGGTGCTAAATTCAAACGTTGGTTCTGGCAGCTTGTCCAGGCCGGCATGACTTTCGCCTTTTTGTTTATGACCTGGTTGCAGTTTGAGAGTCTTTATAGAATCGGTGCGCTTTGCCTATTCTGTATGGTGCTGTGGGCTTTTACCTGGCCACTTTTTTGGTACACCACTCTTTATAACCTACGTGAAGGCTACATCAAGTTGCCTAAGCGCTTCGACCGTGCGGTTGCGTTCTGCCAGCGGCACCACGCCGATATCTTGATCCTTTGGTATCTGGTAATCATTTTCTTGATTGGCCACAGGTTTTGGTACTACTGGAAAACCCTTTGAAGATCGATCGGTCAACGCGGCAAGCCATAGCCCACACCCGGCATTGTCTGACGGGCTGTGCCATCGGCGAAATTTTAGGAATGGTCATTGCCTCGTCCCTGCACTGGCATCGATTCAGCCGAGTTCTAGTTGCCACTATCTTGGCTTTCTTTTTCGGCTACTTACTGACATATCTAGGCGCCAAGAAGCAAGCAATGAGCTTTAGCGATGCGTCTAAACTAGCACTGGCTACTGATACCGTTTCTATAACTTCTATGGAGATTATCGACAACACAATCGAATGGATAATCCCTAAAGCGCTGAGTGTTACAGTTTTCACGGTTCGATTTTGGTGGGGGTTGGCGCTTAGCTTAGGCGTGGCGTTTGCTGTTACTGTACCGGTTAACCGGTGGATGCTTGGACGCTCGCCGTCGCACCACGCACACTAGGAATAACAGAGTAAATTAAGATATAATATCGAGG
>CAZIMF010000102.1:0-1898 GCA_964540445.1 uncultured Candidatus Saccharibacteria bacterium
TTATTTATACGTGGACATCTTTTATATCATAATTTACTTTAACTTTTTCCCTAACCGTCTCTATTCCGATCTCCACTATAGCGCTCAAAATGTTCTGCTGCCGCTCTGTCATATTAAACTCTATTTTACCCTGTTAGCACTCGAACGTCAAGAGTGCCAACTACCCTTGGTCAAGGTACATCCGGATGTCTTTGGCAAACTGAGCCGCGACGGCGCGGGCTGCTTCGTCATCAGGATCAGCGTTCTCGGGAGAGCTGACGATGGTCTCGACCTGCTGGAAGGTTTTTTCTAGATCATTGTTAATTACGGCTACGTAGTAGTCGTTGGTGAGCAGTTCGTTCAGTTCGTCGAGGCCGGTTTCTAGGCGCAGGCGGTGGTCAGCGGCATCAACTACGTCGCCGTAGCGGCGCTTTAAGCGCTCCTGCCAAGTCTTAAAATCTGGTGGCAGCAGAAAGACGGCGATCACGCCCGGATCCAGCTGCTTATATTCCGCCACCCCCTTCACCTCAACGTCGGTCATGGCAATCTTTTTCTCGTCGTGTGCCGCCTGAATTTCGGCCACGCTGGTACCGTACAAATTCCCAGCGTAGGTTTTGGCTTCTATAAAGGCTTTGTCGTCAAGCATTTTTTCGGCCTCGGCCATATCTATAAAATGATAATCCGCGCCGTTTTTTTCGGGTATGCCGTGGTTGATGCGCGGCGGCCGGGTAGTATGTGAAACGATGTGGTGATACTTACCCGTTGGCATCAGTTTGTCTTTTAGTGAGTCCTTGCCAGCACCGGTAGGTCCTACCAGCAGCAAAACTGGCGTGTCGTTAATAAGTTTTATGGCCGCTTCGGATGGTTTATAGTCCGCTAGTTTCTGTGTGAGGTTATTTTCCATTTACCATTTATAGCACAAATCGTGTTAGCACACTCCGGGAACTTCTTGACAAAGCATAAGCATCTGTTACTATGCAGGTATCTAAATACCCTATATAGGAAAACAAAAATGAAAATTAATAAACTTAACGCACGCGGATTTTCGCACGATTTGCTATTGGTTGGCGTAATAGTTCTAACCGCCATTATTGGAGTTGGCTACATAGTGGCCAGTCACGCCGAAACGTGCTCCCCCGTTTCGGGTCCAGTTTCTGAAATAAGCTCCGGTGTGGTTTCATCGAGCGCCTCCGGCGCGGTTTCCGGTGACGTCGAATTATGTGCCGCGACTTCTGGCCCTGTTACCGCACCAGCCTCATCGCCCGAAACGGTAACTGACAACTCAGATAATCCCACTACCGATGAAGGAAATTCATCGACAGATTCTAGTGCTGACACTACCGAGAATTCTACAACCTCAACTTCGGCTCCTGATAACACTGGTTCGAGCACCTCTAGCACAAGCGCTCCAAGTCAAACCACCACCAAGACGTCCACTCCTAAATCCTCGGCTTCGACCCACACCACTACGACTCCAAAAACCACTTCAACGACACCGAGCACCTCTACAATAACGCCGGTAGTGTTAGCGACTAAAACGGTGGCCGGAAGTTGTAAACTTGGTGGCATTCCATCCAACCCGCGATATCGTCAGGTCCTTAAACCAAGCCTTGCGATAACAAACCGCGGCACGCAAAGCTTCCGTCCGTTTATAGAGATCGACTTTAGTAGCGTCGATAGCCAGGGGCAGGCTGCGACAGTCATATCAAAACAAGTGCTGCAAGTATTGCCGGCACAGCAGTCATACAGCGAATTTCTGGCAACTTACAAGATTCCATTTAGCTCGGCGACAGCCACAAAAGTGACCTATAAGGTAATTGGCAGCGGTGACGCTAAATTCAGCTGCTCGGCTCAAGCCACTTTGCCAGCACCTTCGTTATGGGCAAAATTCATCGGTCTCTTCCACTAAACCTCGATCG
>CAZIMF010000103.1:0-1862 GCA_964540445.1 uncultured Candidatus Saccharibacteria bacterium
GACATTAAAGACGACGGCACGGTCATGATTGCCAGCCCCGACAAGCGCAGTATTGACGGTGCTATCAAATGGGTCAAACAGATTACCGATGATCCAGAGGTAGGCTTAATTTATGAGAATTGCCGCGTGGTTAGCGTGCTTGATTTTGGCGCATTCGTCGAAATTATGCCAGGCAAAGAAGGCCTGGTCCATGTTTCTGAAATGAGTGAAGAACGAGTTAATAGCCCAAGCGACATTGTTAAAGAGGGTGATAAAGTAATGGTTAAATTAGTCGGTATCGACGAACGAGGCCGGTTGCAGCTCAGCATGAAAGCTGCTGCCCGCGAAACTGCTGAGGCGAAAAAATAAGGAGTTATACGTGGAAAAACTAGAGACATTTCATAAAACGAGACAAGGCTACATCGTTTTTGGCGGGATTGAACTGGTGCTCGTATATATACTTGCCTCGATAGCGATTGATACGGCTAATATGTTTGCCTACGCATTCACAATTATCCTATCAGTAGGCATGCTTAATAACTTTTATAATGCCATAAAGTGGCGTGACAAAAAGGCTAAAAAGTAAACATGAGGCATAGCGCGTGAGCGACAACGTTCAATTGCTTGACCAACTCAAGGCAGATATCCTCAAACAGAATATCTGCCCAGAGTTGGCCGAGACAGCCACCCAGCTTGTAATGGGGCATGGCAATGCGCAGGCCGACGTCGTATTTATTGGCGAAGCACCAGGTAAAAACGAAGATTTGCAGGGCATACCGTTCGTCGGTGCCGCCGGCAAGTTTCTCGACCAAATGCTAGCAGCTGCAAATTTACAAAGAGGGGATATATACATTACGAATATCGTAAAGTATCGTCCGCCCAGCAATCGTGACCCGAAACCGGAAGAAAAGCGTGCTTTTTGGCCGTTTTTGGTCCGCGAATTGCAGATCATCAAACCGCGAATTATTGTGACCCTTGGCCGGCATAGCATGGAATACTTCCTACCGAACGCCAAGATTAGCGAAATACACGGTAAACCAAAGCGAGTAACGTTTGGTGATATCAAGCTGGTAGTATTGCCGCTGTATCACCCGGCTGCCGCCCTCTATAACGGAGATCTTAAGGCAACCTTACTCGAAGACTTTGCAACCATTCCCGCAGTTCAGAAGCTGCTTCTGGAAGAAGGAATCGGTGAGCGGCCGTAGAGAGGGATGCTTCAACATAGTGCTATACCTCGGTTTCATTACAGTTTAATGAAACGCAGGTATAGCACTGAAAAGACCCTAGCATGCCAACCAATTAACTAATAGAACAATAATTTTAATTCAAACTAAATAATAAAAGGAGGATTTATGGTACACAACCCTAAACCCAAACCAACTAACAACACTCCTAACTCAGAAAACTCTGGGTCAATGGAGCAAAAAACTACCGGAACTGGCGGCAAACGTCGAGAAGGTAGTAACAGCAGCGGCAAAGGCTCGTCAAGCTCAAGCGGCGGCCCAAGCCGGGCTAGCCGTGGTGCAGCCATTCGGGCTCAAAAACGAGCTAGCGAAGATGCGCACCGAATTGCCAGCCAATATTTAAATGCCGAAGGTAATGCTGGCACCGACCCTCGCGGCCGGGCTAATGTTATCGATGACACCCCACGCCTCAAAGTCATTGGACTAGGTGGTATGGACGGCGGCGGTTCAAAAAACTGTCTTGTCGTTGAATACATGAACGATGCAGTTATCATGGACTGCGGTAGCGACCTTGGCGTCGACTTACCGGGCATTAACTATGGTATCGCCGATACGACATATCTTGATTCAATCAAGCATAAAATTAAAGCGTATATCATTACGCACGGTCACCTTGACCACATTGGTGGCTTGCCGCAC
>CAZIMF010000104.1:0-1754 GCA_964540445.1 uncultured Candidatus Saccharibacteria bacterium
CACCGGGTGAAAAAATTACATGCGGAAGAATCCCCTCGTGCATAAAAATGTGAGGGACAACAATACCTACCTTCATAGCTCTAGCGGACTTGCTTACTTTTCATCTTCGTCGAGAAAACTTAGATCTATTTCCTCATTGGTGCTGGTATCATCGCCATAGTAACCGTCTGCATTTGTTGGTTCATTTGTGTCAGTCATTTTTTCTCCCTTATACTGAATAAATTGTAACTACTTATGCGTACTACGCAAGTAAATAGTTTGTTAAATTTCGGATGTTACAACTTTAATACTTGGCCCCATGCTGGTTGTAATGGCAATTGAGCGAACATAAATACCCTTGATGCTAGCTGGCTTATTCTGTTTAATGCTGGCAGTGATTGCATGAGCGTTTTCAATTAGTTTTTTTGCGCCAAAGCTAACTTTGCCAATGCCAATATGCACAATACCGGTACTGTCGACACGATACTCTACCTTACCGGCTTTAGCTTGAGAAACGGCTTTTACGACGTCGGTAGTTACTGTACCGCTCTTAGGGTTAGGCATGAGGCCTTTGGGCCCTAACACACGGGCATACTTACTAAGACGAGCCATAACACTTGGAGTTGCAATCAAAACGTCAAAATCAATCGTGCCTTTATCAAGTTGTGCTAAGAAATCTTGGTCGCCAGCTACATCAGCTCCAGCTTTTTTGGCAGCCTGAGCGAGTTCTTCGTCTGCAAATACTGCAACACGAACGGTTTTACCAGTTCCACCTGGGAGCACAACAGTATCACGAAGATTTTGATCCGCCTGACGAGGGTCAACACCAAGTCGAACATGTAACTCAACGGTAGCATCAAATTTAGTAGGACTAGTTTTTGTGGCTAGTTCAAGTGCTTCAGCAAATGTGTATAATTTTGTCGGGTCAACCAGTTTGGCTGCAGTACGATATTTCTTGCCACGACGTTCTAGCCGACTTCGAGCAGGCTTAACTGGTTTTTTTGGTTTAATCTCTGATGTCTCTGCCTTGGCAATGGCTTTGCGTTCTTCTTTAGCAATCTTCTCTTCAACTTCAGCGATTGCTTTGGTGCTTCGCTTGCCAGCTTTTGCAGTAGCTACCAGTTCAGTTGGCTTTTCTTCCTCTGTCGCTATATCTGTAGTTTGTGCGGTAGCTTCATTGCCTGTTTCATCAACAGTAACGTCTTTAACTTCACTTTCTTCAGTAGCTTTCTTGGCTTTTGCCATCGGTATCTCCTTTGTGGTTCAATCGGCTTCTTAGGCCTCCCACGTTAATTAATTCTTAGTTTACGGTTACAGTGTTCGTAGCTGCAGCAATGTTCCAGCCTTGGCCAAATGGTGCAGGTGCAACCACGGGGGGCATTCTTCCTTCAGTTCTACTGGTTTGCTCGAATCCTACTGTCACTGGTATATTGCGGTCATCAACTAATGAAGCATGCCCCAAAGGGATGGTGTTTGGTGTGCCGTCTGCCGCAAGTCCATAATCAGTTGGGGGAACGTACTCTGGTCGTCCTATTCGTGCCATAATTCTTACGCCTCCACTTCGATGCCCATGCTGCGGGCAGTTCCGGCGACCATCTTTTTGATGCCTTCGATGTTATCGGTGTTCATATCTTTGGCCTTGTTCTCGGCAATTTCAGTAATGTCCTTTTGCGACAATTTTTGGGTAAGTTTTTCGGTATTTGGTCGGCCGGAACCTTTTTTAATATGTAACTTGGCCTTAATTTGATCATCAACGGGCTCGCTTACAACTCGAA
>CAZIMF010000105.1:0-1724 GCA_964540445.1 uncultured Candidatus Saccharibacteria bacterium
CCGAATGTACAGGTCACTTATAAACTGCTCGTCCTCAATTACCAGTACTTTTCTGCCGTTACCCATTGGTTACCTTCTGTAAAGTGAGTGATTCTTGATCCAACCGTGAGCTGTTCGCACCATATCGTCCTTATTATTGCCGGTTTTATGCTCGTCGGCAAGTTCACTGTAAGGTTTAAGCGTAAAGCCTACGGTTGTACCCTCGCCTTCTTTAGATTTAACCCAGATGTCACCACCATGTGCTTCAACTATCATTTTACTTAGGTATAAGCCAAGACCGGTACCGCTAATGGCGTTACGATTGCGGTGATTTCTGTGGAACTTTTCAAACAAAGTTGGTACAACGCTTGTGGGAATACCAACACCTTGATCTTGCACTGTCACTTCAACTAACTTATCTTTGGTTAATATTGCATTTACAAAAATGTCTTTACTTTGGACACTATATTTAAGGGCGTTATCTATTAGGTTGCATATTACCTCATAAAAAGTGACACGATCAGCAGCCACGGTGGGAAGATTATTTGGTATTTTATAATGAATAGTTTTACCCAATGTGCGCGCTCTAATACTCATATCTTCGCTGGCATGTTTTATAAGTTCACTTAATTTTTCTTCACTAAGCTTAATAATAAGTTGATTTTCCTCAATTCTGGCGACATTTAGAATATTATTTACAAAGGCTGACAGCTGAACTGCAGAACCATGTAGTCTTTCCATATACTTTGTCATTTCATCATTCAACTTACCTTGAAGCTCGTCTTCGAAGACTTCAATTAAACCGCGCATCAAAGTTAGCGGAGTGCGCAGTTCATGTACTGCCAAGGCAATAAAGCTAAGAGACTGGTCATCTTGGGCGTATTCCTCTGTTCGGTCAAACAAGGTGACAATAAATTCAATACCTGTGGGGTTGTCGCGGTTATAATAACCAGCTAAATCACATTGCCTAAGTGTGCCTACGTCATCCTTTAAACGTAACCTAACTCGTTGCCAATAGGCTGTGTCGGTGACTTTGTTAGATTGACTATCTATGATCCAGCTCTCCAATGTAAAATCGCTGGGAAACTCTAAGTCCATAGCTTCGAATAATTGTTTGCCAAACAATTCAGAGCTTTCTCGGCCCGTGTAGTTAATGGCAGAATCGCTAGCAAACGTTATAATTTGATCTTTATTAAATACAAATAGCGGTAACGGTAGATGAGTCAGAATATTACTGGCTTGGGTGGCTTCTCGACGGTGTTCGGCTAGGATTTTGTTATCTTGCAGGCTGGCTATTTGATATAGCTGATATACCATACTGGTTACATATTCGCGACCAATTTTTAAGTTGTCTGTTTGTGGAGCTTTAGAACCGTGCTCGCTTGGTGAGACATGTAAAATAGCATTTCCAAAAGCTTCTAGTGGAATACGTGACATTTGGCCTGCCACTAAACCCGATATTGCACTGGCAACAGAGGCCAAGATTACATATGTGGCAATTACAAACGCCGAACTGAAGCCCAAGTGGTGTAGCTCAAAACATAAAAGCGCAACCAATAACTGCAATATAAAACTAGCTCCCCAAACACGCAGACTGATTTGATTAATAGCAGTTTTTAGGTGTTCCACCCTTATTCCTGTACCTTACGGAGTATATTTTACGAAACTTGGATCTCCGAGCGCTGTTATCCAAGTTTGGCCTGGGTTTAGTGCAAGTGGAGCACCGTTTGCGTCTCCCAATGTTA
>CAZIMF010000106.1:0-1680 GCA_964540445.1 uncultured Candidatus Saccharibacteria bacterium
GGTACGAGAACCGGCGGATTTTTACGTTTAATCTAGAGAGGGCTCAATAGTGTTACTCGAAGGGCCATTAATGGTTATATTCGCGGTAGGCGTGGTTAGCAGCCTATTTATTACAAGTGTAAATATAATCGCCGCTAATTTATATGAACTTAAAGCATTGCATCAATCTAGATATCTAAAAAAACATCCTTACTCTAAGCGTAATCGTTATCGGCCGCTAGTCACTGTTATAATTCCGGCGCATAACGAAGAGTTAGTAATCGAAAGCTGTTTAAAGGCACTATTAAAGAGTACATATCCTAAGCTTGAGGTGATAGTCGCCAACGATGCCTCAAAGGACAAAACGGCTGATGTAGTCCGTAAATTCATAAGTCTGCACCCGAACCGGGCTATAAGAATTGTTTCTCGAAGGACAAATGGGGGGCGCGGAGCAGTAATTAACCACGGGATTAAACAAGCCAAGGGTGATTTAATAATGGCACTAGATGCCGATTGCATAGTTGAGCGCAAAGCGCTCAAAAGAGTTGTTCGACATTTCGCAGATCCTAAAACTGCCGCAGTGGCTATGAATATCAGGGTCATTCCTACGGGCACCATTATCAATACGCTTCAGTTGTTTGACTATATTGCCGGATTTAGAAACAAAAAATTCGGATCGCTCACCAGTTCGGAATATATTATTGGAGGTGCTGGCGCTACTTATCGAAGAGAGGTGCTTAAAAAAGTCGGCGGATTTAACCACACAATGAAAACCGAAGACATCGAGATGAGCTTACGCCTAGCCCGCGTATTGGGCACTAAAAACTATAAGTTAAAGTATGCCAGCGACGTGATCATATTTACTGAGGGCGTACCTTCTTATAAAAGTTTATTTAAGCAACGTTTTCGCTGGAAGTTTGGTGCACTACAAGCTCTTTATCTCCACAAGAAACTACTTCTAAGCTTTGATGACAGGCACTCTAAACTCATAAGTTGGATAAGATTGCCTTTTGCTTTGTGGAGCGAAGCAATGCTTTTACTAGAGCCAGTATTCTTCAGCCTATTTGTAACACTAGCGATTATGTCGCACAATCCAGGCTTGTTTGTGATTTCTTGCCTAACCCTAACCTTGATCATATTGATGGCAGTCTGGTCGGATGAACACCTTTCATTAAAAGAAAGGTTGCTTCTAAGTTATTACACGCCGATTATGTACGCGTTCCTGTACGTACTTACTGTTATTCAAGTTTTGGCGGCAGTAAGATGCTTAACCAAACCGCTGGAGATCATTGGTAAGAATAAAATATCGGGAGCCTATGTATCACCCGAAAGAGTCGGTGGTTTATCAGAACTCGCATCCAGGGCATAGTTTTTTTGTTTTTGAAGCAGGTTAGGCTTCGTGGATGACTGTGATTTGGGCGCCGAGGGTATTTAAGCGCTCGGCCAGGTCTTCATAGCCTCTGTTGATAGTGTAAATATTGCGTAGCATTGATGTGCCGTTGGCGGCCAGCATACCTATCAATAACATCACTGCCGGCCGCAGGCCGCTGGGAGCTACAACTTCGGCGGAGCGCCACCGGGTTGGCCCTTCAACAAAAACTCGATGCGGGTCAGCTAATTCTAAGTTAACACCTATCTTTTTCATTTCGGTATACATTAGGGCTCGTTCTTCGAAAACCCAGTCGTGAATTAATGTCCTGC
>CAZIMF010000107.1:0-1665 GCA_964540445.1 uncultured Candidatus Saccharibacteria bacterium
GCCTCTTCTTTAAGGCGCTTGGTCGAGTAATTTCCCGGCCCTTTAGATAGAATGGCAATTTTCATAATTACACCTGAACGGGTTGTTCCTCGTTACGATACTGCCGGCCAATACCAGCGTCAACTACAAAATGGTTGGTGCGCAGGAAGCGCCGGCCAATTAACACCGGCCATTTCATTTCGCTGCGGTTAGCCAGACTTAAAATAATCGGATAAGTTGACCCGGCAATAGTGATATCGGTTGTTATAAAGTAGCGGTTCTCGGTTTTGCCGTTAGAACTTTTAACGTGGCTGACCATGAACCTGTCAGTGCTAAAGCTGGCTTTGGGCTTATCGAACGGCGAGAAGTGCAAGACTTTGCCTTCTGGCGTATCAACTTCTTCTATTTTGGTGCAATGCAGCGCGCCGGTGTAGGCACCGGTGTCAATTTTGGCCGTAACTTTGCGCATGCCGAAACTAGGGAAGCTGGCCTTTTCAAAAACGCCTATTACCTTGCGGTCTTTATCTCTCATGTCTCACCTCTTTACGCTGGTAAAGTCGCGTAACTATACCATATTAATGGGTGTATTTCAATACTTTAGTGGTGGGCGTTTTTGACGCGCAGGAAGACAAACAATATCAGCGCTACCAGGATTGCCAGCAGCGCAAGCATCATCGGAATAAATCCGTTTTGGTCGGTTTTACGCATTTCCACCTATTATAATAAACGCTTACGGTTTTTAGTATATGTTACTCTTCGATAATCTCAGTGTTATCTATTCTGTGTAACTTTTTTTGGGTATACATCAACTGATCGGCGCGGTCCATTAAACTATCCAGGCTTTCGTAAGCACCAAGCAGCGCTATACCGACGCTTACGCCTAATGGAAGCTCTGGCGGGAAATCTTCGACGGCTATATCTACGGCCACGCCAGACTCCAGCTGATCAACTTTACCTAGCAATACTTCTTCTTCATCCAGCCCGCCTTCGAGTAAGAAGTGGGGCATAACAACTGCAAATTCATCACCGCCAATCCGGTAAACCTTATCAATGACTGGTCGGACCAAACGCTGCAGGCTGGCCGCTACTGTCTTAAGCAGCCGGTCGCCTTCGGCGTGTCCGTAGTTATCATTGACTGTTTTAAGCCTGTCGATATCAATGTGTGCTAGTGCAAAACGCTCTGTTTCAATACTAAGAGGCTCATAATGGGCGCGCTCGATTAGCTGGGTTACCTCATCGCGAAAAGCCCAATGCCCGCCAATGCCGGTTAACGAGTCAATTTTGAGTTCCTGTTCCTGCCGAATAGCTTTAAATAAAAAATCGGCGTCATGACGGTAACGGCTTTTTATATAAGGTAGCGCTGGGTCGTCTAGTAATCGTAATTCCACGTCTGCGCGTTGTATTTCAGTAGAATTATCGTGCTCCAGCTCAGACATAATGCTTATTTTAACATATTTATGCTTGTTAAGCAATTTTAACGATTGAAGATGTTGTGCTTGCCGTTATCGCTTTGGAACTGTTGTAGTAGCTCGCTTTGTTTTTTAGATAGCTTGGTTGGCGTATCGACAATTAAGGTCACAATGTGGGCGCCGCGGCTATCACCTTTCAAGTGTGGCACACCGTGTCCGGATAGTTTAAAATCGCTGCCGGTTTGGGTGCCGGCCGGTACTTTCATTTTGACCGGGC
>CAZIMF010000108.1:0-1656 GCA_964540445.1 uncultured Candidatus Saccharibacteria bacterium
CTTGTGATTCTCCCGGTGCAATCGTGAACTCGAGTTCTTTTGGAGTTGGGTTAAGAATTACGCAAGAATATTTGAATACTCCGTCCCCGTCTATATCACCGTTGGCCACGAAGCTCTTGTTGGCTGTAGCATCCGTTGGTACTGCGCAGCCGCTTATACTCGTCCCCCCATTAGCCAAATAATCCCTAGCATCATTTACGCCCGATTCGGCCGCAAAATAGGCAGCGGTTGACAATTGGCGATCTAGTGACTGCCGTACTTCCCTGTTCATTAAGCTCGAAAAACCGATACTAATTAGAGCCAATATCGCCATCAGAATCATCACCACAAAAATTGCGGTTGCGCCTTGTTGATTTTTATCCATTTTTTGCTTTTTTCTTCGCATTTGCGGCATATTATTCATATTTAGCATATCATTAAAAATTCTGTAGTATTGTAGTTTGGTATTTAGCGGTAGCGCAGAATTGTGAACTACTCGGAGAACCGGTACATTGGGCATCCGTGGCCTGATAGGCATTATAGGAGGGACTACTTGGGTCATTATTGCTAGCTATTTGGCTTGTGAAGACTCCTTTATTTGCCCCGTAATAGACTATGAGAATCTTGGCGCTGACGGCACCGTTAAGTGGTTTTATGCTCATGTCATTTAACTGCATGCCCGGATCCAACAGTTTCTCGGCTGTACCGAAATTAATCGGTTGGAGCTGAGCAGCCGGGACATTATCGGGAGGTACAGTGTCTGGGGCTTTGCATACACTTACCTTTTCTCGCACAAGCCCGTAGTCATTAGGGAGTCCAGAATCTACTTGAACGCCAAGCTTGAACGAGTATCGATAGTTGGCTATGCAGAAGTAGTCAGTGTGAAAATCTGGGGCCTCTTTAGAAAATTGAATATCATCAGCAATAGTTTGGATAACATTTCGGGCAGCACCTTGCGTATTTGATAGGTTAACTCCTTTATAGAACAACTGGCTAACACCCATTAACGCCGTTAGAAATACAATTAAAACCATTGAAAATACTGCTGTAGCAATCAAAAGTTCTACCAGCGTGAATCCTTTTTGCGATAATTGTTTGTGTTTCATGGAATTTATAACCTGTAGTAAACATTAGACTCGGCAGTTCCGCCCGAAACTTGGTTCCAGCGTACAGCAACTTTATAAACAGTGCGGTCATTGGCGGTGTTTTGGCTACTACTTGTTATTTGCGCACTGATGTCAATAAAATAGTCTGTTGAACCATCGTTCTGAACGCAAGCAGCTTTATAGGTGTTTGTTTGAGAGATATTGGCGGCCGAGGTATCGTTGAAACTAGCGGCCTCAGTTTGACGGGCCCATGGATGGGCGAGGTCATCCGGACTAGCCGACTGGTCGTCTAGGCAAAAGTGAAAATCTGTATATGGCAGCTGTGACGCGGGTGGAGTTGCCGTGGTAGAAGGAACCACAAAACCCACAGTATCACTATTAAAAGCAGTTTTATCGTAGCTGTAGCGAATTTTTAGAGCTGCAATCTGGTTTTGGGTGATATTGAGTGCTTGGTTGCGCTCACGCGCAGTGATAGCTTGCTGTAGGCTTCGGGTTGCTATCGCATAAGATGTACCGATTGCGAAAGCAGCAATTGCGATTGCTATTAACACCTCAACTATGGTGTCGCCTC
>CAZIMF010000109.1:0-1627 GCA_964540445.1 uncultured Candidatus Saccharibacteria bacterium
ATATTAGTAGATACCACTGTGAGGTGGTAACGATTCTCAGCCGAAAGGTTGAACAGTCGGGGTTGACACTGTTTACAGTAATCAACCGCAGACAAAGAGCCCGTTAAACGGCTCTTTTTTGTTTTTCTTTCCAGTTTAAGAATCTATCGCTCGACGAAGGTTCGAGCGTGGTCGAGTCGGAGTAGTTCTCCCCTAAGTCCCGGCGCTTTGACCGAGTTCATTCAATAGAATAACTAGCTGGGCATTGTCGATGCTAGTGCAATCGATTTGTCGGTGGTGGGCAATCATGTAACCCTGCAGCAATCTTTGGATGGCCAGAGCGTCGGTACGCTTAAGGAAGTTAATCGTTTGAATGTTGTCTGCAAAATACTTTGAAGCCAGATGAACCGAGCCAAAGAATGGCCCTACGTCTACTTTGGCAATCTGCACATCGTCAATCTGCACACTGATTGTGCTCGCAGTGCTAAAGAAGGACCGATGAGTAATTGTTAGTTTCTGCCTATCTATGCTGATAGTGTCCGGAAATAGGATAAATGGGAAAACTGTGTTGGCAGAAATTAAATTTTCGTGCATTCCTTCGGCCATACTGATGAGCTTTTCGGTAGCTGTATTTATACCGGGCGCAACCGGCTCACGCCTAGACTTTATACGCTTTTTGATATTCTCAATTGATGATCTGCTACCAGCTAATATCGGTCGTGGTTTAGTTTTTTCTAGCTGATCGTTATAGGCAATGGCATATCTGCCCAAATAGCTTGTGGTGGTTGCTAACATAGTGTTACCTTTCTTCGAACGTTTAAGAGCATCGTCCGGCTCTTTAGTAACACTCCCTCAAGATGCACCTTTTAAGGTCGACTCGTTACCTATGATTATACGCCCTTGTTGAAATATTTACAACTTTAGGCTCACACTTTTAGCTCTTGGGTTGGAGGAGGCTGAAGCGGTTTTGCTCGGTGTCTTCGCAAGAGATCCAGAGGCCAACTCCCGGAATCATGGTTGGCTCCATAGTGTGTTTACCATCTGGCGTCATACTGCCTTTGATTTTGCCGCCATTATTCTTAAGCTCTTCAATAGCCTTCTTGATGTCTTTAACCGAAATTACGATTGACGGTGCGTGTGAGTCCGAACTATCACTCTTGGCGTAAAAGCCGCCATTGATGTTACCTGGGGTTTTTACCATGCCGTCTTTGTCTGTCTCGGTAGTTTGTGCAACTGCGTAGCCGCCCATATCATCGCCCATTTGTTGCATTTGCCAGCCAAACGTCGAACTATAAAACTTTTTCATCCGATCCCGATCAAAATAACCCATTTCAAAATGCACAACTGGATCCATAAAACCTCCTTGTTACACTCCTATTATATTACGCGCGCCCGCGCGCATGAGGTAGAGAGAGGTGTATGCAACTACCTAGAGAACATCGGGCGCGGCCATGAATATGCCACTAATTTTGGCGTTTGTGTCGAACTGGAACGAAACTACGTGACCGTCGGACGATTTGCCAACAAGCGCACTAGCTGGAAAATACTGTTTGTAGAAACCGGTTTGATAGCCGCTTAGGGTTGCGGCTGGCAAAGCAAAATCCCAGGTGTTGGTGCCGCCGGGGCTAATGTAGTCCAGCTCGCTTAT
>CAZIMF010000110.1:0-1576 GCA_964540445.1 uncultured Candidatus Saccharibacteria bacterium
ATTCTAGGCGAGCGACACGTATAGCCAGTTCCGATCGCTGTAGCGCTCAACGCTAGCCAGCAGACCATCTGTCGGTTGGCGCAGCCGCAGCGCCTGGCGAATCCGACCAGAAGACACAGTAGGTGCGTAACTTGGAAAAACAGTAACTGCCTTTGGCTGAACCGGCCAAGCCTCGATAATCTGCTTTAGCCGCTTACGATCGGTTTTGGCGCGCAGACCTATGACTAGTTCACCGGCTTTTAGTAAGCGGTCCGAATGTGCCCAACCGTTTAGGCTTGGCACTACGTCTGACCCGAACAGAAACACCAGCTCAGCTCCGGCAAACTGCTTTTTGAGGGCTGGCAAAGTGCGTTCGACGCTGAAGCTGACGTCTACCCTCTCCAGCACATCAAATTGATTGTGCGGTTCTAATGCTCGCCGCAGCATGGCCACCCTATGACCAAAATGCTCGACGCCTTGCTTGTTGCGCGGCCGCCGTTCGGGCAGAAAATAAATCCGATCCAAGTTGGCGGCTTCCAGCGCCTGCAGAGCAAAGGTAACGTGGCCGGCGTGAACCGGGTCAAAAGTGCCCGCATAAATTCCGATTCGTTGTTTTGTAATCACCCTCTAATTATACGCCGGCTAGCCTTTGCCCCCGAGTTTCTTATCGCATTGCCGACAGATCCCGCAAGGACCACAGGGCTTTTTTGATTCTTCTTTCTTAGGAGATTTTTGGCAGACATTACAATATGTTATTTTATCGAACTTGTAGCTGGAACTGTTAGTGGTCTTGTTGCCATAGCCTGATTGCTCAAGCTGGTTATCAGCCCCCACGCTAGAACCACAGCCGCTAAATACTTGCCCTAGGGCACTTGCCCTCTGAGTAGATCGATCCATCTCCAATTCTAAGCGCTGTATGTCTACTAACATTTGGCTAAATGGGGCACGACTAATTAATGACGCGTCCCGATTTAGGCCGTCCACGTAGCTTTCATAACGGTCGTGAGCAGTGGCGGCTAACTTGTAGCGTAGATTTTCAGCACCAACTGGATCGGCTGTTTTTTTGGCTGTGAACCACTCAATAATATCTTCTTGGGCACAGGCGAATTGATACGTGTCAGTCCATGATCGTTTCGCCGGTTCCCTAAAACCGGCATGCCAATTGCCACCATGCTTCTGAGATAGTGAACTGTCATAGGTCTGAGTTAAATTATCGATTAGCATGTCCTGCCACTGTGAAGGCAATTCACGATTAATACGTTGCTCTAGCAATTCGCCATCTTCGGCCTGTTCTCCCATTTGGCTATATATAGCTTCTAGCGCCCGCCGATCAGAGCCTTCCAGGCTCTGTGTGGTCATCCTAATACTACCGTCCAATTGTCTCGTAATAACTCTTAGCATTGTCTGCTTACGTCGAGCGTTGTAACCACCCACATCTTCATTGCTATCCATAAGTTCGGCAGGAAAATCCGATACTACTACCATGGTGTTTGGCAGTTCACCGCTGGCCATCTTGAGCATATCCTCATATTCGCCACGTTCAACGAGGCGGCGGCGCAGTTCAAATAAAAGATTGGGATTATTTTTTGCTATTTCT